>DASSZN010000123.1:0-5657 GCA_035702805.1 Thermomicrobiaceae bacterium | reverse complement strand
CGACGCCTTCTGGTTGTCCCCACTCGGCGCGTCCGGCGAGGTGCCGCCGCCGCCGGTGTCCGCCAGGAAGCGGGCGTTCTGCCCGTCCTCGCGCGTGCTCATGCCCACCAGAGCCCTCCTTCCCCCGCGCCGGGGTCGTGCTGTCGCGACTCTGTCGCGATCGCGGCCGTGCTGTCACACTGCTGGTATCGACGGTGGCGCACCATGGGTGCGGCGTCCGGACCCGTGAGGAGGCGGCCATGAGCAGCACCCCACCGCGGCACGACAACCACCTCCGCGACGCGGAGCGGGCCGAGGCGACCCGGCGGGAGGCCGAAGTCGAGCGGCTCGAGGCGGAGGAGGAGCGGGAGGTCCGCGAGGAGTCGCGCCAGTCGGCCGAGACGCTGCGCGGGATCGCCGAGGGGTTGCGCGCCTTCGGCGAGCAGATGCGGGAGGCGGCCGAGACCAGCCGCGCCGCCGCCGAGGCGGGACGCAAGGCGACGGAGGCGGCCCGCGGAGCCGCCGAGGCCGCGCGCCGCGCCGCGGAGGTGGCCCGCGAGGCCGCCGAGGAGGCCCGCCAGGCGGCCGGGGCCGCGCGCGCCGACCGGCAGCGGGCCGAGGGCCTGGTCCGGCTCGAGGCCGAGGAGCGCCGCCGGCTGATCGACACCTGGCAGACCGTCCGGCAGCAGTTCGAGGACCTGCGGCGCGTCATGGGGCAGCCCCGCGGCGCCCCGGACGACCAGGACCCCCGCTAGCGCCGCCGGCCGGCTCGCCCACGCCTCCCCGCCCGGGCCGCCGCCCGGCACGTCCGGGGCCTTCCGCTCCGCGCCGCCCGGCGCCGGGGCTCCGTCCGGCGAGGCCGCCCCCGACCCGCCCGTGTCCCCCCTGCAGCGGGCGCTCCGCCCGCCGTCGCGCACGCTCGTGCTCGTGCTCTCGCTCGGACCCATCGCCATGCCCATGCCCATGCCCACCCTCCTGCTCCTGCTCCTGCTCATCGATCGCGCCGCCGCTCGCTCGCCGGCGCCGCCGGCCGCTGACCCCACCGGGGTCGTCGCGCCGGGCGCGCCGGGCCGGTCGGTGTCCGGAGGCGCCGTGGTAGGATTCGCCGCACCCGCCGTCGCTCCCGCTTCCGGGAGCCCACCCGCACGCTCCGTGGAGAAGGGGACGCCATGACCACGCTCGAGAACCGGCCGCGCACCGCCCTCCTCGTCGTCGACGTGCAGACCGAGGTCGTCGTCGACGCCCACCGGCGCGACGCCGTCGTCGCCAACATCGGCCACCTGGTCGATCGGGCGCGGCGGGAGCGGGTGCCGGTCGTCTGGGTCCAGCACGCGGACGAGGAGCTGGCGCGGGGCAGCGACGGCTGGCGGATCGTCCCCGAGCTGGCGCCGGACGCCGGCGAGCCCCTCGTCGAGAAGTCCTACGGCGACGCCTTCGAGGACACGACCCTCGAGCACGTCCTGGCCGGCCTGGGGGTCGGCCGCCTGGTGGTCGTCGGGGCCGAGACCGACGCCTGCATCCGCTCGACGCTGCACGGCGCGCTGGCCCGCGGCTACGACGCCACCCTCGTCCGCGACGCCCACACGACCAACGACCGCTCGGCCCGCGGCGTGCCCGCGCCGGAGCAGGTCATCGCCCACACGAACATGTACTGGACCTACCAGACGGCGCCGGGCCGCCGGGGCGGCACGGTCGCGACCGCGGAGGTCGACTTCGGCGGCGCCTCCTGACGCCGGCGCGCCCCGCCGGGGCGGCCACGCGCGGCGGCCGACGTCGTCCTCGCGTCCGGGCTCGGGCCGGCACTCGCGCGCGGGCTCGGGTGCGCTCACCGGGGGTCCTCCGTCCGGCGCAGCGAGCCCACCGCCTCGCGCGGGCGCCAGTCCTGCCGGTCCAGCACCGCCACCAGCGCCGCGCTCAGCAAGAGGTCGTCGTGAACCGCCGGGTCCGGCACCGACCAGCTCATCAGCCGGCCCGGCCCCCGCCGCACCTCGTAGCGGCAGCGCCGCACCTGCGTCCAGAACACCCGGTCGAGCGCGGCCGACTCGGGGTCGCCGTCCTCCCGGCGCACCGGCGCGTGGTCCTTGAAGCGCCCCGCGTCGATCGCCCCCAGGAAGGCCCAGCCCAGCTGGCTCTTGCTGGTGAAGCCGAAGACGAAGGGGATCACCACCCGCTCCCCCAGGCTCGCCCGCAGGAAGGACGTCAGCCCCGCCCCCACGCCGGTCGCGTCCACTACCACGTAGCGGCAGTGCCAGACGTCGCGCGCCAGGTCGACCAGCTGGGCGTGCAGCGCGGTGTGCTTGACCCCCGTCCAGGCGTAGCGGCGCACCACCTCGTAGCGCGGCCGGTCCCGCAGCGGCGCCGTGCTGGGGATTACCCGCACCACCGTGGCGGCCGTCGCGTCCCGCCGCGCGCCGGGGTCCCAGGACGAGCCCGGCGTGCCCACCGCTTCCTCCTCCTCGCCGGCCACGTCGACCAGCAGGCAGTAGGTCTCGCCGGGGAGCCCGCGCGCGAGGACGGCGTGCTCGCCCCGCATCTGGCCGCGCCGGCTCGCCGGGAAGAGGCCGCCCTGGCCGTCCAGCTCCTCCAGCTCGTACTCGGTGCGGATGAAGGGGTGGTCGGCCCCCAGCTGGGCCACCTGCCGCCGGACGTAGCGGCCGTAGTTCGGCAGCTCCTCCGCCACCGCGCCCCAGGGGACGAGGAAGGCGCGGCGCCGCCCGTCGGCCGCCTCGAGGTCCCGCAGGTAGCGGGTCTGCCGCGCCAGGAGCGTGTCGGCCGTCCAGGGCGTCCCCAGCCAGAGGGTGACGGCGTCGGTCGCGCTCGCCATCGGCGCGAAGACGCTGTCCCAGCGGTCGGGGGAGAGGTCCTGCGCCTCGTTGCCGACGAGGAGGAGCGAGGCCGTCTGCCCCCGCGCGTGGACCGAGCCGGCCGAGACGAAGTGGACGCTCGCCCGCCCCAGCTCGACGACGGTGCCGTCGCGCACCCGCGCCACCAGCCCGAGCGCCCGGACGCGCGGCGCCATCATGCGCTCGACCAGCCGGTCGCGGGTGAGGGCCGCCTGGGGGTTGAGGGTCGGCGCCGCCACCACGGCCGTGCCGCCGACGTGCTGGTAGCGCACCAGCAGCCAGGCGAGGAGCTGCGCCAGCACCTCGTCCTTGCCCGACTGGCGGGCGAAGGCGCAGACGAACGCGCCCGGCGACGTCGTGGCGCCGCCGTGCCGCGCGACGATCGCCGCCCCGACCGCCCGCGCCGGGACGCGCTGGTAGTGGCGCAGGACGCGGCCGGGGAAGAGGACGCGCGAGAAGAGGACCGGGTCGCCGAGCACGCGGCGCAGCCCGGCCGCGATCTCCGCGCTCACTGGGCCGACTCCAGCCGGCGGGAGCGGACGCGGCGGTGGAAGGCCGCCAGCAGGTCGTGGTAGTCCTCGCGCGCGGCCAGGCGCCGGCCCTCGTAGCGCGGCGGCAGCGGCCCGCGCTTCCACTCCTGGCGCGAGCGGGCCTCGATGGCCCAGAGGGCGGCCCCGGCGACCAGGAGGGACAGGTCGGCGTCGGGGATCGGCACGTCGCCGGCGTCGTCGGCCGGCAGCAGGCGCGGCCCGTGGTAGCGCACCGCGTAGTTGCCGGCGGCGAGGGGCCGGCTGAAGAGGAGCTGGTCGCCCCAGCGCTCCCAGGCGAGCTCCTCGCCGGCCCCGGCGCGCTCCGGCAGGTCGCGGCGCGGCAGCACGTAGCCGCCGGGGCCGGTGACCCGCACGATGTTGCGGGCGCCGGCCGGCAGGCCGAGCGCGGCGTCGCCGTCGGCGGCGGTGAGGGTAGCGGTCGCCTCGAGGGGGGTGAGCATGCCGTAGGTGGAGAGGGACTGGCGCAGCCCCTCGTCGAGCTCCTCGTCGGACCACAGCCCGTCCGGCATCGGGTCCTCCAGCCAGAGCCGCAGCCGGCTCCGGGCCTCGCCGAGCGTCGTCATCGCCGTGCCTCCTTTTGCCTGCTTGCCTGCCCCTGATCGCCGTGTCCGCCTGGTCGCCGTCGCGTGGTCGCGTCGCGCGGCCGCGCCCGCGTCTCACTCGCGGATCGGAATGCCGTTGGTGGTGAGGACCGTTGCCCGTCGCCCGGGGTTGGATTGCCGGTGGTGGTGGACGTCGCGCCCGGTCGGTGGTGGTGGGGGCCGCGTCGGCCGTGGCCATCGAAGGCCGGCGCCGTGGCCCGTGGTGGTGACGTCGCGCCCGGTCGGTGGTGGTGGGGGCCGCTGCCCGCGTTGTACGGTGATCGGGTGGGCTTCACCTCGCACCCCCCACCCGTCCCCCGTCGCCCCATCCGCGGCGGCCCACGACTTGCGTGCCGTCTGCCCACGACTGCCATGACCACGATCACGCGCGCGTGGAGGGAGGGACCATGGTCCCCGAGCCACCGACCCCGCGCCCGCCCCGGACCGACGACGACCGGCGGACGCACACCGCGGCGCTCCGCCGCGACGCCCAGCGCCTCCGGCTGCGCTCGCGGAAGCTCGCCGCGCGCCACCAGGCGCTGCTCCTGGCGTACCGCCAGTGGCTCAGCTGCCACCCCCGCCCGCCGGTCGACGCGCCGCCGCCTATCTGCTAGGGTCGGGCGCGCGTGGCCGGCGCGGCCGCGGCTCCGGCGGCCGTGAGGGGGTCAGGGCGAGGGCATGGCGAGCGACCTGTTCGCGGGCATTCCGGTGACCGACTACGCCGCCGCCGTGCCGTGGTACGAGCGGCTGTTCGGCGCGCCGCCCTCCTTCCTCCCGACCGACACCGAGGCCGTCTGGGCCCTCGCCGAGCACGGGTTCGTCTTCATCGAGCAGCAGCCCGAGCGCGCCGGCCACGGCCGGCACCTGCTCTTCGTCGACGACCTCGACGCGCTGGTCGAGGGGGTCGCCGCGCGGGGCCTCACGCCTGTCGGGCAGGAGACCCTCGGCAACGGGGTCCGCAGGGTCGTCTACCGCGACCCCGACGGCAACCAGTTCGAGTTCGGCGGCGCCCCCCGCTGAGCGGCCCGCCGGCGAGCCGCGGCTCAGCCACCACTTCCGCCCGCCCGGTCCGCCCCGGCCGCCGGCGTCCGGACGGGGCCGCCGGGGCCGACCGGAGCGGCGCCCGGCAGCGGCGCCACCTCCGCCAGCTCCTCCAGCACCGCCCGCCACTCCGCCGCCGGGTCCTCGTCCCCCAGCAGGCTCATCGCCGTGCGCCGGCTGTGCACCCGCGCGTTGACCAGCGCCACCTCGCCCCGGATCGCCGCCTCCCGGTCGCTCGGCAGGATCGGCCCCCAGATCGGGGTCGTCCGCCGCGCCCCGCCCAGCTCCAGCCCGCCGAAGCGCTCGAACAGGTCGAGCAAGAGCGCGTTCCGCCGCCGGTAGACCGAGTCCCACACCCGCCGCTTGCGCTGGACCTTCTGCACCAGGGGCTGGATCTCCACCTCCAGCGCCGCTCCCGACAGGTTCCGCCCGCTATCCCCGAACGCGCTCCGCGGCGTCTCGGCCAGGTCGTAGAGCGCCCGGAAGAGGAGCTCCACGTAGTCGATGTGCAGCCGCACCCCGCCCCCGGCCAGCATGTCGAGCAGGTACGCCTTCGACGCCTCCGGCAGCTCCCAGACCGCCCCCTCGTCCGCCCGGATCCCCTCCGAGCCGGTGACGTTCTCGAGCACCACGATCGGGTTGCCCGCCACCTGGAGGATGCG
>DASSZN010000066.1:0-16659 GCA_035702805.1 Thermomicrobiaceae bacterium | reverse complement strand
GACTGATCGTGCCCGTTCGGGCTGTCCGCGATGGGCGCGATTGCGGACGCCTCCTCGAGGTCGGCGATCTCCTCATCCTCCGCCGTTCGAATGAGGGTCAGCGAGGCAACCTGGTCGCTCTCCTGCAGACGCATGATCGCCACTCCCTGGGTCGTGCGGCCGATGCAGGAAACCTGGCCCGCCGGGATGCGGATGACCATGCCTCTGGTGCTCACGAGCATGATGGTGTCGGTGGCGTTGACGACTCGCGCCGCCGCGACCAGCCCGTTACGTTCCGACCTGCGGATGGCGGTGACCCCAGCGCCGCCGCGGTTGGTGACACGGAACTCGGTGAGCGGGGTGCGCTTCCCGAACCCGTTCTGAGACACCACCAGCAGGTCGGCATCGGGCTGGACCACCTCGGCGCCGATGACGCGATCGCCGTCCTCCATACGGATACCGATGACCCCTGCCGCTGGCCGACCCATCGCCCGCACGACGTTCTCGTCGAAGCGGATTGCCTGGCCGTGCTCGGTGACCAGGATGATCTCGTCGTCCCCCGACGTCATCCGGACCCACGCCAGTTCATCGTCGTCGTCGAGGCCGATGGCGATCAATCCTGACGAGCGCACCGAGGAGAACTGGTCCAGCCGCGTGCGCTTGACGCGGCCGTTCCGCGTGCACATGAAGAGGTAGGCTGCCGAGCCGAAATCCTGGACCGGCAGCAGCGTGGTGATGGTCTCGTTCCGCTGCAGCCCGATCAGGTTCACCACCGGCGTGCCCTTGGCGGTGCGACCGGCGTCGGGCAGCTCGTGCACCTTGAGCTGGAACACGCGCCCGCGGTCGGTGAAGAAGAGGAGGCTGTCGTGCGTGTTGGCGGCCGTCATCCGCTGCACGCCGTCCTCGTCACGCAGCGTCATGCCGGTGACGCCGCGACCCCCGCGCCGCTGTGTGCGGTAGGTGCCGTCGGGGATGCGCTTGACGTAGCCGCGGGTGCTGAGCATGACCAGCACGCTGATGTCGGGGATGAGGTCCTCATCGCGGATCTCGCCCGACATGTCCTGGATGACGGTACGGCGGGTGTCGCCGAAGGTGTCCTTCAGGTCGACGAGTTCGTCGCGGATGACCCCGCGAATCTTGGCCTGATCGGCGAGGAGGTCCTCCATCGTTGCGATCTCACGCAGCACCTCGCGGTACTCGTCCTCGATTTTGCGCCGCTCGAGCGCGGCCAGCCGCCGCAGCTGCATCTCGAGGATGGCGTTGGACTGGACCTCGGTGAGTCCGAAGCGCACCATCACGTTCTGGCGAGCGTCGTCGGCGGACCGAGAGGCCCGAATCGTGGCGATCACCTCGTCGAGGTGGTCGAGCGCGATCTTGAGCCCTTCGAGGATGTGGGCACGGCGACGCGCGCGTACCAGGTCGAACTCGGTGCGGCGGCGAACTACCTCCTCGCGGTGGTCGAGGTAGAGCTGGAGGGCGCGCTTGAGCGTCAGTACGCGGGGCTGGGTGCCGTCGACGAGCGCCAGCATGTTGACACCGAAGGTCTGCTGCAGCTGGGTGTGCTTGAAGAGGGCGTTGAGCACCCGGTGCGGCTGAGCCTCGCGCTTGAGCTCGACAACCACGCGCATACCGGTGCGGTCCGACTCGTCGCGCAGGTCGTGGATGCCGTCGATGCGGCCGGCCTTGACGTACTCGGCGATCTTCTCGATCAGCGCGGCCTTGTTCACCTGGTACGGGAGCTCGGTGACGATGATGTGGAAGCGGTTGCCGCGCGGAGCCTCTTCGATGGTCGCCCGCGCGCGGATCACGACGCGCCCCTTGCCGGTCGCGTAGGCCGCGCGGATCCCCTCGCGGCCGAGAATAATGCCGCCGGTCGGGAAGTCGGGCCCAGGAATGATCTCGGTCAGCTCGTCGATGGTGGCTTCCGGGTTGTCGATCAGGTAGACCAACCCGTCGCAGACCTCGGCCAGGTTGTGCGGCGGGACGTTGGTCGCCATGCCGACGGCGATGCCGGAGGCGCCGTTGACGAGCAGGTTGGGCAGGCGGCCGGGCAGGACTTTCGGCTCGCGCGTCTCGCCGTCGTAGTTCGGCTGGAAATCGACCGTCTGCCGCTCGATGTCGGCCAGCAACTGCTCGGCCATCGCCGAGAGGCGGGTCTCGGTGTAGCGCATGGCGGCGGCGCTGTCGCCGTCGACCGACCCGAAGTTCCCCTGGCCCTCGACGAGGGGGTAGCGCAGCGAGAAGGGCTGGACCATCCGCACCAGCGCGTCGTAGACCGCGACGTCGTTGTGCGGGTGGTAGGACTTGAGGACCTCACCGACGATGCCGGCGCTCTTGCGCGTCTTGCTGTTCGCCCGGATCCCCATCTCGTGCATCGCGTAGAGGATGCGGCGCTGGACCGGCTTGAGACCGTCCCGCACGTCGGGGAGCGCACGCTGGACGATGACGCTCATCGCGTAGTCGAGGTAGGAGCGACGCATCTCCGACTCGATGTCGACGGGACGGACGGTTCCGAAGCTCACCGGCAGCAGACCTTCCCAGAATTCCGCGAACGCAAGCGCTTTTCTGGCTCAATTTTACCATTCGGCGGCCGGTTATGTCGGTGGTTCGACGAACCCGGACGATCGTTCGGTGTCACGCCGTCAACAGCACGGTCGGAGGCTCGGTAGCGCGCAACCGCGACGTTTGGCCGGGGAACTGTTGCGCTCATGGCATGTGCACGCCGCAACGCGCACCGTACGCTTGAGGTGGGAACGACCCCTACCGGGTCGCCACCGGGGAGCGGCGGGCGCCGTCGCGCCCGGCCAATCCCGCTCACCCCACTCGTCCGGACAGCCCGCCTTGCGCGGGCTGCTCCGGTTCTGGCCTGACTCAGCCGGGGACGTCGAAGAGCCGTCGGGCCGCGGCGGCGGCGCGCAGTTCCCCGCGGAAGTCCGGGTGCGCGATCCCGATCAGACGTTCGGCGCGCTCGCGCAGGCTGCGCCCGCGGAGATTGACCGCGCCGTACTCGGTGACCACCCACTGCACGTGGCCGCGCGTTGTGACGACGCCGGAGCCGGGCGTCAGCTGCGACACGATCCGTGAGGTACTGCCGGCACGTGCCGTGGACTGCAGCGCGATGATCGCCTTGCCACCGGGCGAGCGCAGCGCGCCCTGCACGAAGTCCATCTGCCCGCCGATACCGCTGTAGATTCGTTCACCGATCGAGTCGGCGCACACCTGACCGGTGATATCGATCTGGATGGCGGAGTTGATCGCGACCATCGCGGCCTGCTGGCGGATCTCGACCGGGTCGTTGACCACCCCGGTGGAGTGGAACTCGACGAACGGGTTGTCGTCGACGAAGTCGTAGAGCCGCTGCGAGCCCATCGCGAACGAGGTGATCACCCGGCCCTTGAAGCGCGACTTCATGCGGTTGGTGATCACGCCCGCCTCGATCAGGTCGATCACGCCGTCGGTGAACATCTCGGTGTGGACGCCGAGGTCGCGGTGGTCTCGCAGCGCCGAGAGGACCGCGTTGGGGACCGTGCCGATACCGGCCTGCAGCGTCGCCCCGTCCGGGATGAGCGACGCGACGTGCTCCCCGATCGCGCGATCGATGTCGCCGAAGAGGGCAGGCGCGGCTGCCGGCAACGGGCGGTCGACCTCGACGGCGGCGGTGATGCGGCTGACATGGACGGCCGAGTTTCCCAACGTGCGCGGCACCCGGGGGTTGAACTCGGCGATGACGATGCGAGCGTGGTCGATGGCGGCCCGGGCACACGCCACCGACACTCCGAGACGGCAGAAGCCGTGCCGGTCCGGCGGCGAGACCTGCACCAGGGCCACGTCGACCGGCAGCGTCCCATCGGCGATCAGGCCCGGGATCTCCGACAGAAACACCGGCGTGTAGTCCGCGCGCCCCTGATTCACCGCCTCGCGCGCGTTTGGGCCCACGAAGAGGGCGTTGTGGCGCAGGTGTCCCTCCAGGCCCGGCTCCAGGTAGGGGGCGTTCCCCTCGGTGTGGAGGTGGACGATCTCGACGTCACGAAGCTCCGGCGCACGCGCCACGAGCGCGTTGACCAGCGAGGTTGGCACCATGGCCACCTCATGGACGTAGACGTGGTCCCCCGACGCGATGAGCTCGACGGCCTCGGACGCGCTGACCACTCGCATGGACTCCCCTTCACCAGATCGTCGGGCCGCGTCGCTCGCGCGGGCCGGCGCGTGCGCCGGTCCGGGGTATCATCTCGCCGGGCTGGTTGGTGCCACGGCAGCGCGTCGTGGCGCGACGCATGGAGTCGGCGTGGCGAGCGAGCGCTGCCTGATCTACCAACGCAATCGGGCGGTCCTGGTCACCGCGTCCGCTCCCGGGTTCGAACCGGCGCGGGATGGGCTGCGCCGGTTCGCCGAACTCGTCCACAGCGCCGGTGCCTATCATACCTATCGGATCACCGATCTCTCGCTCTGGAGCGCCGCGGCGAGCGGGCTTACCGCCGGGCAGATCGTGGCCCACCTGGAGCGCTTCGGTGAGCATCCGCCGCCGCTGCCCCTGGTGGCCTACGTCCAGGAGTTCTGCGGACGTTACGGGCTGCTCCGGCTGCGGGGTCGGCCTGGTTCCCTGCGCCTGACCGGATCCGACCCGGCGCTGATCGAGCGCGTTCGCGTCGAACACGGGCTGTCCCGCAGTGCCGATGGGCTGGCCGTCCCCGACGACCGGCGGGGAACGCTGAAGGCGGCGCTTACTGCGGCGGGATACCCGGTCGTCGACGAGGCGGCGCTCGCGTCCGGGGTTGAGCTCGAGTTCGCGATCTGTCCCGAGGTCCGGCTGCGGCCCTATCAGGCGCACGCGGTCGAGCGCTTCGTGGCGAGCGCGCCGACCGGCGGGGTCGTACTGCTGCCCTGCGGCTCGGGCAAGACGGTGGTGGGCATCGCCGCCGCGGCCGCGCTGAAGGCGACCACGCTGGTCGTCACGCCGAGCCGTACGATTGGCGAGCAGTGGCGGGACAGCCTGCTCGCCCTCACCGATCTCGCCGCCGAGCAGGTTGGCGTGCACCGGCTCGGGCACATGCCCCGGCCCGTCACGATCCTGACCTACCAGGGGCTGATCGCACGCCGCCAGGGTGAGCCGGCGACGCTTGCGGCGCTGCTCGACTTCCCGTGGGGTCTGATCGTCTACGACGAGGTCCACAGCCTGCCTGCGGACCTCTTCCGCCAGAGCGCGGTGCTGCAGTCCCGGCGTCGGCTGGGGCTGACCGCCACGCTGGTCCGGGAGGACGGACGGGAGCGGGACGTCTTCTCGCTCGTCGGCCCGACCGTCTTCTCGATGCCCTGGCGCGACCTGGAGCGTCGGGGCTGGATCGCCCCGGTGGACTGTGTGGAGGTTCGCGTCCGGCTGGTCGACGGCGCACGCCCGACGCCGGAGCGCGTCCTCTCCGCCAAGCTGAAGGCGATGCGGGTGCTGGCGCGGCGCCATGCCGGTGAGCCGACGCTCGTGGTGGCGCACCGTTTGGCCGAGGTCCAGGCGGCGGCGCGTGCGCTCGGCGCTCCGGTCGTGACCGGACAGACCACCGCGGCCGAGCGCCGTGCGCGCTACGAGAGCTTCCGCCGCGGCGAGATTCCGGTGCTCGTTCTCTCCCGGGTGGCGAATGTTGGGGTGGATCTGCCAGACGCGGCGGTGCTGATCCAGTTGTCCGGCGCGTTCGGGTCGCGGCAGGAGGAAGCGCAGCGCCTGGGCCGGCTGCTGCGGCCCAAGCGCGACGGCCGCCGAGCCGCTTTCTACAGCCTGGTCGCGCCGGCTACCGGCGAGACGGAGATGGCGGCGCGGCGGCAGCGCTTTCTCGTCGATCAGGGGTACCGCTACCGGATCGTCGACCTCGATCCGACGATCCCGGCCTGACCCTCGCCGTGAGGCGGCGGCCGGCGCGGCGCAGGTAGCCCGGACGCTTGGCGTGGATCGTCGGCGGAATCCCGCCGAGGCCTTCCCCGCGGTCTCCGAAGTACTGTGAGGCCGGCGGCCAGATCTGCTGCAGCACGGCCCACTGGCCCGGGTCCGGCGCGATCATGCGCTCCAGGGTGCGCGCCATCAGCCGGTGGTTCTGCTGGAGATCCTCCTCCCAATCTCCGGTGCGGACCAGGTCGATTGGCGGGAGGATGTGCACGATCGAGCGTTGACGTCGGCGCCTGAGCGTATAGGCTGGGACCAGCATCGCTCCGGTACGCATCGCCAGCAGGACCGGCCCGACGGGCAACGCGGCAGGCTCGCCGAAGAACTCGGTCATCGCACCGTGACCGACGACGTCCCGATCCCCGGCCAGAAGCAGAATGCCGTTGTGCCGTAACAGCCGCATCAGTGGGCGAATGGCCTCGGAGCCGGGCGGGATCACGTCGATGCCGATGCCGGAACGAAGCCCCGCCATGTAGTCGAACAGCGGCGGCGGTTCGACCCGCTCGGCGATAACGGCGGTGTGGAAGCCCGCGGCCGCGGCCGGGTAACTCGCCACCACGTTGAAGTTGCCCACGTGCGCGGACAGGACGATCACGCCCTCGCCGTGGCTCAGGGCCCCGGTCAGGTGGTCCCAGCCCTCGACCTGGAACAGGTCGAGCACCCGGTCCTGATCGACCGTCCAGAGCCGTACCATGTCGTAGTAGTTCGTGACGACGGTCATAAAGACACGCATCGCGTCGCGGTAGCGCCGCGCGCGGGACGCGTCGGGTTCGACGTGGCGCAGGTTGTCGATGACCTGCCGACGCGTGCGGTAGTTCCCCAGGAAGAAGAGGACGGCGACGATCCGGCACAGCGTGTAGGCCAGCCAGGGCGGCAGCAGCGGGGTCAGCACGGCGCCGACGCGCAGCACGCGCAGCAGCCACATCGGGGAACCCTCCCGTCAACCCGTCAGGAACTCGGACAGTTGCTCCTCCGCTGGACGTGGCCACAGCGGCGCGGAGCACGTCCATTGTCCCACATGCGTGCGGATCGCTGCTTCGGCGACCCGGAGCGCGCACGCGTGCGGATCCGGCCCCGCGAGCGGCGTGAGCTCGAGCAGCAGGCTGCTCCCGCCGGGCCGCAGCACGAGGGTGGCGAACCAGCCCGCCGGCGGGTGCGCGTGGACTGGCAGGCAGAGGCGAGCCGGGCCGCGGAAGAACTCGACCGGGGCCGCGTCGACGCAGCCGGGGTCGTCCACGAGCCTGGCCTCCCACCGCGCGTCGTTGTCCCGGCCGTAGCGTGCCGTCAGGAGCCGGCCGAGCAGGCGCCACGGTCCCACCTGCACCGTCAGCGCGGTCGCCGGGGAGCCGGCCCGCGGCTCCCCAGACGGCGCGAGGACGAGCGTCCGCGCCGCGAGGATGTCGGCGGACAAGCGTGCCAGCCGTCGCGCCGCGGCGTCCAGTTCCCGGCGCGCGCGCGCCAGGTCCCTGGCCACGGTCTCCACCTGGCGCGACCTCGAGGGCGCGTGGAGCACGTAGGACAGGTTGGCGCGGATGGCGTCGTCGGTCACGGTCCTCCGCCTCGCAGACGTGGAAGAGACGAAGCGGCCGGGGATTACCCCGGCCGCGCCCGCTTATCCCGAGGAATGCTCAGTCCTCGGCGGGCACGCGCGCCGCGTCACGCTGCGCGGCGGTCTCCCGGATGAACGCCTCGACCATCTCGCGCGCCTCGTCGTCGTGGTACTGGACCGGCGGCGACTTCATGAAGTACGCCGAGGGCCCGAGCAGCGCGCCGCTGATCTTGTTGTCGAGGGCGAGCTTGGCCGCGCGAACCGCGTCGATGACGACGCCTGCCGAGTTCGGCGAGTCCCACACCTCGAGCTTCATCTCGACGTTGAGCGGCACATCGCCGAACGTCGTGCCCTCCAGCCGGATGTGAGCCCACTTGCGGTCCTTAAGCCAGGGTACATAGTCGCTCGGTCCGACGTGGACGTTCTCGGCGTCGAGCGGGTAGTCAATCTGGCTGGTGACGGCGTTGGTCTTGGAGATCTTCTTGGACTCGAGCCGCTCCCGCTCCAGCATGTTCAGGAAGTCGGTGTTGCCGCCGAAGTTCAGCTGGTAGGTGCGGTCGATGCGCACGCCACGGTCGGCGAACAGCCGTGCCAGCAGTCGGTGCGTAATCGTGGCGCCGACCTGGCTCTTGATATCGTCGCCGACAACCGGCAGGCCGCGGTCGCGGAAGCGCTTCTGCCAGTACTCCTCGCGAGCGATGAAGACCGGGATGCAGTTGACGAAGGCGCAGCCGGCTTCCAGCACCTGTTCGACGTACCACTTCGTGGCCATCTCGCTGCCGACCGGCAGGTAGTTGACGACGACGTCGGTCTGCGTGTCTTTGAGGATCCCGACGATGTCGGCCGTCGGACCGGGGGCCTTGGTGATGACTTCGGACAGGTACTTGCCGAGGCTGTCGTGCGTCATGCCGCGCGCGACGGTCACGCCGGTCGGCGGGACATCGGCAAATCGGTAAGTGTTGTTGGGTTCGGCGTAGATCGCCTCGGAGAGGTCCTTGCCAACCTTGTTGATGTCGATGTCGAAGGCCGCGCTGAACTCGATGTCGCGGACGTGGTAGCCGCCCAGGTCGACGTGCATCAGGCCGGGGACGAACTCGTCCGGATCGGCGTTGCGGTAGTACTCGACGCCCTGGACGAAGGACGAGGCACAGTTGCCCACGCCGATGATGGCCACGCGGATCTTGCCGTTGCTCACGTCTCTCGGGCCTCCACTCCTTGCCGCTGCTGCCGCCGTCTCCGGTTTTGACGCAAGCGACCACGACACGCGCCGTCGACAGTGGCACGCGTGGCCGCGATTTTACGGCAGTGTCGGAGGCCGGTCAATCGCGTCGGGCCCGCCAGAGTTGACAGAAAGCTCACGCGCCAGGATGCCGAGCGCGAGCGCGCTCACCTCGTTCTCGGTGACCAGGTCCAGGCACGTTTTCAGCTCACAGCCGTCGCGGCGGCCGAGCGAGTAGCCGATGTAAAAGCAGGGGGAGCAGGGGAGCGCGGCGCGCACAGCCACCCGGGCGGCGGTGGGAATGGGGCGATTGCCGACGTGGTGCTCGACCGCGCCAATCGGCCGCCAGGCGTCCGCGTTGGATGGTCCGAAAACGGCGACGAGCGGCCGCGCGAGGACGCCCGCGAGTTGGACGATTCCGCTGTCGGCACCGACGACGAGCGCGCTTCGGTCGACGATCGCGGCGACCTCGTCGAACGACGTCCTTCCCGCGAGGTCCACCACGCCCGCCTCGGCGAGCGCCGCACCGGCGGACCGGTCGTGCGGGCCGCCTACCGTCACGAGCGTGACCTCGGACTCCCGGCTGAGTCGGCGCGCGACGGCGACAAACCGCTCGAGCGGCCAGGCACGAGCCGGACTGTAGGGTCCGACACCCGGGTGGATGACCACGTACGGCTCGAACACGCCGGCCTGTTCGAGCAAGGTCGCCGCCGATGCCCGGGCCGCTCCCGGCACGGCGATCGGCACGGAGGACCAGTCGGTCGGCGCTGCGCCCAGCGTCGCCACGATGTCGAGCGCGTACTGCCACTCGGGACGCGGACCCAGGCCGAAGTCGGGGGCGCGATGCGTCAAGAATGATCCTGCTCCATTGTCGAGTCCGGCGCGGATCGGCGCGCCCGTCGTGGTCGCGAGGGCGCGATACTTGAGCGCGCCGAACCCGGTGGTCAGGTGGTGGAGCAGTACCACGGCATCGTAGTGGCGAGAGCGTAAATCGAACGACAGCCGGGCCAGTGTCGCCGCCGGTTGAGGCCGGAGCGCGCCGGCCGGCCGGTCGAACAGCTCCTTGGGGAAGGGGATCACCGACGACAGGCCGGGCATGAGCGCCATGGCGGCGGCGCCGTTCGGCGTCGTCAGCGCGTCGATGCGGGCGTCAGGGTACGCCGCGCGGAGCGAGGCGATCGCCGGGGCGGTGAGCAGGGCGTCGCCGAGGTCGGCCAGCTTGACCACGAGGACGCAGTCCAGCGACGACTGGCTCACGACGGCTGGCCCCCCATCGACATCGCCTCGCGGATCACCTCGAGCGAATGCTCGGCGGTGCGCGCCCAGGTGAACGTCGCTGCCCACTGGCGCCCCGTCTCCGACCGACGGGCACGTTCGGTCGGTTCGAGCAGGCGCGCCAGGCCCCTCGCGATCGCTTCCTCGTCGAGCGGGTCGACGACCAGCGCAGCCTCGCCGCCAACCTCCGGCAGGGCGCCCCGGTCGCTGACGAGAGCCGGCGTGCCGCAGGCCATCGCCTCGAGCACCGGCAGGCCGAACCCCTCGGAGAGCGAGGGTAGCGCGAGCGCGCTCGCGCCCGCGTAGAGGGACGGCAGCGCATCGTCGGGCGCGTGGCCGAGCAGCAGGATGCGGTCGCGGTGCGGGCTGCGAGCCAGCGCGGCGTCGATCTGCTCGGCCAGCCAGCCGCGCCTGCCGGCGAGCACCAGCGTCAGTTCCGGTCGCTCGCCCGCGAGGCGGTCAAACGCGCGGATCAGCCGCGCCAGGTTCTTGCGAGGCTGCAGCGTGCCGACGAAGAGGATGTACGGTGGCCGCACGCCCAGCGGCGCTACGGCGGCTGCGGCTGCCGGGTCCATCGGCCCGAAGCGCTCGTCAACCCCATGCGGCACGACACGGATCTTGCCGTCTGGGACCCCGTAGTACCGTATGAGATCATCGCGCGTGGCTCTGGAGATCGCGATCAGGAGCCGCGCGGCGCGGGCGCTCCAGCGCGTCGACCAGTCGAGGTAGCGCCGGGCCGACGGCGTGTGGGCCCCGGGCTCGTGCAGGTAGCCCAGGTCGTGCACCGTGACCACCGTGGCTCTCGGGTGTATGGGTGGGACGACGTGGGCCGGGACGAACAGGGCGTTCACCGGGTGCCGTGCCAGTTCCGCGGAAAGTCGCAGGTGCGTCCAGAGACGCGGGAACGGGATGAGCCGCTGGCAGGCGCGAGCACCGTCATCGAGCGCCAGCGGTCGGTCGCCGTTGACGTAGAGGCGCAGGCGCTCCGGCTCATGGAGGGCGAGGATGCCCTCGATCACGCGTCGCGAGTAGCGCTCGGTCCCAGTCAGGTGGGTGGTCCCGGCGCGGCTCGCGTCGATCCCGATCGTGGCGGGGGGCCGCTCAGGCATCCTCCAGCACCTCGCGCGCGGCCGCGAGCACCTCGTCGACGCCGATGGCGAGCATGCAGCCGGCACCCTCGGGCCGATCGAGGGACAGGTCGCCACACTGGGAGCAGCGCATGCCGGCCGAGAGGACGCGGTTACGGCGCGGGTCGCCCCACGGACCATAGCGCTCGATCGAGCTTGGCCCGTACAGCCGCACTGTCCGGGCGCCGACGGCGGTCGCGAGGTGGAGCGGGCCGCTGTCGACCCCCAGGACGATGTCGGCGCGGCCGAGCACCGCTCCCAGCGTCGCGAAGTCCGTACGGCCGGTGAGGTCGACGATGGGCAGCGCCATGGCGGCGGCCACGCTCTCGGCGAGCGGCCTCTCGTCATTGCTGCCAACGACCACGACCGCAACGTCTCGCTCTCCGGCCAGTCGTGAGACGACCTCGGCCCAGTAGCGCGCCGGCCAACGCTTGACCGGCGCGCCGGCGCCCGGAGCGAGCACGAGGTACGGCCGGTCGACGCCACTGTCGGCGAGAACCACCCGTGCCACCTCCCCCGCCCCGGTTGAGCCCCACCACCGCAGCGGGTCGGCCACGGGATCCAGACCTGGTTCGAGTGCCTGTCCGCCGAGCAGGGATGCCGCCACGTTGAGCATCGCGCCGTTCTGCTCGACCGCGTGGCCGTCGAGCGCCACTCCGTTCGTCAACATGTGCCGAACCGACGGGTGCGTCGAGCCGAGCCGAACCGGCACCCCGGCGCGACGCACGGCCAGTGCTGCCCACCAGTGGTCGTCACGCAGCACGACGGCGGCAGCGGGGCGCCGCGCCCGGACCATCCGGATGAACTCGGCGAGCCCCCAGTACGGCGCCATCCGGACGGTAGTGGCGCGCGTGAACCCCGGAAACGGGAACTCGAGGATCTCATCGATGTCCGGGTTCTCGGCGACCGCGGGCCGGGCCCACGGCCCGATCGCTAGCGTGAGATGCGCGTCGGGGAGCGCGCGACGCAGACGATGGAGCGCCGGTGTCAGGAACAGCACGTCGCCGAGGTGATCGGGGCGGATCAGCAGAATCTCCCCCTGGGCCGGCTCGACCGACCAGACCGGAAGCCGGGCCAGGGCGTCGACGGCGGCGTCGCGCAGTCGGTGAGCGATCATCCCCGCTCTCCGACGGTCGCCGCCGCGAGGCTCTCTCGCACGGCCTCGAACACCTCGTCGGGTGTCACGCGCGTGATTTCGACGTCCGGATCCAGACCCGGTCCCCGGCGCAGGTCGACGTCTTCAGCGAGTGCCCAGGTCGCGGGCGGCGCGCAGACACGAGCGCTCGGCCCGAGCGGTCGGTAGCGGCGCGGACTGGTCGGGCCGAAGATCGTCACTGTTGGCGTGCCGACCGCGGCGGCGAGGTGGCTCACGCCGCTGTCGTTCCCGACGTAGACGTCGGCGCGAGCGATCGCGACGGCGAGGTGGGGCAGGTCGAGCCGGTCGCTCAGGGTCGTCACCGTCTCCGTCATCGCGGACTCGACACGCGCGACCGCGTCCCGGTCCGAGGCAGCGCCGACCAGGACGAGGCGCGCGCCGAGCTCGCGGACCATACGCGACGCCAGGGTAGCGAACGACTCGGCGGGCCAGCGCTTTGACGGCATTGTTGCTCCTGGGTTCACCGCGCCGCCGGGGTGGATCACCACGAGTGGCCCGTCGCCGTCTGGCAGCAACGGCTCGACGGACACTCCCAACGCCGCGTCCACGGCGTACTCCGGCACCGGTCCGGTGCTGGGGGCCCCGGAAAGGAGCACCACGTCGAGGAACAGCTCCGTCTCATGACGTCCCGGCTGCGGGACGACGCGACGTGTCAGTCCGACGCCGCGTCCCTGGTTGTCGATGCCGACCCGGAACGGGATGCCCGACAGCCAGAGCAGTGCGTTGACAAGCGGCGAGCGGTCGAGCCCGACCCCGAGGTCGTAGTGCCGACCGCGGAGGTCGCGCGCCAGGGCGAGCACGGACCTGGGCGTTACCTTCGCCGGGTAGGGCAGCACCTGAGACACGTGGGGATTGCCCCGTAGCGCGGGAGCGGACCACGCTCCCGTGAGGACGTCGATCTCGGCGCCGGAGAATCGTGCGTCGAGCCCGCGGAGAGCGGGTGTCGCCATCAACAGATCGCCGAGGCAGCAGGGCTTGACGACAAGGATCCGGCGCACGGTCTCCGGTTCGGGCGGTGATGAGGAGCCGGTCCTGGCAAGGCGATCGACCGCCCCGGCCAGGAGCCCGACGGCGCGCGCGCGGGCGGCGCTAGCCGGCCGCGTCCGCATCGACGATCGCGAACATGAGCTCGCCGCGGGCCGCGAGCTGGCCGTCGACCGTGGCGACCGCGGTGCCCGTCCCGACGCCTCGGCGCATCTTCCCAAGCTCGACCTCGAGGCGCAGCACGTCACCAGGGCGGACCTGACGCTTGAAGCGCACTCCGTCGATACCGGCAAAGAACGCGATCTTGCCGCGGTGCTCCTCGGTGCCGAGCAGCGCGACCGCGCCTACCTGCGCCAGTGCCTCGACGATCAGGACGCCGGGCATCACCGGGTAGCCGGGGAAGTGCCCCTGGAAGAAGGGTTCGCCCATCGAGACGTTCTTGATCCCGACGGCGCGTTTGCTCCACTCGACCTCGAGGATGCGGTCGACGAGCAAGAACGGGTAGCGGTGCGGAATGATCTGCTGGATCTGCTGGGCATCGAGCACGTGCTGCCTCCGCGCGTCGCGGCCGGGACGCTACCCCGCCGCCCGATCTCGAGGCGGCGCCGGGCCGCCGGTTGCTCCCGGGAGCCTCAGGCGAGCGCGCCCGCGGCGGGCCAGAGGATCTGATCGCGACGGCGGCCGATGCCGACCATGGTGACCGGCACGCCGAGGATCTGCCCAATACGCTCGAGATAGCGCTGCGCTGCCGCGGGCAGTTGGGAGAAGTCGACGATGTCCGAGGTGTCCTCCTGCCAGCCGGGCATCAGCTCGTAGACCGGCTGGACCCGGGCATAGGTCGAGGCCACTGCCGGTGGCGCCTCGAGCGATCGGCCGTCCACCCGGTAGCCGACACAGACCGGAATCTCTGCCAGTGGGTCGAGCACGTCAAGCTTCGTAACCGCCACCTGCGTGACGCCGTTCAGGCGCGCCGCGTAGCGGCCGGCCACTCCGTCGAACCAGCCGGTGCGCCGGGGCCGGCCGGTTGTCGTGCCGTACTCCTGCCCCCGGTCGCGGATCAACGTGCCCGTGTCGTCCGTCAGCTCCGTCGGGAAAGGCCCGCCGCCCACGCGCGTGGTGTACGCCTTGTAGACGGCGATCACCTCATCGATCTGGGTGGGCCCGACACCCGCGCCCTGGCATGCCCCGGCCGCGGTCGGCGAGCTCGAGGTAACGTACGGGTAGGTGCCGTAGTCCACGTCGAGCAGCGTCGCCTGGGCGCTCTCGACGATCACGCGCTGGCCCGCCGCGATCGCGTCCTGGATCAGCACCTCCGCCTGGACCACGAACGGCGCCAGTTGCTCACCATAGGCCGCGTACTGCTCGAGGATCGGCGTGAGTTCCAGTTTGGCCTCGCCATAGAGGTGCGCCAGCAGCGCGTTCTTCTCCGGCAGGGCAAGGCGCAACCGCTCGACCAGCGTGGCCTCGTCGAGCAGGTCGGCGACGCGGATGCCCCGGCGGGCGGCCTTGTCGGTATACGCGGGACCGTTCCCCTGAAGGGTCGTGCCGATCCCGTTGGCGCCAAGTCGCTGCTCCTCCAGTCGATCGAGGGTGGGGTGGTAGGGCATGATGACGTTGGCTCGGTCGCTCAGGTAGAGGCGACTCAAGTCGACGCCGCGGGACCGCAGGTCAGCAATCTCGCCGAGCAGCTGCGAGGGAGAGACGGCGACCCCCGCGCCGATCACGCAGGTACAGTCGGGGTAGAGCACGCCGGAGGGGACGAGGTGGAACTTGAACACCTCGCCCTGAGACGTCACCACGGTGTGCCCGGCGTTGGTGCTCCCGTTGGGCCGCACGACCATCTCGGCATGGGCTGCGAGGGCATCGGTGATCTTACCCTTGCCCTCGTCGCCCCACTGTCCACCGATGATGATGGTCGCTGCCATGATCGTCCTCCACCTGGGCGGGTTTGCAGACTACGCGCGCAAACGGTCCGCAGGGCGCAGGGGCGCCGGCATCGCGGACCGACCTCAACTATAGCATCCGGAGGAATCGCGGACCGACGACCGAGGCCTTCGGACGCCTGCTGTCCTCGCGGCGGGGAACCCGCGCGGGCTCCCCGCTGTTTGATGCCGCGAGATCAGGCGTGGACGGTGTGCGGGCTGCGTAGCTCACGCAGCCGCTCGAAGAGGCTCCGCTCCTCATCGCTCAGGTTGGCCGGCAACGCGACCCTGACGCGCGCCAGCAGGTCACCCTGCGTCCCGCCCTTGAGCGCCGGCATGCCCTTGCCCCGCAGGCGGAAAACACGACCGTTCTGGGTGCCCGTCGGAATGGTCAGCGCGACCGGGCTGTCGAGCGTCGGGATGATCACCTCGCCGCCGAGCATCGCCGTGTAGAGCGGTACGTCGATGTCCGTACGCAGGTTGTCCCCGTCGAGTTCGACGCGCGGGTCCGGCTTCAGGGACACCGTCAGGTAGATGTCGCCGGCCGGGCCCCCGTTGACCCCCGGGCCGCCCTGTCCGCCGACCCGTACGCGCGAGCCGGTGCGCACTCCAGCCGGAATCTTCACCTCGAGCGTCTTTGTCCGCGTCACCTGCCCGGTCGCGTTACAGGTCGGACAGGCGCCGTTCCCGTTGAGACCGGTGCCGCCGCAGGTCGGGCAGCGTTCCTGGATCTGGACGTCGAAGCGCCGCGAGGTGCCGTGGTAAGCATCCCGGAGCGTCACCTCAATCGGGTACTCGTAGTCCTGGCCGCGCTGGGGCTGGGTGCGGCGACGCGTCTGGGTGCGGCCAAGCGTCTCGCCAAACAGCGTCTCGAAGAAGTCCGAGAAGCTACCCGCGCCACCGGTGCCGGTCGTACCACCGGTGTGGTACTCGTACCGACCTCCGCCCGGCCCTCGACCGCCGGAGAACCAGTCCCCGAAGTCGGTCGAGCGTGCCCCCGCGCCGGCCTGCTCCGCCTGCTGGTACCGTTCCCAGTCGGCGCCGAAGCGGTCGTACTTGGCGCGCTTGTCCGCATCCTTGAGGACCTCGTAGGCCTCATTGATCTCCTTGAAGCGCTCCTCGGCCCTGGCGTCGCCCTTGTTGACGTCGGGATGGTACTGCCGCGCAAGCTTGCGGTAGGCCTTCTTGATCGTCTTCTCGTCGGCGTCCCGCGAGACCCCGAGGATCTTGTAGTAGTCTCTGAATTCCATCGAACCCTCAGATCCGGCGTCCTGGTCGTCGCCCTTCCCCGTCTTGCCCCAATGATACCTTCTTGAGTCGGTTCATGTCAAGTTTGGGCAGGCGCCTCCAGGGTTGGGCGCCGGCTGCTGGCAGGTGTTGTTCGCACGGGGTCTGCCGCAGTCGCGATACGTCCCGAGGTGGCCGGAACCGGTCAGGGCGTCGCCGAGATGCTGTGACGTCAGCCGAGCGTGCCGCGAACTATCGGCGTGGCGCCCTCGACTTCTCGACGAACCTGGCCGTA
>DASSZN010000221.1:0-18968 GCA_035702805.1 Thermomicrobiaceae bacterium | reverse complement strand
TAGCGGGTCGGCCGGGTCCCGCGCAGCCGGGACGCCAGCGCTCCCAGCGCCGGGTCGGCCGCGGCGAGCTCCCTGAAGCCGCTCAGGTCGACCGTGGTCCCGAGCAGGCGCTCGACCGCCGCCCTCAGCCGCGGCGCCGCCCCGTCGTCCAGGTCCTCCCCGCGCGCGACCACCTCCAGCCGGGGCGTCTCGACCGCGCCGGTCTGCCGGACCGCGACCTCGACCGGGGCGCCATCGAGCACCAGCACCCGGCGGTAGGTCCCGTCCTCCCAGCGGTCGATCGGGTTCCCCGGACGCCGGCGGATCACCCACGCCGTCAGGTCCAGCCGGTAGGGCGGCAGCGGCGCGATCGTGAAATTCAGGTCGTCCACCCTGCCTCCAGCCTCCCAACGCGATCCCGGCAACGCCCGACCGAGACCCCGCGTCGGCGCACGGTGGGATTATGCGCACCCGCCGGCCCGACCGGCACGTCGTCCGTCGGCCGGGCGCGGCTCACGCCTGTTCGCGGGGGACCCCGTCGAGCTGCTGCAGCAGGGCGCGCAGGCTCTCGATTTGCTGCGGAGTCAGCTGGAGGGCGGGCGCCGTCGAGGTGGACGGCGGGGTGGCGCTGGGCGCGGCCGGGGCCTGGCTGGACCCCGCCGCCGCTCGTCACCGGGTAGAACTGGCTGCCGATCGTCGTGGCGGTGGCCGCCGCCCACCAGACGGCCTGGGAGAAGCTGGTGATGTTGCTCCCGTGGGCGCCGGCCTCGAACAGGTACTCCAGGACCGCGGAGATGAGCAGCACCAGGATGGAGATCACCGCCAGGCGCCCCAGGTGGCGGCGGCGCAGGATCGCCAGGTACGGCCCGAAGCTCCACGGGCTCTCCACCGAGAAACGCACCAGGCCGCGCATCGCGGCGTAGATCCGCAGGAAGGCGACGAACGGGAAGAGCACGATCAGGACGTCGAACCAGTGGTTGCGGAGGAAGCGGCGCTTCGAGGGAGGCAGCCCGAGCTTGATGGCGAACTCCACCACGAACGGGTCCCAGAGCAGCAGCTGGACGGCGATCAGCGTCGACTGCCAGTGGTTCGCTCTGCCGCTCAGCTGCAGGACGCCGAGCACACCCATCAGGATCGAGACCAGGGCCATCGGGACGTCCAGGTAGCGGCTCAGGCGCTGGCGCAGCGTCTCCCGTCGTTCCGGGTCGTTGCGTAGCGCGCTGAGCGCCTCCTGCGGTGGCACCGGGGCCGCGCCTTCCACTCCTGGCCGGTCACGTGTCCGGCCCCCCGGCGCCCCTCACTCGTCGCCCGTGGCCGCCCGGCGCGCGCTGGCGCTCCCCCGCCCGCGCAGCAGCCAGGCCACGCCGACCGCAACCGCCGCGCCCAGGAACGGCCCCACGAAGTAGATCCAGAGGCCGGTGAAATCGCCGCCGATCAGGGCCGGGCCAAAGGACCGGGCCGGGTTCATCGACGCCCCGCTGATGGGCGCCGCGAACAGGCCGTCGAGCGCGATCGTGGCGCTCACGGCGATCGCCGCGTTGTGGCCGACGATCTTGAAGTTGGCCGCCGTTGCCAGGATGACCGTGACCAGGAAGAAGGAGAGCAGGAACTCCATCACCAGCGAGTTGATCTCCCCATGCGCCGGTAGCGTCGCGCCCAGGTGTCCGGCCGTGCCGAACATGGCGCGCAGCGCCAGCGCGGCCAGCACGGCTCCCACGAACTGGGCGACCCAGTACCCGGGCACCCGGCTCCAGGGGAAGTCGCGCCGCAGCGCGAAGGCCAGGGATACGGCCGGGTTGAAGTGCGCCCCGGAGATCGGGCCGACCGAGTAGATCATCGCCATCACCAGCAGCGCCGGCGCGAACACGAGCGCCGCGCCGCCGAGGCCACCCCCGCTCACCGCCGCGATCACCCCGCCACCGGCCGCCACGAAGGTGAGCGCGAACGTCCCCAGGAACTCCGCGAGAATCCGGCGCAGCTCCGCGTAGGGCCGCTCCTCGGCCGCCGTGGCCCGTTCCCGCGCCTGGCTCGTCCTGGCTGTACCCGACGCCATCGCTCCTCCTTTTGCCGTCTCGCTCACGCCCGACGCTGGTCGCCGGGGAGGTCGGGACGCGCGCGACGGACTCCGGCCGGCCGAACGGGGACGAACCCCTGCGCGGCAAGCAGAGCCCGTACCGCGGGCATCCGCCGCGTCGACGCCACCGCGCGGCCGCCCGTGTCGGTGCCCACCGGTGGCCCCGGGGGGAAGCGTCGGGTGACGCCGTCCGCCGATCTGGAGTCGCTGCCCGGCCGTAGCACCGGGGGATAGAATAGACTGTCGTTTCCGATGGGGCAGTGGGGTAGCAGGAGAGATAGAAGCGCCATGACGGCGTCGGTGAACACGACTCTCGCCCGGTACCGGTGGGCGTCCGCCTTCCTCGAGGGCATGATCCAGGCGCCGCCGACGCCGCGTCCCGAGGCGACGCCCGCGGAGATCCGGGCCCGCGCCGTCACGCGCGTCGACCGGCTGCGCCGTTTCCTCGACTTCGCCGGCCGGCCCCAGGAGCAGTACCGTACGCTCCACGTCGCCGGCACCTCCGGCAAGGGCTCGACCTCGGCGTTCCTGGCGAGCATCCTCCAGGCCGCCGGCTACCGGACCGGCCTCCACGTGTCGCCCTACCTGCAGGTGGAGACCGAGAAGCTGGTCGTCGACGGCCGGCTGGAGGCGGGCGACCGCTTCGCCGACCACGTCGAGGCCCTCGACGCGCTGGTCCGGCGCTGGGTCGCGCGGGGCGAGCCACCCCTGACCTATGGCGAGTTCTGGGTGGCGCTCACCTTCCTGACCTTCGCCCGTGACGAGGTGGACGTCGCCGTGATCGAGGTCGGCGCGGGCGGCCGCTTCGACCTCACCAACGTGATCCGGCCCGAGGTCGCTGTCATCACCTCGATCGGCCTGGACCACGTCAAGTCGCTGGGCGGCACGATCCCCGAGATCGCCTGGCACAAGGCCGGCATTATCAAGCCGGGTCGGCCGGCCGTCTCGACCGTCGACGATCCGGACGCCCAGGCGGTCATCGCCCGCGAGGCGGCCGAGCAGGGCGCGCCGCTGGCCCATCTCGCCGCGGGACGGGATTTCCAGGTCCTCGACACCGGCGCCCGCGGGACCACGCTGCGCGACGTCGCGGCGGGCCGCACCTTCGACCTGCCGCTGGCCGGCACGTTCCAGGGTGCCAACGCCGCCGCCGCCATCGGCGCCGTCCGCGCCCTGCGCGACCTGCCCGGCGGCCCGATCGGCGACGACGCCATTGCCCGTGGCCTTGCGGCGACCCGCTTCCCCGGGCGCATGGAGATCGTGCAGGACCGGCCGCAGGTGGTGCTCGACGGCGCCCACAACCCCGCCAAGATGGCGTCGCTGGTCGCCAACGTCGCCCGGCTGGGCCGCCCCGCCCGGCGCATCCTGGTCTTCGGCTGCCTCGACAGCCACGACTACCTGCAGATCGCGCGCATCGTCGCGCCGGTCGCCGACGAGGCCATCGTGACCACGCCCAGCGCCACCCAGCGCACCAGCGCCGCGCCCGACGCGCTCGCCGAGGTGGTCCGGCAGGCCGGCTGCCCGGTCCGGGTCGTCACCGAGCCGCGCGCCGCGATCGCGGCGGCGCTCGACCGCGCCGGGCCCGACGACCAGATCCTGGTCACCGGCTCCCTCTACCTCGTCGGCGCCGTCCGCGAGCGCTGGTACCCCAGCGAGGCGATCGTCCTCGGCCGCTCGAGCTGGCCCGGCCGCGCTGGGTGAGCCGCCGCCTCGTCCTCTTCGACGTCGACGGCACGTTGATCCGCCGTGGCGACCCGGCGCACCTGGCGGCGATCGACCACGCGCTGCACGCGGTCGTCCCGGCGGCGAGCGGCGTGTCGATCCACCAGGTCGACTTCGACGGCAAGGTCGACCGGCAGCTGTTCGGCATGCTCCTCGCCCGCGCCGGGCTGGGAACTGATGTCCCGGAGGCCACCTACGGCGCCCTGTTCACCGCCGCCGACGACGACTACCGCGCCGCCTGGGGCGACCGGTTGGGCGCGGACGACCTGCTGCCGGGAGTGCGGGAGCTGCTTGACCGTCTTCGGGAGGACGGGTGCTTCGCGCTGGGGGTTATGACCGGCGGGCTGCGGGGCATCGTCGAGCGCAAGCTCGCCCGGCTGGGCCTCTCCGGCGACCTGCCGGTCGGCGCCTTCGGCGACGAGGTCGACCGACGTGCCGCGCTCCTGCCGCTCGCCGTGGCCCGCGCCGCGGCGTTCTACCGGCGCGACTTCCCGCCGGGCGACGTGGTGGTCGTGGGGGACACGCCGCACGACGTGGACTGCGCCCACGCGGGCGGCGCGGCCGCGCTCGGGGTCGCGACCGGCCGCTTCACCGTGGCGGAGTTGCGCGCGGCCGGCGCGGACGCCGTGGTCGAGAGCCTCGTCGATGCCGGGCGGATCGTCACCCTGCTGCTCAGCGTCGGCGCGACGGCCGGGCCGCACCGCGCTCAGGCGTAGGGCCGGCCGTAGCGGTTGAGCGAGACGACCTCCCCCATCGGCTTGCGCTTCTTCTGGTTCCCCTTGTGGGGATGCGCGGGGTAGCCGAAGGGGACGATCGCCAGCAGCTCGAGGTTGTCGGGTATGCCCAGCACCGGCTTGATCTCGTCCAGGCCGCCGAAGCCGACCCAGTTCGACCCGACCCCCTCACCCCAGGCCGTCAGGGCCATGTCCTGGATCGCCCGGCTGGCGTCGGAGACGCCGAACCGCGACTCCTTGTCGATCGCCACCGCGACCGCCAGCGGCGCCTGGGCGATGTAGTGCCCGGTGCGGGCCAGCTCACCAACGCGCTGGAGCGTGTCGCGGTCGGTGACCATCACGAAGTGCCAGGGTTGCCCGTTCTGGCTGCTCGCCGTCAGGCGCGCCGCCCGCGCGATCTTCCGCACGACCTCCGCCGGGAGCGGGTCGCGCCGGAACTCCCGCACCGCCAGGACCGTGCGCACCGCGTCAAAGACGTCCATCGCCTGACCTCCTCACCTCGTGACGCCCGGCCGAACCGCGGGTCGAGCCGGTCCAGCCATGCCGCGACCGGGGACCGGCGCGCAAGTTCGTGGCCGCGGGGGGATCGTCGCGCCGCCGGCTCAGGCCGCCTGGCGCTCCAGGCCGAGCTCCGCGGCGCGCGCCTTCATCGCGTCCAGCACGATCTGGATGTGCTCGTCGAGCGGCACGCCGAGCTGGGTCGCCGCGTGCTCGATCTCCGCGCGGTTGACCGGCGCCGCGAACTCCTTGGTCTTCCACTTCTTCTTGACGCTCTTGACCTCGACGTCGAGGATGCTCTTCGACGGCCGCACCAGCGCCACCGCCACCAGGAAGCCGGTCAACTCGTCCACCGCGACCAGCGTCTGCTCCAGGCGGGTCTCCGGCTCGACCCCGGTCACCTCGCTGGCGTGGGCCAGGATCGCGTGCGTCACCTCCGGCGAGCAGCCCAGCTCACCCAGCAGGCGGGCGCCGACCACCGGGTGACCCTCGACGCTGATGTCCGGGTAGCGCTCGTAGTCGAAGTCGTGCAGCAGCCCGACCAGTCCCCAGAGCTCCGGGTCCTCCCCGAAGCGCTCGGCGTAGGCCCGCATGGCGGCCTCGACCGCCAGCATGTGACGGATGAGGTGCGGCTGCGTCGTGTACTCCGTCACCAGCGACCAGGCCTGCTCGCGATCCATCGTCCCTCCTTGCTCCCGAGGCGTCTCCCGGCCGCGACGTCTCCACGGGCATGGCAGCGCGCAGCGTCGGTGCCGCGGGGCCACGCGCGTCTGGAGGCGGGACGGCCAACCGAAACTATACCAGCGGGCCGGGACGGCTCGGGCGCGCTGCCCCTGCGGTCGCGCCCCAGCGCTGGGACCTCGATCGAGGATGCCGCCGCTCCGGGCCTGCCGCGCGCGAGTCAGCCCCGCGCCAGCGTGTAGACGGCCGGCTCCCCCTCGCCCTCGCGGGTGACGCGTCCGGCGTCCATCAGCCGCTCGAGGTGGGCGCGCACGGTGGCGCGGGCCGCGTGGCGGTGCTGCGGCTGGACGTCCGGGTAGAGCCGGATGACGATCTCCTCGACCACGGTCGGGCCGTCCTCGAGCACGCCGACGATCTCCGCCTCCCGTGCCAGGCGATGGGAGATGTAGAACCGCAGCTTGGCGGGGCCGTCCTCGACGACCGGGCCGTGCCCCGGCAGCAGCCGCGTCACGCCGTGGTCGAGCATGCGCTGCAGCGAGTTCAGGTACGCCTGCAGGCTGCCGTGCGGGGGGAAGATGCCGACGGTGCCGACGCCGTGGACCATATCGCCGGCCAGGGTGACGCCGGTGCCGCGCTCCACGAAGACGATGTGCCCCGCCGCGTGCCCCGGTGTCAGCAGCGCCTCGAACGCGCGCCCGTCGATCTCGACCACCTGTCCGTCGGCCAGCTCGTGGTCGACCGGGACCTCGAAGCCCATCCGGCCCAGGATCGGGAAGTCGTCGGGGTGCAGCCAGACCGGCGCTCCGGTCGCCTCCCGCAGCGCCCCGGCCCCGGCCGCGTGGTCGGGATGGGCGTGGGTCAGCAGGATGTCCCGCACGGCCGGGTTGCCCAGCTCCTTCAGCGCCGCCAGCACCGTCGCCGTACCGGCCGCCGACCCGGGGTCTACCACCAGCACCGGGTCGTCGCCCACGATGTAGGCGTTGGTTTCTTCCTCCATGATCCCGTCGTTGGGCACCACGACCCGTACGATCCCGTCCGCGACTTTCACCCAGCCGTCTCCTCCGGAGCCCGGTTGCTGCCGGGTCCACGCACGCCGTTGCTTGCCCGGGAACGTCCGCTAGATCGTAGCAGGCCGGGGCCCTCCTGGGTACCGGCGGTGACCGGGGGCATCCCTCCCGACCTGCTCGCGGTTCCGCTGAGCCAAAAAGGTGGCCCTCGATTTGCGGTTGGGCGCGGCCATGGAAAAGCAGGCACCGCCGCAGCACTGGAACGAGTACCGCCGGTTTCGAACCCGGAACCTGACCGCGCCGGCCTGGCCGCGGCGCCGGATCGCGGCGGCACTGGCGGCAGCGACCGGCCCGTCACCCGGTGCATCGAGTGCGCCCGGACCGCGCGGGAGGCCGCGCGCCGTCACCTGCCGCCGGGGCAGCGTCCCGGATTGACCTCCAGGCAGCGCGCGCGGCTGCCGGAACTGATGGCGCGGGCCGCGGTGGCGTGGGCGCGCAACGGACACGGCCACGCGGTGCCGCCGGCGGTGTATCCCATGCGAAAACTCGCCCGGCGCGATGGCGTCCTGTCGTGCCGGGCGGTTCGTGGCACCAAGGGAGTGACGTAGTGCGCCGGGAGTGGCACCCGATCGCGTTGGTGAGGGGAGGACGATCGGCACGCATCCGGCCACCGGCCGGGAGCGAGCCCGCACCGCGACGGCCGCCGAGAGATGCGGCGCGCCCGGTCGGACGCGGGACCGGTCACGCCCATGCAGTCACCGTCCGGTAGCGACTAGGAGGAATCTGAGTGGAGATCAAGCGAGGTGTGCGGCCCGATCGCAGTCGGTACCGGATGGTCGCGGTGTTGGCGGTGTTCGCCGTGGTCGGGGCCGCCTGCGGCGGCGGGTCGTCGGGGTCCGCCGGGAATGCGTCGACCAGCGCGGCGACGACCGCGACCACCGCGGCAACGTCGGGGACGACCGCCGCGACGCCGGTGACGGCCGCCGCCTCCCCCGGGGCCGCCGCCGCGACGCCGGGAACCCCCGCTACGGCGGCGAGCGGTGGGTTGCAGCACATCGGCGGCTCGGTCTCGGTATGGGCGGAGTGGACCAGCACCGAGCAGCAGGACTTCCTGAAGGCGCTGGCGCCGTTCGAGTCACAGACCGGCATCCACGTCAACTATCAGGGGAAAGGCAACCAGACCGACACGGCCGTCGAGGCCGCCGTCTCCGGCGGGGCCCCGCCGGACGTCGCTCTCGTGCCGGACCCGGGCACCCTGGTGACCCTGGCCAAGCAGGGGAAGCTGCAGCCCGTCGGCCCGATCATCGGGAACCTGTCGTCGAACTTCGGCTCGGCCTGGAACAACCTCGTCACCGTCAACAACACGCTCTACGGCGTCTGGTTCAAGGGCGCCAACAAGAACACGATCTGGTACAACCCCGCCGAGTTCGCTGCCGCGGGCATCTCGTCACCGCCCAAGACGTGGGAGCAACTCGTCTCCGACTCGGCCACGCTGAAGGCTGCCGGCATCGCCCCGCTCTCGCTGTGCACCGACGTCGGCTGGCCGGTGGCCGACATGTGGCAGAACGTCTACCTGAAGACCGCGGGCACGGCTGACTACAACAAGCTGGCGGCCCACAACATCCCCTGGACCGACCCGACCGTGTCGACGGCCTTTTCCACGATGGGGAAGCTGATCCAGTCGCAGTACCTCGTCGGCGGCTCTACCGGTGCCCTGTCCAACGGCTCCTATCCCAACTGCGTCGACAAGGTGTTCCCCAAGCCGGGGACGGCTCCGTCGGCGGCCATGGTGATCGAGGGTGACTTCGTGGTCTCGGAGATCACCGGCAACTCCTCCAACTACACCGCGGGCACGACCGGGACCGGCGGCGCCAAGTGCACCACCGACGCCAGCAAGACGCCCTGCTACGACTTCTTCCCGTTCCCGGCGCCGGCCGCCGACAGCGCCAACAACGGCGCCATCCAGGGTGCCGGCGACGTGGCGATGCTGCTCAAGTCGACGCCGCAGGCCCAGGAACTCATCAAGTACCTCGCCGGGCCGCAGGGCGGCGCCATCTGGGCGCACCTCGGCGGCTTTGCGACCCCCAACAAGACGGTGTCGCTCGACAGCTACCCCAACTCCGTCGCCAAGACCGACGCCCAGGAACTCCAGAACGCGTCCAGCTTCGTGTTCAGCCTCGACGACCTGCAGGGCACCTGGGAGCACCAGATGTGGCAGGACATGCTGAACTTCGTCAAGAACCCGACCGCGTCGAACATCACCTCCATCGAGCACACGATGGACTCGCAGGCCAAGGCCGCGCTCGGCCACTGACCCAGCGCCTCGGCGGGCGAGTCGGTACGGGACCGGGCTGCCGGTCCCGTACCACCCCCAGTCGGAGAGAACGGGGGCCAAGACCGGAATGGTAGTTGAGGACGCCGCGGCGGAGGCGCTCGTCGTCGAGCCGGCTGGCGGCGCGTGGCGCCGCCACCTGGGGTCACTCCTGTTCCTCGTCCCGGCTGCCGCCTGGCTGCTTGCGATCGTCATCTACCCGGTGGTCGCCACCGTCCGCTACAGCCTGTTCAACGAGACGGCGACCAGGTACGTCGGGCTCCACAACTACCAGGCGATCTTCTCGACGAACTCCATCCTGCTCACGTTCCGCAACAACGTCATCTGGGTGCTGGTATTTCCCTTCTTCGTCACGTTCATCGGCTTGACCCTTGCCGTCCTGTCCGAGCGCATCAGCTGGTCCACCGCGTTCAAGACGATCATCTTCATGCCGGTGGTCTTCAGCCTCACCGCCTCGGCGCTCGTCTGGCGCACCATCTTCGACTTCGATCCACACGTCGGCATCGTCAACGCCGTCATCGAGACCGTCGACGACTGGTACCACCCGCCCGGCGCCTATCCCGTCGACACCTCCACCGGCCAGACCGTCGCCGGCCTGGCGTCGAGCGGGGTGCGCCTCGCCCCGCACGGTGCCCTCCTGAGCACCGCGACGGTCGCGGCGGGCGGGACGATCAGGCTCGGCCTGAGCGGGATCGCACCCGCCACGCTCTCCCTGCTGGGGGCCAGGAGCGCCGTCGTGCCGAGGGCCACGCCGGGCGCGGTCAGCGGCCTGGTGTGGCGGGACTTCTCCCCGGCGCATCCCACCGCGAAGGGGCAGGTCTTCCCCGACGAGGTCGGCCTACCCAGCATGCGCCTGGCACTGATCGGCGCGAACGGCAGCACCGTGGCGACGACGACGTCCGGACCGAACGGGCTGTTCACGTTCTCGCACGTCGGCTCCGGGACCTTCCGCGTCCAGATCGCGGCGTCGAACTTCACCGCCGGCTACGCCGGGACCTTCTGGCTCGGCACCCGGTCGCTGACGCCGACCGGGGGGCTCAGCCAGACGGCCCAGGCCCTGCTCAGCGTGCCCCTCGTCGACGTGGCGATGATCATCGCCTACCTGTGGATCTGGGCCGGCTTCGCCATGGTCGTGATCGGGGCCGGCCTGGCGGCGCTCAACCGGGAGGTGCTCGAGGCGGCGCGCATCGACGGCGCCACCGAGTGGCAGACCTTCCGCCGCGTCACGGTCCCGATGCTCACGCCGGTCCTGATCGTCGTCTTCGTCACCATGATCGTCAACGTGCTGAAGATCTTCGACATCATCATCAACATGCCGCCTGGCTCCTCCCAGGGGGACGCCAACACGCTGGCGCTGGCCATGTACAACTTCGGGTTCACCGGGGGCATCCACACCGGCCTGGCGAGCGCCCTGGCCGTGATCCTGTTCATCCTGGTGATCCCGCCGATGCTGTGGAATCTCAAGAAGATCAAGGGGTGACGTCCGGTGACGAGCGCGGTTGCAGCCAGCGAGGATTCTCCGGCGTCTGCCAGCGTGCCGGCGCGGATCTGGTCGGCGCTGCGCCCGTCGCGGTGGCTGCTCAACCTGGTGCTGGCGGTCGTGGCCGTCTTCTGGCTCGTGCCGACCGTCTCGCTCCTGATCTTCTCCCTCCGCCCCGAGGGCGACTTCGCCACGTCGGGATGGTGGACCGTCTTCGCCGCCCCCGCGCAACTGACGCTGCGGAACTACCGGACTCTGTTCGCCCAGGGGTTCGCCGCGGGCGGGATCCTCGACTCGCTGGTGACGTCCCTGGCGATCACCGTGCCCGCTACGATCCTGGTGACCGTGATCGCCTCCCTGGCCGCGTACTCGCTCGTGTTCGGCGGCTGGCGGGGCCGCTCGGCCATCTTCCTGGTCATCGTCGGCCTCATGGTCGTGCCGGTCCAGGTGGCGCTCATCCCGGTCGTCCAGTTGTACCGGGACCTGGGATCGGCGATCGGCTGGAACCCCTTCGGCACCATCCCGGGCGTGATCATCTTCCACGTCGCGTTCGGGCTCCCCTTCGGCATCTTCTTGATGCGCAATTTCTTCATGGGAATTCCCCTCGATCTGCTCGAGGCCGCGCGGATCGAGGGGGCCAACGAGTGGACCCTGTTCCGCCGGGTGGTGCTCCCCCTCGGCTTCCCCGCGATCGCCTCGCTGGCGATCTTCCAGTTCATCTGGGTCTGGAACGACCTGCTGGTCGCGCTGGTCTTCCTCGGCGGCAGCATCCACCAGCCGCTCACGATCTTCATGTTCGACCAGATCCGGACCTTCGCCGCCGACTACTGGGTGATCTCGACCGGCGGCATCGTCTCGATCATCGTGCCCCTGATCGTGTTCTTCGCGTTCCAGCGCTACTTCGTCAGCGGCGTCCTCGCGGGCGCCGTCAAGTGAGGTGAGTCCGTGGCTCGTGTCGCGCTCAGGAACCTGACCAAGCGCTACGCCGGCGGCACCCTCGCCGTCGACCGGCTCAGCCTCGAGATAGCCGACGGCGAGTTCATGTGCTTCGTCGGACCGTCGGGGTGCGGCAAGACGACGGCGCTGCGCATGATCGCGGGCCTCGAGGAGATCACCGGCGGCCGGGTCGAGATCGGCAACCGGGTGGTCAATCACCTCCCTCCGCGCGACCGCGACATCGCCATGGTCTTTCAGAGCTACGCCCTGTACCCGCACATGAGCGTCTACGAGAACATGAGCTTCGGCCTGCAACTGCGGAAGTTCCCCCGCGCCGACATCGACCGGGCGGTTCGGGGCGCCGCCCGCATCCTCGATCTCGAGCCGTACCTGGACCGCAAGCCGGGGCAGCTCTCCGGCGGCCAGCGCCAGCGGGTCGCCCTCGGGCGGGCGATCGTCCGCGAGCCCGCCGTCTTCCTGATGGACGAGCCCCTGTCGAACCTGGACGCCAAGCTGCGGGTGCAGACCCGGGCCGAGATCGCCCGCCTGCACCAGCGGCTCGGCGCCACCATGATCTACGTCACCCACGACCAGATCGAGGCCATGACGATGGCCGACCGCATCGCGGTCCTGAACCTCGGCGTCCTCGAGCAGGCCGGGACCCCGCGGGTGCTGTACGAGCGTCCCGCCAACCGCTTCGTGGCCGGCTTCATCGGCTCCCCCGCCATGAACTTCGTCGACATGACGGTCACCGATGCCGACGGCGCGCCCGGCCTGGCCAGCCCGGACGGGACCATCTCCGCGACGCTCAACGACGTCCAGGCGGCAGCCGTGCGCCGGCTCGGCTCAGGCACGGTGGTGCTGGGTGTCAGGCCGGAGCACCTCGAGCTCGGCGCGGCGGGCGACGGCGGCCTCAGCGTCGCCGCGGTCGTGGACGTCACCGAGTTCCTCGGCAACGACATGCTCATCCACGCCACCTCTGCCGGCCAGGACATCGTCGCCGTGATCAGCGCCAGCGAGCCGCTGAAGGTGGGCGACCGGATCTCCCTCGGCGCCGCGCCCGGGCACGTCTACCTCTTCGACCCGGAGTCGGGGGCTTCCCTCGGCGTCGCCTGACGCCGCTCCGGGAACCGCGCCTCCACCCCGTCGACGTCGATACCGGGCGCCCGGCCGCTCAGGGTGGCGTCAGCTACCCGCGGGCCGCCGGCACCGCCGTCGATGAGGTAGCGGCCTGCGCGACCAGGTCGAAACCCCCGACCCGGTTACCCGTCGGACGCGATTGCCCCGGCACCGAGCGGGGAACGGGCTCCGGCGCCCGCGCCGTGGCGACATGCGCGGCCCGCGGGCGACCGTGCGGCGGGAATGTTCACGAGTTCACGGCCACTCGTTCCACGCGCGGACAAACCGGGGTAGAATCGCCCCGTCGGAGAGGGGACCACGCATCGCGTGGCGAGTTCCTCGCGCAGCGCGGACGGCACCGCCGTCCGTGCCGTAGGTCAAGGAGTTAGGGGTCTTGCTTCCACCAGAGCCGAACGGAGCCGCCACACTGACGGTCGGCGTGCCGCGCGAGACGATGGTGGGCGAGCAGCGCGTGGCGCTGACGCCGGACGTCGTCAAGCGGCTTACCGGTCAGGGCTTCCGCATCGTCGTGGAGCGAGGCGCGGGCGACGCGGCGGGCTTCCTGGACCCGATGTACCAGGAGGCGGGCGCGACGATCCTGCCGGACGCGGCCGGCGTCTTCGGACAGTCGGACGTGATCCTGAAGGTGCAGCGGCCGACCGAGCCGGAGCTGGCCCTGCTGCGGGCGGACCAGATCCTGATCGCCTTCCTCGCCCCCCTGGTGCACCCCGAGCTGGTCGTCCAGCTCGCCGAGCGCCGGGTCACCGCGATGAGCATGGACGCCATCCCGCGGATCACGCGCGCCCAGCCGATGGACGCGCTCTCATCCATGAGCACCGTGGCCGGCTACAAGGCCGTGCTGCTCGGTGCCAACGCCCTCAAGAAGTTCTTCCCGCTGCTTATGACCGCCGCCGGCACGATCCGGCCCGCGCGCGTCCTCGTCCTCGGGGCCGGCGTCGCCGGTCTCCAGGCGATCGCGACCGCCCGGCGGCTCGGCGCGGTCGTCGAGGCCTTCGACACCCGGCCGGTCGTCAAGGAGCAGGTCGAGAGCCTCGGCGCCAGCTTCGTCGAGCTCGACGTCAGCGGCGAGGAGGCCCAGGACACCGGCGGCTACGCCAAGGAGCTCGCCGAGGAGCACATCCGCCGCGAGATCGAGCTGATCCGTGACCGGGCGGCCCGCTCCGACGTGATCGTCACCACCGCGCTCATCCCCGGGCGACCGGCGCCGGTCCTCCTCCCGGAGGAGACGGTGCAGAGCATGAGTCCCGGATCGGTCATCGTCGACCTCGCCGCCGAGATGGGCGGCAACTGTACCCTGACCGTTCCGGGCGAGACGGTCGTGCGCCACGACGTGGTCATCATGGGGCCGCTCAACCTGCCGAGCGACATGGCGTTCCATGCCAGCCAGATGTACGCCAAGAACGTCTCCTCGCTCCTCGAGCACCTGGCACCCAAAGGCCAGCTGAGCGTCGACCTGGAGGACTCCATCACCGGCGGGGTCACCCTGACGCGCGGCGGCGAGGTCCGGCACGGCCCGACGCTCGCGTGGATGAAGGAGAAGGAGGGAGTCGCGTGAACCAGGAGGTGCTTCTCGGCGCCTACGTCTTCATCCTGGCGATCTTCGTCGGGGTCGAGGTGATCGGGCGCGTGCCGGCAACGCTCCACACGCCGCTGATGTCGGCCACCAACGCGATCCACGGCATCGTCCTGCTCGGTGCGTTCCTCATCGCCGGCACCGCCAATACACCGCTCCTCTACGTGCTGGCCTTCATCGCGCTCTTCCTCGGCGCCGGAAACGTCTTCGGCGGCTTCGTCGTGACCGATCGGATGCTGGAGATGTTCAAGAAGAAGCCGGTGGAGAAGCGGTGATTACGAGCTATCGCGACGCCGTCATCGCCATCGCCTACCTGATCTCCGCGATCATCTTCTACTTCGGGCTCAAGCGGCTGAGCTCCCCGGCGACCGCGCGCACCGGCAACCGCTACGCCATGGTCGCCATGGGCCTCGCCCTGGCCGTGACCCTGCTCGACCGCTCGTTCATCTGGAAGCCGATCAACATCGGCATCCTGGTCGTCGGCACCGCGCTCGGCGCCGCCGTCGGCATCTACTTCGCCCGCGTCGTCCGCATGACGGCCATGCCGCAGATGGTGGCGCTCTTCAACGGCATGGGCGGCGGCACCGCCGCGCTCGTCGAGCTGGCCCACTTCACCGGCCTGCTCGGCTCCAACACGGTCATCACCAGCGGCGAGGTCCTGGCCACCGTCGTCGGCGTGATCCTCGGCTCGATCTCCTTCGCCGGCAGCGCCGTGGCCTTCGGCAAGCTCCAGGAGCTCCTCTCCGGGCGGCCGATCCAGTACCAGGGGCAGAGCGTCGTCAACGCCGTCGTCGGGCTGATCATCATCGGCCTGGGCGTCTTCCTGGTCGGCTTCAACGGCGGCGACCTCATCATCTGGCTCCTCTTCCTCGCGGCCCTGGTGCTCGGCGTGCTGGTCGTGCTGCCGATCGGCGGCGCCGACATGCCGGTCGTGATCGCGGTGCTGAACTCCTGCACCGGCATCGCCGCCGCCGTGACCGGCTTCGTCGTCCACAACGAGATCCTGGTGGTGGCCGGCGCGCTGGTCGGCGCCTCCGGCGGATTCCTGACCGTCCAGATGAGCCGGGCCATGAACCGCTCGCTGGCGAACGTGCTCTTCGGCGCCTTCGGCTCGGTCACGGCCGGCGCCGGCCCCGCCGCCATCGGCGAGGCCAAGCCGATCCGCGAGACGACCGCGGAGGACGTCGCGGTGGCCATGGCCTACGCCAACGAGGTCATCATCGTGCCGGGCTACGGCCTGGCGGTGGCCCAGGCGCAGCACCAGATCCGGGAGCTTGCCAGCGAGCTCGAGAAGCACGGCGTCACGGTCAAGTACGCCATCCACCCGGTGGCGGGGCGCATGCCGGGGCACATGAACGTGCTGCTGGCCGAGGCCAACGTCCCCTACGACCAGCTCTACGAGATGGAGCAGATCAACGGCGAGTTCGAGCGCGCCGACGTCGCGCTGGTGGTGGGCGCCAACGACGTCGTGAACCCCGCCGCGCGCAGCGACACCAGCAGCCCGATCTACGGCATGCCGATCCTGAACGTGGACCAGGCGCGCACGATCGTGGTGCTCAAGCGCAGCATGCGGCCCGGCTTCGCCGGCATCGAGAACGAGCTGTTCCACAACCCCAAGACGGTCATGCTCTTCGGCGACGCCAAGGACTCGCTGGCGAAGCTGACCGCCGCGGTCAAGGCGGCCTGAGCCGCCCGACGGCCGGAACCGGACCCCCAGACATGCACACGGGGCGGGCCAGTCGGCGCGCCCCGCTCTCCATCATCCGGCGCGCGCCACGCGCCGCCTGCCTCCACCACGACCCCGCCGCGCCATGCGCTCGATTGGGCTGCCCCTCGATACCGTCCGATCGCGGCAGCGGGCCGGCCAGAGACTCGGCGCGTCGGCGCCGCGGTTGCCCAGCCGGTGGTCCGCGGGGCTCGACGCCCTCCCGGCGGTGGCGCCCTCCTCGACCAGGGGAACGACGAAGCGGCAGCCGGGAAGGCGCGCGGCGTGCCCCGGTTCACCTCCTCGTCGGAGGGACGCCCACGGTCCGGCCGTGTCGTCGACGGACGACCATGGGGTTGGGCGCGCGACGGGGACATTCCTGGCAGGCAGGGACCCGCGGTTCGAGGAGCGCCCCGGGCGGCCCCGGCTTCTTCGGAGACGTCAGTTACGTCAGAAGAGTTCCTCGGCCAGCGCCACGATGATGCCCGCGGGACCCCGCACGTAGCAGAGCCGGTACTGGTCCTCGTACTGGGCCACCTCGCCCACGAGTTCGGCGCCGCCGGCGCGCAGGCGAGCGACCGTATCGTCGAGGCTCTCGACGGCAAACATGACGCTCCGGAGGCCCGGCGTGTTCGGCGGCGCGATCGCCGGGTCGCTCTCGACCAGGCCTGGATGGTGAAACTTCGTCAGCTCGAGCCGCCCGTCCCCATCTGGGGTCCGCATCATCACGATGTCGACCTGGACCCCTTCGAGCCCGTTGACGCGGTCCACCCACGGGCCCTCGACCCGCGCCTCGCCTTCGTGCGTCATGCCGAGGGTGGTGAAGAAGGCGACGGCGGACGGGAGGTCATCGACGACGACGCTCACGTGGTCCAGTCTCTTGATCGTCATGCGCCCAGTCTAGCAGGCGCCGTTCGCGGCGGGGAGCTGCACCGTGACCCGCAGCCCACCGCCGGCCCGGGGGGCGAGGGTGAGGGTTCCCCCGTGTGCCTGGGTGATGCTCTTGACGATGGCCAGGCCCAGGCCGACGCCCGCGTGGTCGGTGCGGATGCGCTCGGTGCCGCGGCGAAACGGCTCGGCCAGCGTGGCGACGACCTGCGGGGTGAGCTCCTCGCCGGTGTTCTCGACGGTGAGCACCACGCTCGTCGGGTGCGCGCCGGTCGTGACCCACACGGCGCCCGTTGCCGGCAGATTGTGGACGATCGCGTTGTGCACCAGGTTCGTCGTCAACTGCAGCAGGAGCGCGTGCGAGCCGATCGTGGGGGTCATGTCGCCGGAGGTCTCGATGGTGAGGCCGCGCTTCTCGGCCAGGGGGAGGAGCGTCTCGGTGGCTTCTTCCGCGATGAGGGACAGGTCGACGTGCTCCCGGGTGAAGGACCGCTGGTCGGCGCGGCTGAGCAGCAGCAGGGCTTCCGTGAGGTCGATCGCGCGCGTGTTGACGGCGTGGAGACGCTCGACGAGTTCCCCGGTGTCGCGGTTCGGGTCGCTGCGGGCCACGTCGAGCAGCGTCCGCGTGATCGCCAGTGGCGTGCGCAGCTCGTGGGAGGCGTTGGCCGCGAAGCGCTGCTGCTCGGCAACGTGTGCCTCGAGCCGCGCGAGCATGGCGTCGAAGGCGTCGGCGAGCTCGCGGAACTCGTCTCTGCGGCCCTCCAGCTGGATCCGGTGAGAGAGCGATCCGCTCGCGGCCAGCCGCGTCGCATCGGTGATGCGGGTCAGCGGGGCGAGCATCCGGCCGGCGAGCAGCCATCCCCCCAGGAGACCGAACACCAGCAGGAATACCAGCGCGATGGCCGCGACCGGAGCGAAACCGCGCAGCAGGATGGATGCAGCGGTGACCAGCACCCTCAGCACCGAGCCGCGCAGTTGGACGGGACTGCCGGGCGCCAGGCCATGAGGACTGAAGATCGTACCGGGGGATACACGACGGAGAAAGGACACCCACATGGCGGCGAGCAGTACCGCGCCGGCGACCACGAGGAGGCCGGCGTAGCTGAGGGTGAGCTTGAGCCGGACGCTCAGCCCCGGCGCTCTATCCACCGTCTCCTCCCTCACTGCCGGCGTCCGGTTGCGGGCCGATGCGGTACCCGACGCCGGCCACGGTCGCGATGATCGACGGCTCGCCGAGCCGTTTGCGCAGCCCCGAGACCGTGATCCGCACGGCGTTGGTGAACGGGTCGGCGTGCTCGTCCCACGCCTGCTCCAGGAGCTCCTCCGCGCTGACCACGCCGCCTTCCGCCGCGACGAGCACTTCGAGCACCGCGAACTGCTTCCGGGTCAGCGCCACGTAGCGGCCGTCGCGGTAGACCTCGCGGCGGAACGGATCCAGCCGCAGACCCGCGATCTCGCGCACCGGCGGCCGGTTGTGACCACGCCGGCGGTCCAGCGCCCTGAGCCGGAGTACCAGTTCGCGGAGCGCGAACGGCTTCGTCAGGTAGTCGTCGGCGCCGAGCTCGAACCCGCTGGCCTTGTCGTCGAGGCGGTCGGCGGCGGTGAGCATGAGGATCGGCATGCCGCTGCCGGAGGCGACGATGCGCCGGGCGATCTCGTCGCCGGAGGGGCCGGGAATGTCACGGTCGAGGACGGCGATGTCGTAAGCGTTGACGCCCAGCAGCTCCAGCGCCGTGTCGCCGTCACCGGCGATGTCGGCCGCGATCGCCTCCAGCCGCAGGCCATCGCGGATGGCTTCGGCCAGGTAGGGCTCGTCCTCGACGATCAGCACGCGCATGCTCCGATGCTACCAGCCGGTAGCATATTGTCGGCATATCGAAAACCACAGACGCGCCGGCAACACCGCGCGGCCCAGACTGGCGGCATGACCTTCGGCGAGTCAGGAGGACCGCATGACCCTCAGCGAACCGCCACGAACCACGACCCGTCTGGCTCCGGGGATCCCACTCGTCGGCCTGCTCGTCCTCGACCGCGGCCCCGCCGACGCCACGGCATGGCTGTTTGAGCACGGCGCCGCCTGCGGGCTCTGCCAGATCTACCGCAACGAACCCTGGCACGACGAGCTGCGCCCGCAAGCCGTCGATCGCGGTTGCCCACCCAGGTACGCCGACCCGACGCACGATCCCCGGATGCGGTCGTGACCGGCACGCTCGGCACAAATC
>DASSZN010000018.1:0-23437 GCA_035702805.1 Thermomicrobiaceae bacterium | reverse complement strand
AGGCGAGTGCGTCCGTACGCGGTGTCGATGCAAGCGACAGGTTGCGGCGGGCGCGGTCACTGGTAGTACGGGCGATCCGGCTCGCGCACGTCGAGGCGCGTCCACGGATCGGAGAGCGCCAGGGCGGCCACCGCGACGTTGAGCTTGAGGGGGATTCGGTCGGAGCCGCCGAACACGATCTCGCGCCCGTCGGTGAGCTGCGCGGTGAGACCGCTGACGGGGTCATACTCCATCGCCGACACCTGCGCCCCGAGCCGGCTGAGAATCGCCTGGTCCGCCGCGATCAGCCCCGACGGAAGCTGGCTCCCGACTACCGGCAGCGTGCCCGTGTTCTCGACCACGCGCGGGAGCTTGGCATCGAACCCGGTGGCAACGACCCAGCCGTGATCGTCGACCAGAACGGACTGCTTGCCGACCTGCCAGTCGAGCACCGGCGTCCGCTCGTGCAGCTGCACCACCAGCCGGTCTGGCAGCTGCGCCGACACGTCCGCGTAGGCCACCGCCGGGTAGGCCGCCACGCGCCGGGCGACGACGTCGGTGTTCAGCCGGAAGATGGGCTGGCCGATTGCCCCACTGGCGGCCACGATCGCGTCCGCGTACGCCAGCGTATTGCCCCGCACGACGACGGTCCGCACGGTGAAGTCACGCGAGAAGAGAAACCCGAAGAGCAGGACCGTCAGCCCGACGCTCAGCAGGAAGGCCGGTAGGCGACCATTGGCGGCGGAGGCACGCAGGAACCCACTCAGCCGCGAGTTCCGGCCGGTACGGCGAGACGTATCTCGGCGCGGCTTTGTCAGGTCGCCAGTGCGCGTCGTCACGCCGCACCGCCATGCCGGTCGGTGTGACGCTCCACGGCCAGCTCGACCAGCCGCGTCACCAGGTCCTGGAACGAGAGACCGCTCGCTTCCCAGAGCCGTGGGTACATGCTGATGCGGGTGAAGCCGGGAATGGTGTTGACCTCGTTCAGGTAGACCCGGCCGGTTGGACGCTCCAGGAAGAAGTCGACTCGCGCGAGTCCGGCGCAGTCGAGGAGAAGAAAAGCCTCGCGCGCCGCTCGCCGTACGGCCGCGGTCTGCTCCTCGGAGATCGGCGCGGGCACCAGCAGCTCGGAGTCGTCGTCGACGTACTTCGCCTCGTAGTCGTAGAACTCGCGGCTCGGCACGATCTCGCCGACGACTGACGTGATCGGATCCTCGTTTCCGAGCACGCTGACCTCGAGCTCCCGGACATCCATGCCACGCTCGACCAGGATTCTCCGGTCGTGCCGTCCCGCCTCGGTCATGCCGGCCTCGAGCTCGCCGGGATGGTGGACCTTGGTGACGCCCACGCTGGAGCCCATGTTCACCGGTTTGACGAAGCAGGGGTAGCCGATCTCCCGCTCGATCCGCCCCGCGACCTGCTCCGGGTGACGTAGCCACTCGCGGCGCGTCACGCTGAACCAGGCCGGGTCGACCGGCAGACCGGCCTGCTGGAACAGGCGCTTGGCGGTGACCTTGTCCATTGCCACCGACGAGGCGAGCACTCCGGCACCCACGTAGGGGACGTCCGCCAGTTCGAACATGCCCTGGATCGTGCCGTCCTCGCCCATCGGGCCGTGGAGCGCCGGGAAGACGACGTCGAGGTCGCGTACCCAGCCGGCGTCGGCCACGTCGAGCGGCGCGTCCGCCCGCGCGGTCAGCGAGTGGTCCGCGGCCTCGCTGGATGCCGGCTCCCCTCCGCCGCCTTCCAGCGCCAGTCGCGACGTCCCGGCCAGTTCCCGCAGCGGGTCCGGGCCGACCAGCCAGCGCCCTTCCCGCGTGATCCCGATCGGCACCACCTCGAAGCGATTGCGATCCATGGCGCGCATGATTGCCTGGGCCGAGCGAAGGGACACGTCGTGCTCTCCGGAGCGCCCTCCGAAGATGACGCCGACCCGTATTCGTCGTCGCGACACTCGCGTCTCCTCACGTCTGGGCAGGTGCCGTCGCCCGCGGTCTCACGCGGGGCGCTGTCCCGTGTCCCGCGCCGCCAGCGATCGCAGCAGCGTCTCGCTCGCCTTCCAGATGTCGCCGGCCCCGAGCACCAGCACGACGTCACCGACCTGAGCGGCCGACGCCACGCGCTCTCCCGCTTCGTCGGCCGACCCGACCAGGTCGACCGGTGGACCGGTGATCCGCGACGCCACGTCCGCGGAGCTGACCCCCAGGTCGTCCGTCTCCCGCGCGGCATAGATGGCCGCCAGCACCACGCGGTCGGCGCCCGAGAGCGCCTCGGCGAAGCGATCCAGCAGCAGGCGCGTGCGCGAGTAGGTGTGCGGCTGGAACACCGCCCAGAGGCGCGCGCCCGGATACCGCTCACGCGCCGCCGCGATGTTGACCGCAATCTCCGTCGGGTGGTGGGCGTAGTCATCGATGACGGTCACGCCCGCGACGCGCCCGCGCTCCTCGAAGCGGCGTCCGACGCCCGCAAACTCCGTGATCCCGGGCAGGAGCTGCTCAACCGACAGTCCGGCGGCAACCCCGCCCGCCAGCGCCGCCACCGCGTTGAGCCGGTTGTGCCACCCGGGTACCCGCAGGTCCAGCGGGTGCTCGTCGCCGCCCGGCGCGCGCACCAGCGTGTCACCCGGACCGCCGTCTTCCGAAGGCGCGCGGCGAAGCCGCCAGTTGGCGTCGGGCGCGGTGCCGAACGTTACCACCCGTGGCGCGGTCGCGCCGAGCCGCGCGACGAGGCGCCGGCAGCCCGGGTCGTCGGCGGATACCACCAGCGTCCCGTCCGGACGCAGCTGAGCGGCGAAGCGTGCGAAGGCGTCGTCGACTGCCTCCGGCGTCGGGAAGAGGTCCGGGTGGTCGTGCTCGACGTTGGTGACGATCGCGACGGACGGGTGTAGCGATAGGAAGCTGTAGTCGTACTCGTCTGCCTCGGCGACAAAGATCGCGCCCTGCCCGGGACGGGCGTTGGTACCCAGCTGGCTCACGACCGCCCCGACGGCGAAGGACGGGTCCAGACCCGCGCGCACGAGCGCGAGGGCAAGCATGCCGCAGGTGGTGGACTTGCCGTGGGTTCCGGCCACAGCGATGCAGTCGCGCTCGTCGCAGAGGCGGCCAAGGAGGACCGCGCGCTTGACCACCGGGAGCCCACGGGATCGCGCGGCGGCCAGTTCGGGATTCTCGGAGCGCGCCGCCGCAGTCGCCACGACGAGCTGTGGCGCGCCCAGGTTCATCGGGTCATGCCCGATCGCGACCAGGAAACCCTCGTCGCGCAGCGCCTGGACGACCGGCGACTCCGCCGCGTCGGAGCCGGTGACGACGTAGCCGCGCGCGGCCAGGATGCGCGCCAGTCCGCTCATCCCGATGCCGCCGATCCCGATCAGGTGGACGGTCGCGGGCGGTGGCGGTAGCTCGACAGAGGCGTCGACCATAGGACCCAGCCTATTCCCAGTGCTGGCGGCCGCCGGGCGGGCGCCGGCCGCGCGCCCGGCCGAAGGACGTGCCCGCCCACGCGTCGTGGTCCAACTGCGCGGTGGCGTTGCTACGATGGCCGGTTGGACGGATCAGGCGCGGGGCAGTGAACTCGCGCCCCGGTCGCGGCCGGGGCACCCGACGCGGCCGTGCTGGGTGCCGCGCTTCACCGGCCGGTCGTGCCGGCGACGCCGCCGGCACGGGTACGCGGTCGAGCGTCTGACGCGAGATGTTCAGCAGGATCCCCATCGCCGTGAGCGACACCGCCAGGGCCGTGCCGCCGTAGCTGATGAATGGCAGCGGCACGCCGGTGAAGGGGATTGTGGTCGTGATTCCCCCGATGTTGATGGCGGCCTGGAAGATCATCCAGGTAACGATGCCCACCGCGACCAGCGCGCCGAACGTGTCGGGCGCGCGCTTGGCGATGCGGTAGCCGCGCCAGGCCAGCGCGAGGAAGAGGAGCAGCACCAGCGCGCAGCCGATCAGCCCCAACTCCTCGCCGATGACGGCGAAGATGGCGTCGGTCGAGGCTGCCGGTAGCCAGGAGAACTTCTGCCGGCTCGCGCCGAGCCCGAGCCCCAGGATGCCCCCGCTGCCCAGCGCCAGCCGCGCCTGCGCCAGTTGCCAGCCGAGGTTGCGCAGGTCCGTGTTCGGGTTGAGGAAGATCAGGATGCGGGCGCGGCGGTACGAGGCGCCGAGCGCCAGCACCGCGAAGGCCATCATGCCCGCCGACATCAGCATGCCGAGCTGGAGCAGGTCGGCCCCGGCGACCAGGAACATGCCGACGCCGATCGCCGCCAGCAGCGCCGAGGTGCCAAGGTCCGGCTGCAGCATCACCAGTCCGATCAACGTGCCGAGCACGATCGAGAACGGCAGCAGCCCGTGGCTCCAGTGGCGAATCTTCGCCCCCTTGGAGCCCAGCCAGTCCGCGAGGTAGAGGATCAGCAGCGGCTTGGCGACCTCGCTCGGCTGGAACGTCAGCGGTCCCAGCGGGATCCAGCGCTTGGCACCGAACGCCGCCGCGCCGTGACTGCCGGGAATCACCGCGACGATCGCCAAGAGCCCGACCACGGCGATGATTCCGGGCAGCGAGAAGCGCCGCCACGTGCGGTAATCGACGCTGAAGGCCACCACCATCCCCACCAGACCGATCGCGACCCACAGCACCTGCTTCATCAGGTAGGAGTAGCCGGTGCCGCCGTCCGCCTGCACGCTCGTCGCGAAGCTGGCGCTGAAGACCATCACCGTGCCGAACATCACCAGCGTGAGCAGGATCGTGATGAGCCAGTAGTCCGGCTCGTGGAACTTCCCGCGCGCGGTCCGCGCCCCGAGGAGATGTTCGATCCGCCCGCCGACCGCGTCCATGGCCGTGCTAATCGCCGCGCTCACCGCCGCACCCCGTCTCGCCCCGCAGCGCCCAGCCGCTCCACCGCCCGGCGGAAGGCCTCACCGCGCTCGAACTCGTCCCGGAAGATCCCGAAGCTCGCCACCCCCGGCGACAGCAGCACGACGTCGCCCGCCACCGCGAGCGCGGTCGCAGCGCGCACCGCCTCATCCATCACGCTGAAGGGACCCAGGACCGGATGCGCTCCGGCCACGTCCAGCAGTCGGCGGAACTCGGGCGTCGCCGAGCCGTCGAGCAGCACGACCCCCTTCACCTCGGCCGCCACCCGGCCAAGCACCGCGGCCAGGTCCGCCCCTTTGCCGGCACCGCCCGCGATCAGCACGACCGGCCGCTCGCGGAACGCGTCGAGAGCCGCCATTACGGCGGCGGGCGCCGTGGCTGTGGTGTCGTTGACGTAGAGCACCCCGCCGACGGTGGCGACGCGCTCCTGCCGGTCACGTACCGGCTCGGCCGCCAGCAGGCCCCGCCGCGCGTCCTCCGCGGCTGCGCCGGCCGCGATGGCCGCCGCCGTCGCTGCGAGCGCGTCGAGCGCCGCGTGTGCGCCCGTCAGCTTCAACTCCCCCGCATCGCACAGATCGATCTCTCGCCCGCCGTCACGCCAGACGAGCCGGTCCCCGTCGAGCGACGCCCCGGTGTCGGCGTCCAGACCCCGGCCGAATGGCAGGGTAGCCGCCGGCCCGGCCGCCCGGCTGGCCCAGGACAGCGGGTCATCGCGATTGACTATCAGCCAGTCCCCCGGCTGCTGGAAGCGCGCGATGTTCCGTTTGACCTCGACGTAGGCGTCGAACGACGGGTAGCGGTTCAGGTGGTCCTGGCTGATGTTCGTGATGACCGCGACGTGCGGGCTCTGCCCGTGCTCGCCCATACCCTCGAGCTGGAAGCTGGAGATCTCGAGCACCACCGGCGTCGTCGGCGTGATGCGGGGCAACGCGTCGAGCGCGGACGCGCCCATGTTGCCGGCGAGCACGGTGTCCGGGTGGTCCACCTGGAGGATGCCGGCGCAGAGGGTGGAGGTGGTCGTCTTCCCCTTCGTGCCGGTGATCCCCACGATCGGCGCCGAGCAGGCCCGGAAGAAGAGGGTCATCTCCATCTCGATGCGCGCTCCCGACGAGCGCGCGAGCGCCAGCCAGGGCGAGTCGGCCGGGACTCCGGGGTTCCGCACCACGAGGTCGGAGCCGGTGAAGTCCTCGGGGCGGTGCTCGCCGAGCACGTAGCGGATCGGCAGTCCGGCGAGAGCCTCCAGCGCCCCGCCCAGCTCCGCGGCCGGACGCAGGTCGGTCACGGTCACCTCCGCGCCCGCCCCGGCGAGGTAGCGCGCGACGCCGACCCCGCCGTGGCGCGTGCCAAGCCCCATGACCAGTGCTCGTTGTCCGCGCAGCCGTGGCCCAGCGCGCTCGCCTTCCATCAGCCGCTCCTCAGATGAGCGCCAGGGCGACGCCGAGCAACCCGGCCATCATCCCGATGAGCCAGAACCGCATCGTGATCTGCGTCTCGGACCAGCCGAGGAGCTCGAAGTGATGATGGATCGGGGTCATCCGGAAGATGCGCTTGCCGTGCGTCAGCTTGAAATAGCTCACCTGGAGCATCACCGAGCAGGCCTCGGCCACGAAGACGAACCCGACGACGGGCAGGAGCAGCCACTGGCCGGTCATGAACGCCGCGGTGGCCAGCGCCGCGCCGATGGCCAGCGAGCCGGTGTCGCCCATGATGACCTGCGCCGGATGGGCGTTGTACCACAGGAACCCCAGGATCGCGCCGGCCATCATGAAGCAGAAGGTGACGACCTGGACCTGCCCCTGGAGGAAGGCGATGATGCCGTAGGCTACGAAGGCCACCGCCGAGGTGCCGCCGGCCAGCGAGTCCAGCCCGTCGGTGAAGTTCACCGCGTTGGCCGCGCCGGAGATGCCGAAGACGGCGATCGGGAGGTAGATCAGGCCGATGTCGCGCTTGCCGATGCCCGGCACGTAGATGCTCCGGAGCCCGAGCGGGAAGTAGAGCACCAGCGCACCCACGATCGCAAACAGCAGTAGCCAGCCCATCTTGAAGCGCGCCGCCAGGCCGGCGCGCGTCGCCCCGACCAGCGACATCCGGTCGTCGATTGCCCCGAGGGTGGCCGTCCCCAGCAGCACCCCAATCGGCAGCAACATCGAAAGGCGGCCGGCGAGGTTGAAGACGATCGTCAGGAACAGCACCGGCACCGTGATCATCAGCCCACCCATGGTCGGAGTGCCGGTCTTGACCAGGTGCCCCTCGGGCCCCTCGATCCGGATCTGCTTGCCGACCTTGCGGGCGCGAAGCACGTCGATGTACGGCCGTCCGACCAGTACGGTCAGGACGAACGCGACGGCCGAGAGCCCCAGCGAGACGGCCAGGTTCCGGCCGGGATCGCGCGGCAGCAGGCTGTTCGCGCTCAGCGCGTGTGCCACCCGCATCGTCAGACCGATCACCACGATCATTCGGTTCGTGACCGATCACGTAGCGCCGCCACCACGTCCTCCATCCGCACCCCCCGTGACCCCTTCACCAGCACGTAGTCCCCCTCCGCCAGCTCGTCCCGCAGCGCGTCGATCAGGTCCCGCTTGGTCGACACTGCCTGGACGTGCGACGCCGGCAGCCCATAGGCCACCGCCTCCTCGGCGATGATCCGGGCCCGTTCCCCCACCGTGTAGAGCCGGTCGACCACGGCGGCCGCCCGCCGGCCGACCATGCGGTGACCCTCCTCCTCAAACGAACCAAGCTCCAGCATGTCACCAAAGACGGCGATGCGCCGCCGGGTCGAGATCTCCCCCAGCAGGGTGAGCGCCGCCAGCGACGACGTCGGGTTGGCGTTGTACGAGTCGTCGATCACGGTCGCCCCGCCCACCGCGGGAACCGTCAGCAGCCGCAGCTGCACCGACGGGTCGCGAAAGCCGGGGAGCATCTCCTCGACCGACATGCCGAGGGCCAGCCCGACCGCGACGGCCGCCATGACGGTATGCGCGCTGTGCTGGCCCAGGAGCGGCACGTGCAGGTGGTGCCGGCGGTCAGCGACCAGCAGGTCGAGCGTGATGCCGTCGAGCCCGTGGCTCTCCACGTTCTCGGCGCGCACCTCGCAGTCGGGCGCCAGGCCGTAGAGGATGACGCGCCCGCGGCACTGGTCCGCCATGGCACGTACCCGGACGTCGTCGCCGTTGAGGACGGCCGACCCGTCCGGCGGGATCGCCGCCGGCAACTCGGCTTTGGTGGCGGCGATGGCCTCGAGCGACCCCATGCGTGACAGGTGGGAGTGGCTGACGTTGGTCACCACGCCGATCTGCGGCCGGGCGATCGCGGCGAGCCGCTCGATCTCGCCGAAGGCATAGGCGCCGCCGATCTCGAGCACCACGACCTCGGTATCGGGACCGATCGCCAGCAGACTCAGCGGCAGTCCGATCTCGTTGTTGAAGCTGCGCTGGCTGCGCAGCGCCCGGAAGCGCTGCGACACGACCGCCCAGACGACCTCCTTGGTGCTCGACTTCCCGATGCTGCCAGTGATGCCGACCACCTGGACGTTGTGGCGCGCGCGCCAGTAGGCCGCGAGGCGCTGCAGCGCGTCGAGGGTGTCGGCAACCACGATTAGCGGCCCGCCCGCGTCCGACAGGACCGCCGCGTGCGCCCGGTCGACCATGGCCGCGGCGGCGCCCCGCGCGAACGCCTGTCGAACGAAGTCGTGCCCGTCGAGATGCTCGCCGACGATCGCCACGAACAGATCGCCGGGCTCGACCTCTCGCGAGTCGTGCCAGACGCGGCTGAAGCTCAGTTCCTGACCCGCCTCGCCACGCACCGTCCCCTCGGTTCCGTCGAGCACGTCGCGCAGACTGATCATCATTGGTCACTCCCACCGGGTACCCGTAGGACAGCGCCGACCACGCCGCGCCGGCCGCCGAGCCGACGAAGCGAGCAGCGTGCCGTCATCCCCAGTTGCGGGACGGCAAGGCACTCACCCCCGCCTCCCGTGGCCGCGACGCCGACCGAATCGTAGTCGGTGCGGGTGGCCCACGGCGACGTTAGGCGTGGGGATGACCACGCACGGCGCGCGCTCCCGAACCGGTGTCGGGCCACGGCAACGTCGAATCGGCTCCGCCTCCGGCACGCCGGCCTCGTCAACGGGTCGCCCCGGCAGGGAGAGCGGGGGGCCCCACGGCGGGCGCCTGGCCGCGGCCGATTCCCGCCAGCGCGTGCCAGATGCGGGACAACGCGGTCTCGGGTGGCGCCTGCAGCGCCGGCACCGGGGACAGCTGGTCTGACGGTGGGACCTGTACCTGCATGAACTGATGGCGCCCGAGCGGGGTCATGCCCAGCTTCTGCGTCGCGATCTGGTCGATTGTGTCCAGCGACTCGAACTGCGCCACCTGGTAGTCAAGGCGCGCGTTCTCGATGGAGAGCGTGTCACGCTCGTTCTGGAGCCGGCTCAGCTGGTAGCCGAGGCTCGCGACGTGGGCAATCTGGATCAGGTAGAGGATTCCGATTACCGTCAGCGCCGCGGCCGCGATCGTCACCATGGCCGCGCCGTTCAGCGCGAAGTAGCGGCGGGCCGGACGCGCGACCGGTCGCGGACGGCGCTCGGCGCTCGTCTCCTCGGCACGACGCGGCCGGACCATGCGCGTGGTCCCGCTCACGCCAGCCGCTCCGCGGCGCGCAGGCGTGCACTCCGGCTACGCGGGTTCGCCGCCACCTCCGCGTCGCCCGGCCGCACCGGCTTCGCCGTCAGCACACGCAGGCGCGCCCGGTGCCCGCAGACGCAGACCGGCGTGCCGGGTGGACAGATGCAGTCGCTTGCCTCGGTGCGCAGGGTGCGCTTCACGATCCGATCCTCCAGCGAGTGAAACGCGATCACGACCAGGCGCCCGCCCGTGACTAGCAGCTCCACCGCGGCGGCCAGCCCTGCCTCGAGCGCCTCGAGCTCACGGTTCACCGCGATCCGCAGCGCCTGGAACGTTCGGGTCGCCGGATGGATAGCCCGGCCTCGCCGGCCGCCGACGGCCCGCTCGACGATCGCCGCCAGCCGGTCGGTGGTCTCGATCGGCGCCGCGCGGCGTGCCTCGAGGATGGCCCGGACGATCCGCCGAGCCTGCGGCTCCTCCCCGAAGTCGAAGAGGATGCGCACCAGGTCTGCCTCGGACCAGTCGTTGACCAGGTCCCTGGCGCTCGAGCCGGCGCCCGGATCGAAGCGCATGTCGAGCGCCGCCGGCATCCGAAAGGAGAAGCCCCGCTCCGCCTCGTCGAGCTGGAAAGAGGAGACGCCGAGGTCCATCAGGATCCCGTCGACCCGGCCGAACCCGGCGTCGCTGGCCAGGCGCTTGAGGTCGGCAAAGTTCCCGTGTCGCGCTGCCAATCGCCCACCGGCGAGCTCGGCCGCGGCCCGGGCACGGGCCACCGCGGCGGGATCCGCGTCCAGGGCCAGCAGTTGACCGTCGGGAGCGCTCGCCGCCAGGATGGCCCGGGTGTGGCCGCCGCCGCCGTAGGTTGCGTCGACGTAGCGGCCGCCGGGGCGCGGCGCGAGCCAGGCGAGCGCCTCGTGGAGCATGACGGGGGCGTGACCAGATGGGAATGACGAATCCTGGGCCGCGTAGCCGGGACTGGCGTCGGTGGACATAGGGTGATGGAGCTCCGGTCTAGCTAGATCAGGGCGGCCAGCCGCTGGGCGATGTCCGATCCCTGGTGCTCCATGATATCGGACTGAGCCTCCCAGGCCTCGGGACTCCAGATCTCGACGTAGGTGTGCATCCCGACCACCACGGCGTCACGATCGAGCCCAGCATAGCGGCGCAGGTCTGGCGGGATGAGAATGCGTCCCTGACGGTCGAACTCCGCGTTGGCGGCCTCGGCGAACACCATGCGGCGAAAGGTGCGCGCGTCCGGATCGCTGATGGAGAGGGACGACACCCGCTCGGCCAGCGGCTCCCAGGCCGTCATCGGGTAGAGCGAGAGGCAGCGATCGATGCCGCGCGTGATGACGACGTCCGTGCCGAGCGCCTCGCGGAAGCGCGCCGGGACTGCCAGCCGTCCCTTGGTATCCAGGCTGTGAGCGTAGCGACCAAGGAACACGCGTCCCCACCCCTCGCGATGCCGTCGGCACCACGACCTCGTCCGTCGTCAGCCGGGAGCCACACCCCACGCGCGCCGCGCGAGCGGGCCGCTTGTCCACACACGGCCCCACTTATCCCCACCGCTCCCCACCGTTATCCACATTATACATACGTACACCCACTTCGCAATCTTCTTTATGACAACTTCCCGGGGCGATCGTACAGCGTGTTCGTTCGGAACACGTCGCGGGAGCCGGCGCGCCGGCCAGGCCGCGAAACGCCGACCCGGGCTCTTCACGGGACGGCCCGTGCCATGTACTATCGCGGCGGGAACCACGCTCTCGGCACGCGAACCGCGTGGACGCTTCCGGTCACCGGTAAGCCGTGGCCGGTGCTCGGTCGGCGGGCGTGACGCCGGCCGCCGCAGTTGAGGAAAGGAGATTCCGTCGCATGGACTGGCAGGAGGCTCCGGTCCCGCCGCGGGTCAAGACCGCGGCGATCGTAATCATTGTCTTCGCCGTGTGGGGCTTCATCTCACCCTTCGCCCTCCACTACAACCACATGCCCACGGCGTTGTGGACGACGGTGGGACTCGTAATCGTGAGCGCCTTCCTGGTGGGGATTCGCGTCTCCGGTGCTCAGCGCGCCGGCTGGCTGAGCCTGCTGAACGCGATCTTCGGCATTTTGCTGATCGCCACGCCGTTCGTCATCGGCGAGGCGGGTGACATGAAGATCCTGATCAACGACATCGTCGTCGGCGCCGTCATCACCGCCATGGCGCTCTACGCCGTCAGCGGCACCGACACGCTCGTCTCCGGACAGTCAACCCGGGAACACGCCTGAGCGATAGCCGGATTGCTCCAGCAACGATGAGGGGCGCCCGACGGGCGCCCCACTCGTTTCTCTTTCCGCTGGTTGGGCGTCAGCGCTACGGCGCGGCCTCGATCAGCGCCACGCGCGTCCCGATCTGGACCGTTTGGCCCGGGGTGACGTCGACCGCGCGCACCACGCCGTCGTGCGGGGCGGTGATCTCGTTCTCCATCTTCATCGCCTCGACCACGCAGACGACGGTCCCCGCAGTCACTGATTGCCCGACCTCGACGCCGACCGACAGCACCGTCCCCTGGATCGGGCTGGTCACGTCCTCCCGGCCTGAAGCGATCGGCGCGCTGGCGCGGGCATGTGGCCGCGGCGCCCCACGACGAGGCGCCGGTGCGGGCGCCGCGACGGACCGCGCGTAGAGCCGCACGTCGAAGCGCTTGCCACCGACTTCCACGACGTACTCCTCCGGGAGCTCCACACCGTCCTGCTCCGGCGCGCTCGTGACCCCCGACGGGCCGAGCCGCTCGACGACCTCCGGGTGCCGGTCGATGAACCGGGTATCGAAGTCGCCGCGACGGAACTCGGGGACCGCGAGGACCGCCCGGTCGAACGGGATCGTCGAGGCGACGCCCTCGATGACGTAGTCGCTCAACGCGCGGTCCAGCCGCGCCAGCGCCTCGTCCCGGTCGCGGCCCCAGACCACCAGCTTGGCGATCAGCGAGTCGTAGCTCGGCAGGATGACGTAGCCGACCTCGGCGGCGCTGTCCACGCGCACACCGAAGCCGGCCGGCGCCCGGTAGGCGGTGATTCGGCCCGGCGTCGGGGCGAAACCCCGTGCGGGATCCTCGGCGTTGATACGGCACTCGATGGCGTGCCCGACGAGCGGCACCCCCTCGCCGAAGGAGAGCGGCAGCCCGGCGGCCACCCGGATCTGCTCGCGCGCCAGGTCGATCCCGGTCACGAGCTCGGTGACGGGGTGCTCGACCTGGATGCGCGTGTTCATCTCCAGGAAGTAGAAGTCGCCGTCCTGGAACAGGAACTCGACCGTCCCGGCGTTGCGATAGTCCACGGCGCGGGCGAGCGCCACCGCGGTCTCGCCCATCCGGGCACGGGTCGGCGGGTCAATGGCCGGCGACGGGCTCTCCTCGATCAGCTTCTGATGCCGGCGCTGGATCGAGCAGTCCCGCTCTCCGAGCGAGACCGCGTGGCCGTGGTTGTCCGCGAAGACCTGGATCTCGACGTGGCGCGGATGGTCGAGGTAGCGCTCGACGTAGACCGCCGGGTCCCCGAAGTAGCGCGACGCCTCACCGGAAGCGCCCTGCCAGGCCTCGCGCACCTCGCCGGCGCTCCAGGCAACGCGGAATCCGCGCCCACCGCCGCCGGCCGACGCCTTGACGGCGATCGGATAGCCCTGCTCGTCGCCGAAGGCCCGCGCGCCGGCAGCGTCGACCGGCCCGGGGCTGCCGGGGACCACCGGAACGCCGGCCGCACGCGCGACCCGGCGTGCCGCCACCTTGTCCCCCATGGCCGCGATGGCGTCCGGTGGCGGGCCGATGAAGACCATGCCGGCCTCGGCGCAGGCGCGGGCGAACGCCGCGTTCTCGGCCAGGAACCCATAGCCGGGGTGGACACCGTCGGCTCCCGCCGTGCGAGCCGCCGTGACGATCGCGGCGACGTCGAGGTAGGGCAGCGCCTGCTCGGAGGGGATACGGAAGGCCTCGTCGGCATAGCGGACGTGCGGCGCGTCGCGCTCGCCCTCGCCGTAGACGGCCACCGTCGGGATACCCAGCTCACGGCAGGCCCGCATGACCCGGAGGGCGATCTCACCGCGGTTCGCCACCAGGATCTTCCGGAACAGCCGTCCGAACTCCGCCACCGGTCCCTCCTACCCGTGCTCGGCGTGCTGCATCTCGCGCCGCGCCGCCCGCGACCAGCCCCCAAGCGTCGCACGCGGCCAACCCCGGTGGAGCACGCCCCGGCGAGCCGCCTCGTGCCACGGCGACGCCGCCGTTGGCGGCGCCGGCGCCGGTTCTGCTCGCCGTGCTACCACCGCCAGGATCGCCGCCAGCTCGGCCGGGGTCGCGTCCGGTGTCACCTGGACGGTTGTCGCGGCGTCGCCCGCCCCATCCGCGATCATAGGGGGATGTTTCCATGCTTGCGAGCCGGCACCGGTGCCCGCTTGCCGCGCAGGGTCGCCAGCGCCCGGATCAGCCAGGGTCGCGTCTGGCTTGGGGCGATCACGTCGTCGATATAGCCGCGCGAAGCGGCCTGGAACGGGTTGGCGAACTCCTGCTCGTACTCTCGCGCGAAGCGCGCCCGGGTCTCCGCGGGATCCGCCGCCGCGGCGATTTCCCGCCGCCGGATCAGGTTGACCGCCGCGTCCGGCCCCATCACCGCGATCTCTGCCGTCGGCCAGGCCACGCTGAAGTCCGAGCGGATCGACTGCGACGACATCACCACGTAGGCGCCGCCGTAGGCCTTGCGCGTGATCACCGTCAACTTCGGTACCGTCGCCTCACAGTAGGCGTAGAGGAGCTTCGAGCCGTGCCGGATGATGCCGCCGTACTCCTGGTTCGTGCCCGGCAGAAAGCCCGGCACGTCGACGAAGGTGACCAGCGGGATGTTGAAGGCGTCGCAGAAGCGAACGAAGCGAGCCGCCTTGCTCGACGCGTCGATGTCGAGCGTGCCCGCCAGCACGCGGGGCTGGTTCGCCACGATGCCGGCGACGTGCCCGTCCAGCCGGGCCAGACCGATGAGGATGTTCTGCGCCCAGTGGGGCTGGATCTCGACGAACTCGCCGTCGTCGACAATGCGTCCGATGACGTCGTGCATGTCGTACGCCCGGGTGCTCACGTCCGGCACCACGTCGTCCAGTTCCGGGTCGGCACGCGACGGGTCGTCGACCGGCTCGACCCAGGGTGGGTCCTCCAGGTTGTTCGAGGGGAGGAAGCTCAGGAAGTGCCGGGTGAGCGCGAAGAGATCCTCCTCATCCTCGGCCGCCAGGTGCGCCACGCCGCTCACGCTGGTATGGGTCACCGCGCCCCCGAGCTGCTCGTGAGTCACCTCCTCGCCGGTGACGGTCTTGATGACGTCGGGGCCGGTGATGAACATCTGGCTGATGCCCTTGACCATGAAGGTGAAGTCAGTCATGGCCGGCGAGTAGACCGCGCCGCCGGCACACGGCCCGGCGATCAGCGAGAGTTGCGGCACGACACCGGATGCCTGGACGTTGCGGTAGAAGACCTCGCCGTAGCCTGCCAGGCCCTCGATTCCCTCCTGGATACGCGCGCCCGCCGAGTCGTTGATACCGACGATCGGGCACCCGATCTTCAGCGCCAGGTCCATGACCTTGACCATCTTCTCGGCAAACGCCTCACCCAGGCTGCCGCCGAATACGGTGAAGTCCTGCGAGAAGACCGCGACGGTGCGACCGTCGACCGTCCCGTGGCCGGTAACGACCCCGTCGCCGTAGGGCCGGTTCCGATCGAGTCCGAAGTAGCTCGACCGGTGCTGGACCATGGCGTCGAGCTCGACGAACGAGCCGGGGTCGAGCAGCCGCTCCACGCGCTCGCGCGCCGAGAGCTTGTCGCGCTGGTGCTGGCGCGTCTCGGCGGCAGCCTCCTGCGCTGCCATCTCGCCCCGGCGTCGCTCCAGGCGGTTGCGCCGGGTGCCCTCCTCTATCGCCATCGCCTCACCTCGTCCTGGCCATCCACGTCGACGCCACACGGCCGAGCCGGCACGCGCGCCCCATCCACGCATTGTAGCCGGAGCGCGGGCGTCGCCGCCGGTTGACAGCCGCTCGCGCGGACCCTAGCATCGCCGGCACGTCTCGCCGGGATCGCGCTGGACCGATGTCGACGCCGCGTATATCATGTTGCGCACCAGTGACCGGTACGACCGGCGACGAGCCCCGCCCGACGGGGCTCCTTGCTGGAAGGGACGTGTTCAGGCACAGCGGGACCGCCGTAACCCCGCCACCACCGGCGGAGTCGTTCGACGAGGAAGGTGCAGGCATGACCACCAACGCCGAGCCCAGCGGTCGGCCAGAGGGCCCGCTCGCCCGCCAGATCACCCGACGCACGCTGCTCCGGTTGAGCGCTACGGCGGGGTCCGTCGGCATCGTCGGCGGCCTGCTCGCCGCGTGCTCGTCGCAGCCGTCCAACCCCACCAGTTCGAACAGCACGTCCAGCACCTCGACGACCACCACCCAGAGCAGCACCGGCGCGGGCGCCACCTCCACTACCGGATCGCCCACCGCCGGGAGCACCACGACGACCGCGCAGGCCACGCCCGCACCGGCCAAGGGCGGCACGGTGACCTTCGGCATCGACCAGGAGCCGCCGACCTTCGACCCCCAGGCCTCGCCCTCGGCGATCACCTTCTACATCACCTCGTCGGCCGGCGAGTCGCTCATCTACATGGACCCGAACCGGCAGCTCAAGCCGTGGCTCGCGTCCTCGTGGGAGGCGTCCTCGGACGGTACCTCGTTCACCTTCAAGCTGGTCAGTGGGGCGACCTTCCAGGACAACACGCCCTTCAACGCCGCCGCGGTCAAGTGGAACTTCGACCGCGTGGTCGACCCGAAGTTCACCGCGGGGGCGTCGCTGGGGGCGCTGGGCCCGTACAAGAGCACCGACGTCGTCGACGACGCGACGGCCACGGTCAACTTCAAGTCGGCCTACGCGCCGTTCCTGGTCAACGCCGCCACCCCGTTCCTGGCCCTGCTGTCGCCGACCGGCACGCCGAAGCAGGGCAGCCAGGTCAACGCGGCCCCGATTCTCAGCGGCCCCTACCAGGTTACGAACTACGTCCCCAAGCAGTCGGTGACGCTCAAGCGCTGGGACGGCTACAACCGCACCGTGCCGTGGGCATCGCAGTCCGGCCCCGGCTACCTCGACAGCGTGAACTGGAAGTTCATCCCCGAGGAGGGCACGCGCGTCGTCACCGTGCAGTCGGGAGAGACGCAGGCCATCGACATCACGCAGGCGCAGAGCTTGCCGCCGCTCCAGGCGTCCAACCAGTTCAAGGTGATGACCGCGCCGTGGACCGGCGTGCCGCTGGCCATGCTGCTGGTGGTGGACAATCCCCCCACCGACGAGCTCGCCGTGCGGCAGGCGATCAGCTACGCCATCGACAAGGACACCATCGTCAACACGCTCTACAAGGGCATCGGCACCAAGGCCATCGGCCCGCTGGTCGCCGCCATGATCGATGACCCGTCGCTGCGCGCGATGTATCCGTTCGACGTCAACAAGGCCAATTCGCTCCTCGACGGCGCCGGCTGGAAGATGGGCAGCAACGGCATCCGCTCCAAGGGCGGCAAGCCGTTGAACTTCATCCTCAACGCCATCGACTACGGCAGCGGCCCCGACCCGACGTCCGTCCTGATTCAGGCACAGCTCAAGAAGGTCGGAATCCAGGTTCAGATCAAGTCGCAGGCGCGGGCGCCCTGGTACGAGGACAACTACAAGGGGGTCGACAACGGGATGACCCTCTTCCTGCGGTCGGGCGACTACGACGCGCTCTACTCGCTCTTCTACTCGGGGAACATCGGCACCAACTTCAACTGGGCCCGGGTCAAGGACCCGACGATCGACCAGATGCTGCAGCAGGGCCGCGCCCAGTCCGACCCGACCAAGCGCAAGGCGCTCTACCTGCAGCTGGAGCAGAAGATCATGGACATGGCGGCGATCGTCCCGCTGGTCGACCAGCTCTCGGTGTTCGTGCTACGCAGCAACGTTGCCGGCATGCAGTTCACCGGGTTTACCTACCCGGTCGTCAACGACATGTCGATCTCGAAGTAGCACGCGCGCGACCGATTGGACTGGCGGCGATGTACGCATACCTGCTCCGGCGGATCCTGGTGACCGTCCCCGTGCTGTTCGGGGTGCTGCTGCTCGTCTTCTCGATGCTGCACCTCGTGCCCGGCGACCCGGTGAAGTTGATGCTCAGCGAGTTCCAGACCAGCCCGCAGCAGATCGCCCTGGTGCGGGCCCAGCTTCACCTGAACGAGCCGCTGCCGGAGCAGTTCGGCCGCTACGTGTGGAACGCGCTGCACGGCGACCTCGGCTACTCGTTCCGTGACCGGCGTCCCGTCTCTACCGACATCATGGACAACCTCCCCTCGACGCTGGAACTGGCGGTGGCCGGCATGCTGATCGCGGCGGTGATCGGGGTGACGCTCGGCATCATCGCCGCGATCAAGCAGAACTCCTGGATCGATGTTGGCTCAATGTTCTTCGCCCTGCTCGGGGTCTCCATGCCGAGCTTCTGGCTCGGGCTGATCCTGATCTTCGCCTTCTCGTTACACATCCACCTGTTCCCTGCCGTGGGCGGCGGCGGCATCCGTGGGCTCGTCCTGCCCGCGGTGACGCTGGGCCTCGGCGCCGCCGCGATCATCGCCCGGCTCACCCGCTCCAGCATGCTCGAGATCCTGCGTCAGGAGTACGTCACGACGGCACGGGCCAAGGGCGTGCGGGAGTGGCGCGTGATCGTCCAGCACGCGCTCAAGAACGCGCTCATCCCGGTAGTGACGATCTTCGGCCTGCAGTTCGGCCAACTGCTCGCCGGCACGGTGGTGATCGAGACTGTCTTCAGCCGTCCCGGGATTGGCCGGCTGATCGTGGACGCGATCCTCGCCAAGGACTTCCCCGTGGTACAGGGGGTCGTGCTGGTCATCGCCGTCAGCTACGTCGTGGTCAACCTGCTGGTCGACCTGACCTACGTCCTGCTTGACCCTCGGATTCGCTATGCGTGAGAAGCCAGACGTGGCGACGGGCTACGTGACGCCGGAGGCGGGCGGCTCGGTCCTGGCGCGCAGCTACCAGATCACTCCGCGCTGGATCGAGTTCCTGCGCCGCTTTCGCCGGAGCAAGGCCGCCATCGTGGGGCTGGTACTCCTGGTCCTGCTCATCCTCTCGGCCATCTTCGCACCGACAATCGCCCCATTCGATCCCAACGCCGTCAACCCGACCAGCGCGCTCTACAGCCCCGGCTTCCCCTACCTGTTCGGGACGGACCAGTACGGCCGCGACGTGCTCAGCCGGGTGATCTTCGGCAGTCGCATCTCGCTGGTCATCGGGCTGATCTCGGTCGGGATCGCGGCGGTCTTCGGGGTCACGATTGGACTGGTCTCCGGCTACTATGCTCGCTGGGTCGACAGCGTGCTGATGCGCGTCGTCGACATCATGCTCGCCTTTCCAGGCATCCTGCTCGCGCTGGCGATCGTGAGCATGCTCGGGCCGAGCATCACCAACCTCATGATCGCGGTCGGGATATCGTCCATCCCCGTCTACGCGCGGCTCACGCGCGGCTCCGTGCTGTCGGCGCGCGAGTCGCTCTACGTCGACGCGGCGCGCACGATCGGGGTGCCCAACCGGCTCATTCTCCGGCGACACCTGCTGCCCAACGTGGTCACGCCGATCATCGTCGCCGGCACCCTCGGCGTGGGCGCCGCGATCCTGGTCGCCGCGTCGCTGAGCTTCCTGGGACTGGGCGCGCAGCCGCCGACGCCCGAGTGGGGCAGCATGCTGAGCGAGGGTCGCGCCTACCTGGAGTACCAGTGGTGGATCGCGACCTTCCCGGGACTCGCCATCATGGTCACGGTGCTGGCAACCAACATGCTCGGCGACGGGCTTCGCGACACGCTCGACCCGCGCCTGAAGGACTGATCCGTCGTCAGACGAGCAGCCCAAGGGCCGCGGCGGTCACGCGCGCCGCCCGCAGCGCGTAGCGCGGCGCCGTCCAGCCCAGCCAGACCAGCTCGCCGAGCAGTACCGGCCGCAGCGCTGCCGGTGTAGGCGCCGCCCAGCGGTCCGAGATCGGCCGCGACACTGCGTCAAGCACCACGCGCACCGTCGCGACCGGCATCGCGGGAGGTAGTAGCGCCGTCTCCATGTCGGCCGCCACGAAGCCCCGCGCGGCCCAAACCGCGCGGTCGTCCCCCGTCACCATCGTCGGGACCGTCAGGAGGGGGCCGGTCACGACCGGGAGGCCGAGCGCTCGCGCGGCGTCCCGGAGCGCCCGCGCCAGCCGCGGGTCGCAGTCCCGCAGCGGTCCATCGCCCGTCGCGACCCCGTCCGGCACCACGACCGTCCCCGGCTTCAGGTCGGGCGTGAGCCCGCCGGCGAGACCGCAGACGATGACCGCGCGGCCGGCCGGCACCCCGCCCCTGGTCAGCCCCATGCCGGCGTGGACGACCGGGCAGCGGGGCCGGGCCGCGCGCACGGCGAGGTACTCGAGCCGCGTCGGGGCAATCACGGTGATGTCCGTCCCGCGCGGCGAACGGCGGGGCGCGACCTGCGGATCGGCGATGTCCATGTCCGTTGGCACTCGCGGCCCTCAGCCGATCTTGCTGACCGCCCTCACCCAGGTTCGCTTCGGCTCGCCGCAGGTCTCCCAAGATCGAAAAAGGAGACGCGGGTGAGGGCCGATGTCGCAGGTAGTGGCGCGATTCATCGCTCCCGGCTCACGACGCCTGGCGGCTGGACGTCGCGGCCAGCGGGAGCGTCGGCGTAGCCGTGCGCGCGGTACCAGTCGACCGCCCGCTCCAGAGCCCCGGCCACCGGCGTTGCCTCGTAGCCCAGCTCGGTTCGTGCCCTGTCCCAGTTCACGAACATGTTGTGGCGCGCCATGTGGACCCCTTCGAGCGGGACCAGCGGCTGCGCCCCGGTCAGCCGGCAGCGCACCTCGTCGAGCCAGCCGAGCCCCCAGGCGGCACGGTACGGAATCTCGGCGCGCGGCACCGGCCGGCCACAGATCTGCGCGAGGAGCGCCCAGAGCCGGGCCAGCGGGAGGTTCTCGCCGCCCAGCAGGTAGCGCTCGCCGGGCCGGCCACGCTCCAGCGCCAGCACGTGTCCGCGCGCCACGTCCTCGACCGGCACGACGTTCATCCCGCCGGGCAGCGAGGCGAACATCCGACCGCGCATGAAGTCGACGATCATCTTGCCGGTCGGCGTCGGTCGCGCGTCGCCCGGACCGACCGGCATGGTGGGCAGCACGAGCACCGTCGGAATGCGCGCCGCGAAGGCGGCACGCTCCTGGGCGATCTTCGAGCCGTGGTAGGCGGAGAGCCCGTCGGCGACATCGGCCCGGTCGGACTCGGTGGCGGGTCGGCCGCCCCGCGCCGGCCCAACCGTCGCCGAGCTCGAGGTGACGACCGCGCGCTCGACGCCGGCAAGCTGCGCGGCCTCGAGCAGGCCGCTCGTCCCGATCACGTTGGTCGCCCAGACGTCGCCGCGCTGGCGTGGGCCGAAGGTGTAGAGCGCCGCGACGTGGACCAGGTAGCGGCAGCCGGCGATGGCGGGCGCGAGGTCCCCCGGCCGGCGCAGGTCACCCTCGACGGGGCTGCAGCCGGCCGGCAGATTGTCGATCGCGCGCCCCGGCCGGACCAGCACCCGCGCCGGGTATCCGGCCGCGACCAGGGCATCGAGCACGTGGCGGCCGATGAACCCCGTGGCGCCCGTCACGAAGACCGGATCGCGACCCTCCGCCATCGGCCGGCGCTCACTCGGCCGCGCGCAGCCGCGTCGTCGGCAGGCTCGACAGCACGACGTCCGCCGTGGCGCGCATCGACTCCCGCGGCGAGTGCATCGTCGCCATCACGGCCGTCGGCTCGTAGCCACAGTGGGCCATACAGTTGGCGCAGCGCTCGTTGCGGCCGCGGCCGTACTCGGACCACTCGGTCGTCTCCACCAGTTCCTTGTAGGTGCTGACGTAGCCGTCGGCGAGCAGGTAGCAGGGACGCTGCCAGCCCAGCACCGAGTAGCACGGGATGCCCCACGCCGTGCATTCGAACTCGACCTTTCCCTCGAGGAAGTCGAGGAAGAGCGGGGTGTGGTTCAGGCGCCAGCGCTTGCGCCGCCCGTCGGCGAAGGCATCGCGGAAGAGCTGGTGAGTCCGCTCCACCTGCAGGAAGTGCTCCTGGTCGGGCGCCTTCTCGTAGGCGTACCCCGGAGAGATCTGCATCGCGTCGACCTGGAGGTCGTCGTTCAGGAAGTCGAGCACCTCACGGATCGAGTGCGCGTTGTCCTGCTGGAAGAAGGTGGTGTTGGTGGTGACGCGGAAGCCGCGACGCTTGGCCTCGCGGACCGCCTCGACGGCGCGGTCGAACACGCCGCTGCGCTGCACCGACTCGTCGTGGCGCTCGCGCAGGCCGTCGATGTGGACCGACCAGGAGAAGTAGGGCGACGGCTCGAACATGTCGAGCTTGCGCCGCATCAGGATGGCGTTGGTGCACAGGTAGACGAACCGCTTCCGCGCCACCAGCGCCTTGACGATCTGGTCGATCTCCTTATGGACCAGCGGCTCGCCACCGGCAATCGACACGATCGGCGCACCGCACTCCTCGACCGCGTCGACGCACTGTTGCACGGAGAGGCGGCGGCGCAGGATGTCGGTCGTGTGCTGGATCTTCCCGCAGCCGGCACAGGCCAGGTTGCACTGGTAGAGCGGTTCGAGCTGCAGCACGAGCGGGAACTTCTCGCGTCGCTTCAGGCGCTGTGCTGCCATGTAGGTGACGACCCGCAGGTTCTGCCGCATCGTGATGGCCATTCGTCCTCCTGGTTTCGGTGCCGCCCCCGCACGACCGCGGGCCTGTCGTCTCGTTGCATGGAAGCACCTGTCGACCGCGCGACAATCAGGTCCGGGTGGCCGCTGTGCTCCCGCGTCTCGTTGCGCTCCGCTAGCCGTCCAATCTTTGCACGCGCACATCACTGTGCTAGATTGGCGTCACTATAGGTCAGGCATCCCCGCCGTGACAACGGCTGCAAGCTCGGTGCCGCGACCTCACTCCGGGAGCTCCGGCACCCGACGACTCGACGCCGCTGGTGGATCGTGGCAGCACGGATGCGGAGCGAGTGACAGTCGGGGGTTGTGGTGGTGCGGGAGCGTGACTGCCTGGCGGGCTCGCGCGACCTCGCACAGGAGGGAGAGGGCCTCGTGCCTGAGATGGAGACGTCCGGTCAAGTCTCCCGTGGCACCGTGAGCCGCAAGTCAGAGCACCTGCGCATCAACCTCGAGGAAGACGTCTCGGCAAAGGGCATCACCAGCGGATTCGAGCGCTACCGCTTCGTGCCGCGCGCCCTGCCCGAGATCGACCTAGCCGACGTCTCGACCGCCGTCGACCTCTTCGGGTACCACCTCGGCGCGCCCGTCTTCATCTCCTGCATGACCGGCGGCGTGCCCGAGGCCGGTGTCATCAACCAGACGCTGGCGCGGGTTGCCCAGCACTACCGACTGGCCCTCGGCCTGGGCTCGGGCCGGGTTCTCCTCGAGCACCCCGAGGCCCTGCCGACCTTCGACGTGCGTCCCTTCGCGCCGGACGTGCCCATCTTCGCGAACATCGGCGCCGTCCAGCTCAACCGGGGCGTTGGCGTGGACGAGTGCCGCCGACTGGTCGACCTGCTGCGCGCCGACGTGCTCGTGCTCCACCTGAACGCGCTGCAGGAAGCGCTGCAACCGGAGGGTGACACCGTCTTCGGCGGCATCCTCGGCCGCATTCGCCAGCTCTGCCGCGAGCTCGAGGTCCCGGTCGTCGCCAAAGAGGTCGGCTGGGGGATCGCTCCCGACGTGGCGCTGCGCCTGCTCGACGCGGGCGTCGCCGCCGTCGACGTCGCGGGAACCGGCGGCACCTCCTGGAGCGAGGTGGAGCGCCACCGCATGGACGACTCCATCCGGCGCCGGGTGGCGGCCGCCTTTGCCGACTGGGGCCTGCCCACTGCGGACGC
>DASSZN010000116.1:0-18738 GCA_035702805.1 Thermomicrobiaceae bacterium | reverse complement strand
CGACATGGCCGCTACCAGCAGCAGCGCCTCGATCCGCTCCAGCTGCGCCTTGATCTCCTGGATGTCGCTGCCCCGGTCCTGCTCGACGAAGTGCGCCGCCACCGCCGCCGCCAGTGTCGAGAACAGCCCGATCCCCGCCAGCATCAGCGCGACCGCGACCAGCCGCCCCCACACCGTCACCGGCGCGATGTCCCCGTAGCCCACCGTGCTCGCGGTCACGAACGCCCACCACACCCCCGCCACGAACCCGCCGTGCACCGTCCCCGGCTCCAGCACCGCCAGCAGCCCGCCCCCCGCCACGATCAGGAAGCCCGTCAGGATGACCATCGACAGCAGCCCCGGGCGCCGGAACAGCCGGTGCAGCATGTCGAAGCCCTCACCGACGACCACGGTCAGCCGCGTCAGCCGGAACAGGCGCGTCAGGCGCGCCAACCGCACCAGCCGGGCGAGCCGGACGAAGGCGAAGACCTGCGGCAGCACCGGGAAGGAGAGGACGGTCACGGCCAGCGCGGCGGCCGCGTGCCAGTTCGGCCGGCGCAGCCGCGCCGCCGCGATCGCCAGCAGCACGAACTCGCCAAGGAAGACGGCCCAGATCGCCCAGTCGGCGTCGTCGAGCAGCCCGCCCGTGGCCCCGCGCAGCTGCAGGATGGTCAGCGGGATCGTCGCCAGGGCCGCCGCCACGACCACCGCCTCGATGACCTGCTCGCGTCGCTCCGCCCACGGCATGGCCCGCTCCCCTCAGCTACCCCACTGACCCCGGTTGCCCTATGTGTACAGCGCGCTCACGTTGTGTCATGCTCCGTGCGGTAGATCATCGCTCCACAGCGAGCGACCGGAAGCTCCCGACGTCCCCGATGGCGCAGAGAGCGACCGTGGGGAAATGCTGCACGCCGCAGTAGGCGGCCTGGGAGAGGAGGAGGGGATTGGGCACGCCGCTCTTCGTCGCCGGGGATCGGGTCACGGTGACCCCTACGTCGGTCGTCATCAAGTCCGGCAAGGGGTTCAGCGAGATCCCGCTCGATCGGATCGTCCGGGTTGACTTCTTCCCGCCGTCCGGCCAGGGAATGGGCGCGATCCTCTTCATCCCCAACGATCGCGCCACTCCCCCGACGATTGCCGCCGCCGTCGACGCCGGGCTCGGCGTGTTCTTCTCCCCGGCCGAGGAGGCCGTCTTCGCCCGGGCGCGGTCGATCGTGGAGGAGAAACGCGGGCTGGCGGGCGCGCCCACGAGCCCACCCACTCCATGGCTGTACCAGATGGTGCAGATCCCGCCGCATCTCGTCGTTCAGGGGAAAGCGCAGGCGGGCAACGAGGCCGCCGCGTACCTGCAGAACCTCACCAACAACCAGGCCGCGGCGGGCTGGGAGTTCTACCGCGTGGACTCGTTCACGGTCACCAATCGGCCGGGCTGCCTCGGTTCCCTGTTCGGTGGGAGTGGGCAGACGCTACAGCACTATGTCGTCACGTTTCGGAAGCCGCGGGACGTTGGGGCTACGGCAGTCGCAGCCGGGACGTAGACGCGGCTGCCCGTATACCGGGGCTGGTAGGCGGTCGGAGCTGGCGGAGAACCCGGGCATGTCGTCGACGATCGCGGCGCGCAAGGCCACGCGGCGGGGCTCAGGCGACCTCGACCACGCGCAGCGTCGGCTCGACCGCCTCCTCGGGGATCGCGACGCCGTCGGCCTCCATGACCGCCAGCAGCTCCGCGATCACCAGCCGCGCGTTCTCCAGCGCCTCCGCCAGCGTGTCACCCTCGGTGATCGCGCCCGGCAGCGCCGGTACGGTGACGGTGTAGCCCCCCTCGTCGGGGTCGGGGGTCAGCAGGACGGTGTAGCGCCTCATAGCAGATCCAGAAACTCCTCCGTCGTCAGGCCGGCCTGGTCGAGTATAGCCTGCAGCGTCTTGATCTTCAGCGTCTGCGTTCGGTGGCGCGGGACCGTGACGTAGCCGGGCTTCGTCGGGTGCCGCAGGATCGCATGGCTCTTGCCGCCCCGCTCCTCCCAGCCGTCTCGCGGCAGCGCCCGCAGCACCTCGGCCACCGTGACGCGCGGCGCACGCGGCATCGTCGCTCCCTCCCCTTGCTGTTCCAGCATACGGCCGAAGCGGACGGCGGCGCATGTACCGTTGGTCGTTACCTATCCGGACCTCTCGAGAATATAGCCTTCAAGCTGGAGGATGACGCCGTCGATCGCGAGGATCTTGTCCTCGATTGGTCGACGCTGGTCCTCGAAGGGCTTGAGGGCCTTGGCCAGAGCCTGCCGATCGGCCGCGCGTCCGGAGAGCTGTGCCCCGCGGATGAGGTAACCCCAGATTCCCCCACCCCAGACCACAGGACCACGACGGCGGGCCATGTCGGTGTATTGAGCTCGGATCTGGCGCTCCTGCTCGAGGATGACCTTCTTCTGGTAGTTGAGCTTGGCCTTCTCCGCCTTGAGGAGCTTGATCGCGGCCTTCGCCTCGGCGACCGACCGGTATCGCGCCTTGACGCCGGTGTCCGTGATCTCCAGCTTGGGCCCGGAGTCCGAGGGCGATCCCGTCGACCAGCCATTGGGAGGGTCGGGAACCTGGCTGGCTCTGCGAGGTTGGGCTGTGACCTGAGAGGTTGCGGAGGTCCGTGGCGCTGCGTCCACGCTGACCGACCAGCCCCCTCCTGCGACGATCTCGAGGATGTAGTAGGCATAGCCAAAAGTCCCCGGGACGCGAAGTTCGGTCGACGTGACCCCGGGATTGTGCTTGCCGAACAGGGTAATCGGCGGGGCTTCCGTGCGGCCGTGGGCGAGAAGCGTGAAGCGCCCTGGCTCGCCGTGGGCTGCGCTGACCTGGTACGCCCCCGGGCTTAGACCCAGGAAGTAGTAGACCTTGGGACCGGTGCCCGTGATGGTGACCGGCGCATGGTGTACCTCGGCGGCCGTGGGGTCCGGCTGAACGATCCGGAGCCCCCAGAGACCGGTCGCGTCGACCTCAAACCGGTAGTCACCGTCGTAAGGGATCCGCACGACCCGAGAGCCGGCCCACGGTCCCACCGTGTTGACCAGCCACGAGATCTGATCGCTGATGCCCAGGTTCTTGATCTGTACCCGGAACCGGCCCGAGCCCTTATGTCCGAGTCGAAGATCGCGGGACCCCTGGAGATCCTGATACGGAACGGAAAGAACTCCTCCTCTGCGATCCTCGAATAGATGGTGCCCGCCCGGGCGTCGTCTCCCGCTGACCCTCCTGGCGGCGTCGGGGGTTGCTGAGCACCGCACCTCGGACAGAACAAGGCGTCTTGGGGCAGCAGGTTGCCGCACTTGGGGCACGATCGCTGTGGCACGCACGACCCCTATCTGCGGTTTGGAGACAGCCGGCCCCACCATAATGAACCCGTTGTTCCGCTTGTCAATCCCCGATTCAGTCAGTCCAGTCCCGTGATTGTGATTGCCGTATTGTCATTCCAGCACTACAGTTTTGAGCACCGGGCCGCACCAGATCTCGGCATAGGTTCAATCGGCGGGGCCATGCACGCTGCTGGTCGTGTGTCGCCGACTACAGTCACAGCCACTGCCGCATCTCGTCCTCTCGATCCGCCGTCCCCCGACCCTCCAACCCTCCAACCCTCCAACCCTCCAACGCTTCGAGCCTGCCGTACCGAGCCGCCACCCGGCCACCCGCAACTGCATCCGTCCGATCCGTCCGACGCCCACGGCCGGGGGTCGCGCCGCGCCCCCCAGCGCACCCCCAAAAACTATCGTCCGAATCGTCCGCCATCGTCCGATCGTCCGGCAGCGCGACACGAACCACTCGGGGAACGACGGTCTATCCCCGCCGATACCCCTGAAACATAGTGTCCATAGTGTCCACTAGTGTCCTAGTGTCCAGCGCTAACCAGTCGCGGTCCGACCCTCCTTCACCGTCGATACCCTCTAAACAAACCGTCCGAACCGTCCGAACCGTCCGAACCGTCCGGCAGCGCGACACTAACCACTCGCGGTACGACCGTCTGCCCCCGCCGATACCCCTGAAACATAGTGTCCATAGTGTCCGCTAGTGTCCTAGTGTCCGACGCTAACCAGTCGCGGCGCGACCCTCCTTCACCGCCGATACCCTCTACACAAACCGTCCTTACTGTCCTTACCGTCCTTCCGTCCTCACGCCCGGCGCGAACCCGTCGTGGCGCGATCCTCCGCCACCACCGGCACCCGCAAAACGAAGTGTCCCTGTGTCCCGCCGCTCGACGCGAACCGGTCGTGGCGCGAGCCAACGCCGCGCCCTGACGCCCCGGCGTCCCGGCGACCCCGCCGCATCTGCTACCATGGCACGCGGGGGATGGAGCACGGCGCACCCCGGGAGGCGCGATGGAGGACCGGAACCGGCTGCGGACCGCGCTGCGCGCGGCCTACGAGCGATTCCTCGCCGCGGTCGACGGCTTCGAGCCGGTCGTCCTCGAGACCGACCCCGCCGTCGGCTCCTGGTCGGCGCGCGACGTCGCCGGCCACCTGGCCGACTGGACCGGCGAGACCCTCGACGCCGTCGAGCACATCCTGGGCGGCCCGCGCCCACGCGGCCAGCCGATCAGCCACGCTCAGAGCTACAACGCGATGCGGGCGGCCGTGCGCGGCATCGACCCCTGGCCGGCCGCCGCGGCGGACCTGGCAGCCGCGGTCGAGCGCGCCCAGGCCCTGATCGAGCGGCTGGAGCCGGAGCAGCTGCGGGCCATCGGCCCGTACCCGCGAGGCGAGATCGGCAGCGTCGAGCGCCTGCTCGAGGGCCTGATCGCGCACGTCGACGAGCACGCCGCGGCGCTGGCGGACTGGCGCCTGCGCCAGCTCGGCCCGCCGCCGGAGCGCCAGCGGGGGCGTGAGCGCGAGCGCGCGGCCAGGGAGGCGGCGGCACGGAGGGGGAAGGCGTGGCGGACGGGATCGCGATCACGTGGGAGCGGGACGTCGCGCGGGCGCGGGAGCGGGCGCTCCGGGAGCGCAAACCGATCCTGATCGACGTGCGCAAGGAGCACTGACGCGGCTGCGACAAGCTGGATGCCGTGACGTATCCAGACGCCACCGTCGTCGAGGCCGTCGAGGCGCGCTTCGTGCCGCTGGTGCTCGACCTCTTCCGCGACCCGCGCGAGGTGGTGCGCCCCCTCGACGTGATCTGGACGCCCACCATCCTCTTCGCCGACCGGCGCGGGGACGTCCACTACCGCAACCTGAACTTCCTGGGGCCGCGCCTCTTCCTCACCCTGCTCGACCTCGGCGAGGCCGCGGTCGACCTGCGCTGGTCGCGCACCGACCACGCCATCGCGCTGCTGCGCGGCGCCGTCGAGCGCGACCCGGACGGCCTGCTCGCGCCGGAGGTGCTCTACCACTGGGGCATCGCCGTCTACCTGAAGACGCACTCCAACCCCGAGATGTACCGGGTGTGGGACGTGCTGCGCGAGCGCTTCCCCGACTCCATCTGGTCGGCGCGGGTGCCCTGAGGCGGCGCGACGGCGGAGGGTTCATGGACGACGCGACGCCCCTTCGGCCCGACCTGCTGGCGAAACTCACGCCGGAGCGCCGTGAGGCGCTCGCGCTGCGGGAGGTCGCGGGGCTGCCGCTCGAGGAGATCGGGCGCCGGCTCGGGCTGGACCGGCTGGAGGTCAAGCGGCGGCTCTTCCGGGGCCGCGAGGAGTACCGGCGCCTCGCGCGCGAGGCGGGCGAGCCGGACACGGGCATGGGCGAGGGCACGGGCATCGACTGAACGAGCGGAGGGATGTGGGGATGGGCGAGGCACGGCGGCAGCCGCCGGCGACGCGGGTCGCGCCGGTGACCGACGACTACCACGGGCAGGCGGTGGTCGACCCCTACCGCTGGCTGGAGGAGGACGCGTCGCCCGAGACGCGCGCCTGGGTCGACGCGCAGAACGCCTACACGCGTTCCCTGCTCGACGCCGTGCCCGGCTACGAGCGGATCCACCGCCGGCTGGCGGAACTGCTCGCGATCGGCACGGTCGAGGCGCCGGTGGTGCGCGGCGGGCGCGCCTTCTACCGGCGGCGCGCGGGGGACGAGAACCAGCCGCGGCTCCTGGTCCGCGAGCCCGGCGCCGCTGAGGACCGCGTGCTGCTCGACCCCAACCGCGAGAGCGCGGCGGGCACGGTCGCGCTCGACTGGTGGTACCCCTCGCCGGACGGGCGGCTGCTCGCCTTCGGCTACTCGGAGCACGGCGACGAGCAGAGCGTGCTCCAGGTGCTCGACGTCGGGCAGGGCAGGCTCCTCGGCGAGCGCATCGACCGCACGCGCTTCTGCAGCCTCGCCTGGCTGCCGGACGCCTCCGGCTTCTACTACTCGCGCTACCCGCACGCCGGCGAGGTGCCCCCCGGCGAGGAGCGCTACCACCGCAAGCTCTTCTTCCACCGGCTGGGGGACGACCCCCGGGCCGACCCGCTGGTCTTCGGCGCCGACCTCGCGCCCGAGGACTCGCCGTCCGTCTGGCTCTCGGCGGACGGCCGCTGGCTGGTCGTGACCGTCAACCACGGCTGGGCACGGGCCGACCTCTACCTGCGGGACCTCGCCCGGCCGGACGCCGGCTTCACCCCGCTGGTGGTGGGCGAGGACGCCCTCTTCCGCGGCGAGGTGCACCACGGCCGGCTCTACCTGCTGACCAACCTCGACGCGCCGCGCTACCGGCTGCTCGCGGTCGACCCCGAGCGGCCCGCGCGCGCGAACTGGCGCGAGCTGATCCCCGAGCCCGCGAGCGGCACGATCGAGGACGTGGCCGTCGGCCGCGACCGGCTGGTGGTGCAGTCGCTGGTGGACGCGACCTCCCGGCTGGCCCGGCACGACCTCGACGGGCAACCGGTCGGCCCGATCGACCTGCCGGGCATGGGCACGGTGAGCCGCCTGGAAGCCGAGCCGGAGAGCGACACGGTCTACTTCGGCTTCGAGTCCTTCACCACGCCGCCCGCCGTCTACCGCGCCGACGCGGCGAGCGGCGCGAGCGCGGCGTGGGCGCGGGTGGAGGCGCCGGTCGACCTGGGCGGCTACCGCACCGAGCAGGTCTGGTACCGCTCGAAGGACGGCACGCCGGTGTCGATGTTCGTCGTGGCGCGGGAGGGCACGCCGCGCGACGGCGCCCGGCCGACCCTGCTGACGGGCTACGGCGGCTTCAACATCAGCCGGACGCCGGCCTTCAACCGCGGCATGGTCTCCTGGCTGGAGCGGGGCGGCGTCTACGCCCTGCCGAACCTGCGCGGCGGCGGCGAGTACGGCGAGGAGTGGCACCGCGCCGGGATGTTCGCGCGCAAGCAGAACGTCTTCGACGACTTCATCGCGGCGGCGGAGCACCTGGTCGCTGCGGGCTACACCAGCCCGGACCGGCTCGCCATCGAGGGGGGCAGCAACGGCGGGCTGCTGGTCGGGGCGGCGCTGACCCAGCGGCCGGACCTCTTCCGGGCGGTCGCCTGCCACGTGCCGCTGCTCGACATGCTCCGCTACCACCACTTCCTGATCGCGCGCCTCTGGGTCGCCGAGTACGGCTCGGCGGACGACCCCGACCAGTTCGGCTACCTCCACGCCTACTCGCCCTACCACCGGGTGGTCGACGGCACCCCCTACCCGGCGGTGCTGCTCCTGACGGCCGACTCCGACAGCCGGGTGGCGCCGCTGCACGCGCGCAAGATGACGGCGCGGCTGCAGGCGGCCACGTCGTCCGCGCGCCCGATCGCGCTGCGCGTCGAGACGGAGGCGGGCCACGGCGCCGGCAAGCCGGTCGGCAAGCTGGTCGACGAGCAGGCGGACGTCTGGGCGTTCCTCTGCCGCGAGCTGGGGGTGGCGCCGTAGCCCGCGGCCCGGCATCTGCGTCCTCCCGCCGGGAACGGCCGGCCGCGGGGGTCCGCGGCGGCACGGCACACGGAGAGGAGCACGCGATGGCGAGGCTGAGCGAGAAGGAGCGCGACGACCTGCCCGACAGCGCCTTCGCCTTCCCGAAGGAGCGCAAGGAGCCGCTGGTCGACGCCGGGCACGTGCGCGACGCGGTGGCGCGGTTCGACCAGGTCGAGGGGGTGGACAACCGGGAGCGCGACGCCGCCTGGGGCCGCATCCAGCGGGCGGCGCAGGAGCACGGCGTGGACCTGGAGGAGCGCGACTGGCGCGAGCTCTACCGCCGCAACGGCCGCGCCGTCCCCCGCGACTGAGCCTACCGGCCCCGGTTCCGAAGCCTCTGAGCCACTCCGGCCGTGTCGCGCGCCGCCTATCCTGGCCAACCGGACAGGGGGCTTGCGCGTGCCGCCTCTATGCGTATACTCATACGTAGAAGGAGGCACGCCGGGTGATGCCGAACAAGACCATCTACGTCTCCGACGACGACCTGCCCCTGTTCCAGCGCGCCCAGGAACTGGCGGCCGGGAGCCTGTCGTCCGCCATCAGCGCGGCGCTGCGCCGCTACGTCGAGGTCGAGGAAGGACGCCACGCGGGGTACGACGAGGTCACCGTTGAGGTCGGCTCGGGCGCCCGGCGCAAGGTGCGCTTCACCGGCGCGCTCCTGGGCCAGTGGCGACACAGCAGCGGCGTTCGGATCGAGGAGTACCGCGTCTACCGGACGCGCAAGGGCAATTTCGTCGTCTACCTGGAGCACGCGCCCGACTGGACCTGGTCCGGCGGCTGGGGCAAGAAGCCGCCGCCGGGCTGGCTCAAGTACCTGGGACTGGGCAACCCCGAGGAGGACTGGGGCTTCGCCAGGGCCGAGTCGACCCTCGAGGTGGCCGACTCGCTCGAGGCGCTGCGGGCGAAGATCCCGGCCGAGCTCTACGACATGGTCGTGGCGGTGGCGGACGAGCCCCCGGTCCAGGACCTCGACGTGTGAGCGTGTGAGCGTGTGAGCAGGTGAGCGGGCGCCGCCTCCCGGCCGACTCGCCGGGAACCCGCGCGGCGCCACCATCGCCACGTTGAGCTGGGCGGTCCCGTGGAACGCGGCCGCGGCGGCGGAAGCGCCGGGCCGGCCGCGCCGGGCAGCGCTGTGCCCACACCGGGCCGCCCGTCACGGAATGAGGGGAGACATGACGACGGCGTTGTCCCGGCCGGCCATCTCCATCCGCGGGCTGCGCAAGGCGTTCGGCGACCAGGTCGTGCTCGACGGCATCGACCTCGAGGTCGCCGAGGGATCGATCTTCGCCCTGCTCGGGCCGAACGGCGCCGGCAAGACGACGATCGTGAGGATCCTCGCCACCCTGCTCAAACCGGACGGTGGCACGGCGCGCGTCGGCGGATTCGATGTCGCGTCGCAGCCAGTGCGGGTGCGGGGCTCGATCAGCCTGACCGGCCAGTTCGCCGCGGTGGACGAGATCCTCACCGGCCGGGAGAACCTGCTAATGATCGCCGCACTGCGGCGCGTGACCGGGGCGGGCCGGGTGGCGGACGATCTGCTCGGACGATTCGGCCTCGCCGAGGCGGCCGGACGCCGGGTGTCGACCTACTCGGGCGGCATGCGCCGTCGCCTCGACCTCGCCATGAGCCTCATCGGCGAGCCGGGGGTCATCTTCCTCGACGAGCCGACCACCGGCCTCGACCCGGAGGCCCGCCTCGAGGTGTGGCAGGTGATCCAGAACCTCGCGGACCGCGGCACGACCGTGTTCCTGACGACCCAGTACCTCGACGAGGCCGAGAAGCTCGCCGACCGGATCGCGATCCTGCACCACGGCACGATCATCGTGTCCGGCACCCTGAAGGAGCTGCGCAAGCTGCTCCCGCCCGCGAAGGTCGAGTACGTGGAACGGCAACCCACCCTGGAGGAGATCTTTCTGGCTATCGTCGGCAGCGACAGGCAGGAGCACCCATGAACACCCATTTCTTCAGCGACACCCGCGTCATGCTCGGGCGTTCCCTGCGCCACGTCACGCGTAGCCTGGACACCATCATCACGGTGACGATCATGCCGATCGTCTTCATGCTGCTGTTCGTCTACGTGTTCGGCGGCGCCATCCACGCGGGCACCGACAACTACGTGAACTACCTGCTGCCCGGCATCCTGCTCATCGCCATCGCCAGCGGCATCTCCTATGCCGGTTTCCGCCTGTTCACCGACCTGCAGAGCGGCATCTTCGAGCGGTTCCACTCGATGCCGATCGCCCGAGCGTCGGTGCTGTGGGGGCATGTGCTGACCTCACTGGTGTCCAACGCGATCTCCGTGGTCGTCATCGTCCTGGTGGCACTCCTCATCGGCTTCCGCTCGTCGGCAGGCGTGCTCGCATGGCTCGCCGTAACCGGCATCCTCGTCCTGTTCACGCTCGCGCTGACCTGGATCGCCGTGATCGCCGGCTTGTCGGCGACCTCCACGGACGGGGCGGCCGCCTTCTCGTACCCGCTCATCTTGCTGCCCTTCGTCAGCTCGGCGTTCGTGCCCACGGAGACGATGCCGGGTCCGGTGCGCGCCTTTGCGCAGAACCAGCCCGTCACCGCGATCGTCAACACGATCCGAGCCTTGCTCGCGCGGCAGCCGGTCGGTGACGACATCTGGGTCTCCCTCGCCTGGTGCGCCGGCATCCTCGTCGTCGCCTACGCGCTCGCCATGCTGGCCTACCGGCGCAAGATCGCCTGATCCCAGGGTGCGTTCAGCGCTTGCGGTGCCGTGACGGATGGCAACCGCTGGCGGACCCGGGCCATCGGCGCGGCGCGGGGTTGATCGACGTGACCACCCAGCCGCGCGTGCTCTGGCAGTGAGACCGGCGCTCAGAGCCAGCGGCGGACGCGGGCGGCGTAGCGCAGGTAGTCGTCGCCGAAGCGGCGCGTCAGGTAGAGCTCCTCGCGCTCGATCACGCCGCGGCGCAGGAACATCAGCACGCCGGGCAGCAGCAGCGGCGCCCAGCCCGCGTTGCGCAGCAGCCCGCCCCCCAGATAGAGCAGCGTCATCCCGACGTAGATCGGGTTGCGCGAGAAGCGGTACGGCCCGCCGACGGCCAGGGCCGGCGGCGCCGCGTGCGGCGAGGGGTTGACCCCGACGCGCCGCATCGCCAGCAACGACCAGAGGGCGACCGCCATCCCGGCCACGACGCTCAGCACGCCGGCGATCCGCCGCAGCGGCGCGAAGACGGTCGGCACGAACGGGACGTGATGGATCCGGTCGAGGAGGATCCCCAGCCCGAGCGCGCCGGCGAAGACCAGCGGCGGCGGCGCGGCGTGCTCGACGGTCTCGTGGTGCTCTGGAGCCATGGACGTCCCTCCCGTGGCCGACGGCGACGCCGCCTCAGGCGTTCGCCTCCGGGTGCTCGATGTGGCGGATGTAGCGCTCGGCGGAGCGGCGCACCGCCCCCTTGCCGTCCTCCAGCACGTGCCGGTTGAAGGCGCCGTAGACCCGCGCGAAGGGGTAGGGCTCGACCGCCTCGACGATGCCGCGCACCGTCGCCGGATCGAGCGGGATCGAGTTGGGGTAGGAGTACATGAAGGTCAGCCAGCCGCGGTCGGCGACGACCTGCATCGTGTCGCCGCTGAAGACGACGCCCTGCCCCGCGGCGCCGCCCGCCCAGTGGAGGACCGCCGCACCGGGGTAGTGCCCGCCGCAGCGCACGACGGTCAGGCCGGGCAGGAGCTCCAGCGTGTCCTCCGCGAAGAAGCGCACGGCGTCGGTCGGGTCCATGACGTGCGGCCGGTTGGCGGCGTGCAGGTGGATCGGCACGTCGCCGAGGGCGCGCGACCACGCGTTCATGGTGGCGTAGTAGTGCGGGTGGGAGATCGCGATGGCCCGGACGCCGCCGCGGCGCGCGATCTCGGCCACGGTCGTCTCGTCGAGGTAGGTGAGCGTCTCCCAGAGGACGTTGCCGTGGGGCGTCTCGATCAGGAACGCCTGCTGCCCGATGGCGAGGGAGGGCTCGGTCTGGATGCCGGTGACACCGGGCTCGATCGGGTCGAGGCGGTTGTGGTAGTGGCCGCGCAGGGCGTCGAGGGTGGTCCACTGCTGGCCGCGTGGCCCGACGTACTGGCGGTCGTCCTCGCAGATCGGGCAGTGGGCGGGCGGCTCCGCGCTCGGCGGGAACTGGGTGCCGCAGGTGACGCAGATGTACGCGGTCGTTGTCTGGGACGAACTCACAGCCCGGCCTCCCTCACCGTGACCACCGAGGACTTCGCGGCGCGTCGTCCCGTCTCACCGTCAGCCTCCCGTGCGCGTTGAGTCTACCGCAGCGGGCGCGGCGCGGGAGCGCGGCCGCCGGACGGAGGGAATGCGGTACACCTCAGTGGTTTCTTCGCGGCGACCGGTCCCTGAGCACGCGGGGATAGGCGACGAGTATGAAGGCCAACGTCCGCTTCGAGACACCAACGGCGGCCCGGCCGACCGAACGTCGTCGCGCCCGGGGGTGTTGCCGGGGAGGACGTTCAAGCGGAGACTGCACTGCAGGCAGGGGAGAAGCCATGAGCCGCTCCGTGAAGTACGTCGTCGTCATCGAACGTGCCCCGGCAAACTACGCGGCCTACGTGCCGGACCTTCCCGGCTGCGTCGCGACCGGAGCGACCGTGGAGGAGGTCACCCGCAACATCCGCGAGGCGATCGAGCTTCACCTGGCCGGGCTGCGCGAGGACGATCTGCCCATTCCCGAGCCCCACGCCGAGGCGCGCGTGGTCGAGGTGGCGGCGCCGGCGTAGCAAGAATCCGTCGCCAGCCACGACTGGCTGTCTCAGGACAGGCGTCTTGGGGTATTGAGGTGTCACGACCATCAACGGATGATCTGGATATCTACGCCGAGATCCAGACGCTGCCAGGCCGTGTCTGCGGTGAGAACCGGGACTGCACGCTCGAGCGCCAGGGCGAGACAAGCGCGGTCGCCCAATGACAGCCCGCGCGGTCTGGTCAGGAGATGCAGCATTCCGGCTCGGTAGGCGAGGTTGGTGTCGAATGCAACCACCTCGAACCGGAGGGGACGCAGAATTTCGTCAATCGCCTCACGCGGGATACCTCCTGCTGCGAGCTTCCCCACGACCTCGGCGAGGTTCACGCTACACACGAGCGCGGCCCCACGAAGAACCGCAGCCACGACATCGGCTCCGGGCTCCTGGTTGACAAGGGCCAGGATGGCCGAGGCATCCAGCGCGGCGCTATTCACGCGTCGACTCGGCGCGTCGCTCCGCAATTAGCTCGTCGACGAGAGATCGGTCGGCCGGGATGTAGCGGCGGACGATCGCCTGCGCACGGCTGATCGCATGCTCCAGACTCATGATCCGGATCTCACCGTCCTCCACCCGCACGATGACCTCGTCGCCCACATCCAGGCCCGCAGCCCGGCGTGCCGCGGCCGGGATGACGATACGCCCTCCAGCGGCTACTTTCGTCCGTGTATCCACAGCCTGTCATCCAATCCAGTGCGTGCCACATCGAGTGGAGTGTGCCACTCGGCGCGAGTTACGGCAAGCAATCGACCTCCTGACCACGCGCGGCATTCTTGGAGGACGGTGAAGCCGGAATTCGCGTCACGCGGAGTGGAGTACAACACCGCGCGAACCGGAACCTGGCGCGGAACGTGTCGACGGGCCGGGAGTTGCCCCCCGGCCCGTCGTTCCTCGCGGGATGCGTGCGGCGGCCGCTACGAGCAGCCGAGGCTGTTGCCGCAGTTGAGGCACTTGTAGCACGAGCCGTTGCGCACCGTGATGTGCCCGCAGACCTCGCAGAAGGGGGCGTCACCCATCATCTGCGCCAGCTGCTCGGAGAAGCCGCCGTCGTAGACCGGCGTCGCCGTCGCCTGGGCGATCGCCACCAGCGACTCGAGATCCGGCTGGGCCGCCGACGCGCCGTGCCCGTTGTGGCCGTTGTGCCCGTTATGGCCATTGTGGCCGTTCGCGGCGTGGTGCCCGCCGGCGGCCGGCGCCACCGGAGCCGCCGGGGCCAGCCGCGGCGTCGGCGGGGCAGGGATCGCCCGGGGCTCCTGGCTCAGCGCGGGCTGGCCGCCCTCCGCGTCGCCGTACTCCCCCTCCGCCTCGTCGTGGATCGGCTTGATCTGGACGAAGTCGGTCCTGCCCAGGTACTCGTAGCCCAGCACCCGGAAGACGTAGTCGATGATCGACGTCGCCATCTTGATGTAGGGGTGCCCCTCGACGAAGCCCTGCGGCTCGAAGCGCTGGAAGGTGAAGGTGTCGACGAACTCCTCCAGCGGCACGCCGTACTGGAGGCCCTTCGAGATGGCGATGGCGAAGCAGTTCATCAGGCTGCGGAAGGCCGCGCCTTCCTTGTGGATGTCGATGAAGATCTCGCCCAGCGCGCCGTCCTCGTACTCGCCGGTGCGCAGGTAGATCTTGTGCCCGGCGACGCGCCCCTCCTGGGTGAAGCCGCTCCGCTTGGACGGCAGCGGCCGGCGCTTGGGCCGCTCGACGTAGACCACCTCGGGCTCCGGCGCCGGAGCGGGCGCGGCGGCCGCCTCCACCTTCTCCTCCGCCGTCTTGCTCGAGGCGGAGAGGGGCTGGGACAGCTTCGAGCCGTCGCGGTAGAGGGCCATCGCCTTGAGGCCGAGCTTCCAGGACGCCTGGTAGGCCCCCTCGATGTCGTCGACCGTCACCTCGTTGGGCATGTTGATCGTCTTCGAGATGGCGCCGGACAGGAAGGGCTGGACCGCCGCCATCATCCGGATGTGCCCCAGGTGGTGGATGAAGCGCTGGCCATGCTTGCCGTTGCGGTTGGCGCAGTCGAAGACGGCCAGGTGCTCGTCCTTCAGGTGCGGCGCGCCCTCGATCGTCTGCATGCCGCAGACCACGTCGTTGGCCTCGTCGACCTGCGCCGCGCTGAAGCCGAGCTCGCGCAGCAGGTTGAAGCCGGGCTTCGCCCACTGCTCGGGCGTGAAGCCGAGGCGACGCATCGCCTCCTCGCCCAGCGTCCAGGCGTTGAAGGCGAAGGGCAGCTCGAAGACGGTCGGCAGGACCCGCTCGATCCGGTCGACGTCCGCGCCGGTCAGCCCGCGCGCGACCAGCGCCTGGCGGTTGACGTGCGGCGCGCCCTCGAGCGTCAGCGTGCCGAGCACGTAGCGCAGCACGTCGTCGACCTGCGCCTGGTTGTAGCCGAGCGTACGCAGCGCCGGAGCGATCGACTGGTTGGCGATCTTGAAGTAGCCGCCGCCGGCGAGCTTCTTGAACTTGACCAGCGCGAAGTCGGGCTCGACGCCGGTGGTGTCGCAGTCCATCAGCAGGCCGGTGGTGCCGGTCGGCGCGAGCAGCGTCACCTGGGCGTTGCGGTAGCCGTGCCGCTCGCCGAGCTCGAGCGCCCGGTCCCAGGCCGCGCGCGCCGCGGCGAGCAGGTCGGGCGGGCAGGCCGCCGGGTCGAGGCCGACCGGGGTGACCGAGAGGGCCTCGTACTCGCCCGGCTGGGCGTCGTAGGCGGCGCGCCGGTGGTTGCGGATGACCCGCAGCATCGGCTCGCGGTTGGCGGCGAAGCCGGGGAAAGGCCCCAGGATGCCGGCCAGCTCGGCGGAGGTCGCGTAGGCCTCGCCGGTCAGGATGGCGGTGAGCGCGGCGGAGATGGCGAGCCCCTCGGGCGAGTCGTAGGGCAGGCCGCGCGTCATCAGGAGCGAGCCCAGGTTCGAGTAGCCCAGGCCGAGGGTGCGGAAGTCGTAGGACAGCCGGGCGATCGACTCGCTGGGGAACTGCGCCATCAGCACGCTGATCTCGAGCACGACCGTCCAGAGCCGGATGGCGTGGCGGTAGGTCTCGACGTCGAAGTGGCCGCTCGCCGGGTCGTAGAACTTCATCAGGTTCAGGTGGGCCAGGTTGCAGGCCGTGTTGTCGAGGAACATGTACTCGCTGCACGGGTTCGACGCGTTGATGCGGCCCGCCTCCGGGCAGGTGTGCCAGTCGTTGATGGTGGTGTCGAACTGGACGCCGGGGTCGGCGCACTGCCAGGCGGCCTCGGCGATCTGGCGCCAGAGGTCGCGCGCCTTGACCGCGCGGGCGACGCTGCCGTCGGTGCGCCAGCGCAGCTGCCACTCCTCGTCGTTCTGGGCGGCGCGGACGAACTCCTCGGTGACGCGCACCGAGTTGTTGGAGTTCTGGCCGGAGACGGTGGCGTAGGCCTCGCCGTTGAAGTCGCTCGAGTAGCCGGCGGCGATGAGCGCGGCGACCTTGCGCTCCTCCTCCGCCTTCCAGTTGATGAACTTCTCGATGTCGGGGTGATCGACGTCGACCACGACCATCTTGGCGGCGCGGCGGGTGGTGCCGCCGCTCTTGATGGCGCCGGCCGCGCGGTCGAAGATCTTGAGGAAGCTCATCAACCCGGACGAGGTGCCGCCCCCGGAGAGGGGCTCCCCCTCGGCACGGATCTTCGAGAAGTTGGTGCCCGAGCCCGAGCCGTACTTGAAGACGCGGGCCTCGCGGGTGACCAGGTCGAAGATGCCGCCCTCGTTGACCAGGTCGTCCTCGACCGACTGGATGAAGCAGGCGTGCGGCGTCGGCCGGCTGTAGGCGTCGGCCGAGAAGGTCAGCTCGCCGCTGTCGGGGTCGACGTAGGAGTGCCCCTGGGCCGGCCCGTTGATGCCGTAGGCGTGGTGGAGGCCGGTGTTGAACCACTGGGGCGAGTTCGGCGCCGCCATCTGGTGGGCGAGCATGGAGTTGAGCTCGTCCGCGAAGGCGGCCGCGTCCTCGGGCGCGGCGAAGTAGCCGTAGCGCTCGCCCCAGGCGCGCCAGGTGCCGGTCAGGCGGGCGAAGACCTGGCGGGCGCTCCGCTCCGGGCCGAGCACCGGCTCGCCGTCGGCGCCGCGCAGCGGATTCCCGTCGGCGTCGCGCTGGGGCACGCCGGCCTTGCGGAAGTACTTGGAGACCATGATGTCGGTGGCGACCTGCGACCACGACGCCGGAATCTCGGCGTCGGCCATCTCGAAGACGACCGAGCCGTCCGGGTTGGTGATGCGCGAGGTGCGCCGGGTCCACTCGAGGGTGGCGAAGGGATCCTCGCCGGCGCGGGTGAAGACCCGCTGGATGGTCAGGCCGCCCGGCTGGACGGCCCTGGCTCGCGACGCGCCCCGCTTCCGCTGCTCGCGATCGGCCATGGAATCCCCCGCTTCCTCCACGTGCACACGACGACACGACGCGACCGACCCACCGGCACGGCCGCGGCCCGTCCCGCAGCCTCCGTGCCAATGGAGACAATGAGCCAGAACGACGAGCCGGTTAGTGCTGCCGAAATACGCGCATCACCATGTCAGGGATGGTTGCGTACTCGCGGAGACCTCGCCGAACCTCGGGGACCGAGCGACAACATCTGGTGGTCGTCGCTCCTCTGGCTACCACATGTAGTGTAGCAGTGGCCCGCGCGGCTGTCCAGCGTTGTCTTCAGGTCACACCGGCACAGAACATCCGCGCTGTACGTACATCCAGGTCCCAGTCTACCCGCCCGGGTGTCCGGACGCAAGACCCCGACGTTGCCGGACGCCGTGACCGCCGTGCACCGGCCGGGACGAGGCGCGGACGCTCCGGGATCCGCGGCTTGTCGTCGGCGGACCAGGCGGTCCGGTACTGCCGCGTCTCGGGACGCCCGCGAAACGTCACCTGACCCGTTGTTGACACGACCGCAGCTCCGTGGCATGCTGGGTCCTGTACAGGTTTACTGTGCAGCTCTCCCGGAACGAGGCGCGCGATGGTCACCACAAGCTACACCGACGCCCGCGAGCACCTCGCGGCGCTCCTCGACCGGGTGGTCAAGGACCGGGAGACGGTTTTGATCACCCGGCGCGGATCCGAGCCGGTAGCGATGATCGCCGCGGATGAGCTCGAGTCGCTGCTGGAGACGGTCTACCTGCTCCGCTCGCCAGCCAACGCGGAGCGACTGCTCGCCGCGCTGGCCCGCGCGAAGGCACGCGTCGGCAGCCCCACGACGGTCGAGGCGCTGCAGGCGGAGCTCGGGATTGAGCCCGAGTAAGAGGCGCGAGTGCGTCGTCGATCCCCAGTGCCTGGAAGACCTCCTGTACTGGGTCACGACGAACAGCGGGACGGCCCGCAGGGCCCTTCGGCTCATCAAGGCCGTCCTACGTGACCCGTTCGAGGGTGAGGGGAAGCCTGAGCCGCTGAAACACCTGGACCCTGGCGTGTGGTCACGGCGGATCACCCAGGAGCACCGGCTGATCTACCTCGTCGAAGACGACCGCATCACCTTCCTCATGGCCCGCTACCACTACAAGGACTGACCGGCCGCCGCGATCGCGTCCCCGACACGGATCTCGCCGTCGCTCAGGACGTCGGCCCGCAGCCCGCCCCGATGGACGAGCCCCGCGACCACGCCCGGCCGGGTCAGGCGCTGCAGATGCACGCACGGCTCGCACCGGCGCTGGCCGAGCGCGCGCACCGGCCCGATCGTGAACTCCCGCCCCACCAGCGCGTTGAGGTCGATGCCCCGCGTGGCGGCTCCGGCTCGGCGATCGCCACCAGCCCGCAGCCCGGGCACGCCGGCCACTGGCCCAGCACCGCCGGCCGCGGACGGGTCCGGCAGCTCGGCGAGCGGACGCCCGGTGAGCTCGGCCACGAAAGCCGTCACGACGTCGCCGACCCCGCGCGTGGCGTCCACGGGTCACCACTCCTTGCCGTGCTGCCCCAACCGGGCCGCAGACGCCGTCCGGCCCTGCCGGGCGCCGCGCCCCGCCGGCGGACCGTCAGCCCGTTGGATCGGCTACCGAGCCGGCGCCGATCAGGCGGCGCGCGGGGCGCACGTCGGGGCCAAGGCGACTCAGGTGGGCGAGCAGATCGTCGGCGGCGGCGTGGAGGGCCGCGTCGCTCATCGGCGCGAGCGCGTCGAGGATGAAGAGCGCCGCCGTGGTGTCGTCGCGCAGCCGGGTGC
>DASSZN010000078.1:0-6768 GCA_035702805.1 Thermomicrobiaceae bacterium | reverse complement strand
TCACCCGGCTGGGTGTCCGGCCCGAGCACATCCGGGTGGTCCCGAACGCGATTGACGTCGGCGCGATTCGGCGCCAGGCCGCGGCCGGGCCCGTCGCTCCGCTGCCGGCGCGGGCCGGTGGGCCGACCCTGCTCCTGCCGGCCGTCGCGCTCCGGCCGAACAAGGGGCCGGAGATCGCGGTCGCGGCCCTGGCCGCGCTCCCCGGCGCCGCGCTCTGGATCACCGGCGAGGCGGACGACCCGGCCGGCGCGCGCCACCGCGCGGCGCTGGAGGGGCTGGCGGAGCGGCTGGGCGTGGCCGACCGCGTCCACCTCGTCGGCCGCCGCGCGGACGTCTACGCGGTCATGGCGGCCGTGGACGCGGTGGTCGTCCCGTCGCTGGTCGGCGAGGGGTTCGGGCTGGTGGCGGCCGAGGCGATGGCGGTGGGCACGCCGGTCGTCGTCTCGAACCGGGGCGCGCTGCCGGAGGTGGTCGAGCACGGCGTGTCCGGGCTGGTGGTCGAGGCCGGTGACCCGGCGGCGCTGGCCGGAGCCCTGACGCGGCTCGCGGCGGAGCCGGGGCTGACGGACCGGCTGGTCGCGGGCGGCCGGCGCCGTGTCGAAGGGTCGTTCGACTACGGACGCTGGCAGCGCGAGGTCGCGGACGTGCTCGCCGGGGCGGCGAGCCGGTGGACGGTGGCGGGAAGGGTATGGGGATGGCGGAGTGCCGTGAGCCGGTGAGGCTCGTCCACGTCATGACGGTGCCGGCCACGCTGCCGTTCCTGCGCGGCCAGGCGGCCTACCTGCGGCGCCATGGGGTGGCGGTCGCGGCCGTCGTCACCGCGCCGGGCCCCGGTCTGGATGCCTTCGGCGCGAGCGAGGGCGTGCCGGTCTATCCGGCCCCGATGACGCGCCGGATCACGCCACTGGCCGACCTGATCGCCGTTGTCCGCCTCTACCGGCTGCTGCGCCGGCTCCGGCCAGACATCGTCCACGCGCACACGCCCAAGGGCGGGCTGCTCGGCATGCTCGCGGCGCGGCTGGCCCGCGTGCCGGTGCGCGTCTACCACCTGCGCGGGCTGCCGCTCGCGACGGCGACCGGTTCGCGGCGCCGGCTGCTGCGCTGGGGCGAGTGGGCCTCCTGCCGGCTGGCCCAGCGTGTCATCTGCGTCAGCCCGTCGCTGCGCGAGGTCGCGCTTGCCGAGCGGCTCTGCCCGCCGGAGAAGATCGTCGCTCCGCCCCACGGCGGCAGCCGCGGCGTCGACGCGACCGGGCGCTTCGACCCGGCGTCGGTGGACGACGATGCCCGGCGCCGGGCGCGGGACGGTCTGGGCATCCCATGGGACGCGCCGGTCGTGGGCTTCGTCGGCCGGGTCGTGCCGGACAAGGGGCTGGCCGAACTGGGCGACGCGTGGGCGACCCTGCGCGAGGAGCACGCGGCGCTTCACCTGCTGGTCGCCGGTCCAGAGGAGCCGGACGACCCGCTGCCGGCGCCGCTCCGCGCGCGGCTGGCGGCCGATCCGCGCGTCCACCTCACCGGCCCGGTGGAGGACGTCGTGCCGCTCTACGCGGCGATGGACGTGCTGGCCTTCCCCTCGCGGCGTGAGGGGCTGCCGAACGTCTGCCTGGAGGCGGCGGCCATGGCGGTGCCGGTGGTGGCGTGCGCCATCCCCGGCGTGGTGGACGCCGTCGTCGACGGGGTGACCGGGACCCTCGTCCCGTCCCGCGACGCCGGCGCGCTCGCCGCTGCTGTCGGGCGCTACCTGGCCGATCCCGAACTGCGGCGGCGCCACGGCGCGGCCGGGCGCGACCGGATGCTGCGCGACTTCCGGCCGGAGGAGGTATGGGACGCGATCCTCGCCGAGTACCGCCGGCTGCTCGAGCGGCGAGCCACGCCCGCGCGTCCGGAGCCGGGCGGCGAGCCGGCCAAGCGGCTGCTCGACCTGTCGCTGGCCGTGCCGGCGCTGGTGCTGCTGGCGCCGGTCCTGGTGGCGGTGTCCGGGCTCGTCGCCTGGCGGCTGGGCCGGCCGGTGCTCTTCCGCCAGGAGCGGCCGGGGCTCGGCGGCCGGCTCTTCACCCTCTACAAGTTCCGCACGATGACCGACGCGCGCGACGCCGACGGCCGGCTGCTCCCGGATGGGGAGCGGCTGACCCACCTCGGCCGGGCGCTCCGCGGCCTGAGCCTGGACGAGTTGCCGGAGCTGATCAACGTGCTGCGCGGCGAGATGAGCCTGGTCGGGCCCCGCCCGCTCCTGCCGGACTTCCTCGAGCGCTACACGGCGGCGGAGGCGCGGCGCCACGACGTTCTGCCGGGCATCACCGGCTGGGCGCAGGTCCACGGGCGCAACGGCATCCCCTGGGAGGAGCGGTTCGCGCTGGACCTGTGGTACGTCGAGCACCGCTCGCTGCGGCTGGACCTGCGCATCCTGCTCCTGACGGTGCGCGCCGTGCTGCGTCGCGACGGGATTGCCTACCCCGGCGAGGCGACGAGCCCGGCCTTCCGGCGCACGCCGGAGCGGAGTCCCTGACGGCGCCCGTTCCCGCTCGGGGCCGGACGGTATACTCGGAGGGGAGGTATCGCGGCGGTCCAATCGACCGGTGCGACCGAATGGACGGTAGACGGTGGTCCGCGAAACACAGCTCAGGCCGGGCACACGCGTGCGGATCGTCGGGAAGCCTGTAGGCATCCGGCTGCGCAGTTCACGCGGCACGGTAGTCGGGCCGGACGACCGGCTCGAGGGCTACTACATCGTGCGGCTGGACGCGCCGGCCGTCTCCTCGGAGCCGAGCGACGAGGGCGCTGACGTGCCGGAGATCGTTGAGTACTGGGACAACCTCGATCTGCTCCCCCAGGACCGCTAGCCTCGTGGTCGGCGGCCTGCCGCCCTTTGCCGAGGGACGGGACTGGATCCGCCGGGCCAGCCAATCGCGACGCATCGACCGGCGCGTCTGGTACGACCGTGACGACGGCTACGAGTACATGCGCGATCCGAACCCGCCCCGCAACACCTGGCACCAGATCGACGTGCGTGCCGAGCAATACCGCGACCTCGATCCCGAGACCGGTGAGCCGGTGGCGGGCAGCGAAGGGGAGTGGCGGTCGCTGCGCTGAGCCGCCCGGGTCGTCAGGCTGGCGGCAGGGCGAGGCGCCGTCACTCCCGCTCAGCGCCAGTCGGTCGTTGGGTCGAGACCGGCGGCGCGGCGCGCTTCCCCCCGTCCGGCGTAGCCGCGCAGCTCGGTGATGGTGCCGCCGTCCACGGTCATGACGATGTACGCCTGACCCTCGAGCGGAGTCCCGTTCATCTCGACGAGCCGCGGGTTGCGCCGGCCGAACAGGGCGTGGCTGCCGGAGGCGGCCAGTTCGATCCCCTCGATCTCCGCCTCCGCGTGGCGGGCAAACCCGCGACTGAGCATGCCGACGACCTCATCCCGGCCGGTGCAGGCGGGCAGCTGATCGGGCGGCTGGCCGATCGCCCGCCAGGTGACGGACGGTGCGAGCAGGCGGGTGAGCCGGCCGGCGTCCCGGTCGCGCAGCGCCTCGACCCAGGCGAAGGCCAGCTCCAGGTTGCGCGCGGGTTCCGCCATGGATGCCTCCTCGTCTCGGTCGTGGCGTCTGGACGCCCCACGGCCCCACCGCGGCTCGGCGGCTCCGGGCGCCGCTGAGCGTCACGACGTCCCGGGCGCCGTCCCGGGGTCGACCTCGGCGCCGAAGCCGGCGGTGGGCGCGTACTCCCAGGCGTCGAGGTCGGGCGTCGCGATGCCGCGCTGCGCCAGCGCCAGCTTGATCTCGGTCCGGTGCTCGACGCCGTGCTCGAGCGCGTGCAGCAGGAAGAACGACGTCGGGTAGCGGTAGGCCTTCCCCATCCAGAGGAGGTCGACCGGCCGGTCCGTCGTCAGCCCCTCGGCGATCCGGATGAGGTCGTCGCTGGTGCGGTTGGCGATGTCCTGCAGCACGTCGAAACCCGGCCAGGCGCTGCCGCGCGACAGCTCGCCCTCGTGCTGGCGCCCCGTCGTGCGCAGCACGAACGTCTGCTCGCCGCCGACGATGTGCAGCAGCAGCTCGCGGACGGAGCCCGACACGCCGGGTACGCGTGCGTCCAGCGTGGCGTCGTCGAGCGCGCGGCAGGCCGCGAGCAGCGTCAGGTTCGCCCAGCGGTTGTAGCGGAACATCTCGGCGAGCGGCGCGTTCACCCCGGTAGGTCCTCTCACTCGTCGTCATGGAGCAGCCCGGCCAGCATGCCCGGGCTGGGCGACCGCGGTCAAGCCCTGCCGACCGGGACGGCCCGAGCAGGTAGAATGGGGCGGTCCGACCAGTTCGGGTTCTCATCTGCCGTGGCTGGCGTCAGCCGGTTGTCGCCATCGCCACCAGCGAGTGAAGCCGGAGGAAGGCCCGCGTGGTCCCCAGCAGCCTGCACGACTTCTTCATGGCCAGCGCCGGAGCCAGCGCCGCCCTGATCGGCCTGCTGTTCGTCGCCGTCAGCATCGCCCCGGAGCGGGTCTTCGGCTCCGCCGCCACCGGCGACCGGACCTATCGGGCGTCGAGCGCCTTCTTCGTCCTGGCCAACGGGCTCTTCATCTCGCTCGGCGGCCTGATGCCACGGCTCAACCTCGGGATCGTCGCGCTTGTGGCCGGCCTGATCGGCGCCGTCAACACCGTGCTGCTCGTCGTCGACCTGCAGCAGCAAGGACGCCGCGAGCTGCGCCAGGGGCTGCTGCTGGCGGCCGGAAGCCTGGCGATCTACGTCGGTGAGGCGTGGAGCGGCGTGGCACTGCTGCGCCAGCCCGGCCTGGTGCCGGTGGTGGACCAGATCTCCTACCTGGTGCTGGGCAGCTACGTGATCGGGCTGGCGCGGGCCTGGGAGCTCGTCGGCGGCCGCTACTACGGCCTGGTCGAGACGTTCCTCCAGCGCGGCCGGGTGACGATGCCCGACGACATCCCCGACGTGGCCGCTCCGGACGCGTCGCCGGAGACATCATCGCACGCCCACCGCCGGCCTAACCCGCGGCGGACCCGCCGTCCCCGCGCCGGCGAGCGCTGAGCTGGCGCATTCCGTCGGGACGCGACGTAGCCCACCGCGGCCGGACGCGTCCGCCGTGTCGCCGCTCCGCTAGTCCATCTCCGTCACCTTCGGTGAGGCGGCGCGCAGCGCGTGGACCTTGTGCCAGACGTACCAGACGATCAGGAGCACGATCAGCGCGGCGAAGGGGTAGTCGAGCCAGCGCGTGCTCTGGCGCAGCTGGTCCCAGCGCGGCCCCAGCGAGTAGCCGATCGCCGTCAGCGGGATGCACCAGAGGAAGGCACCCACGGCGCTGAAGGCGATGAAGCGCCAGTACGGCATGCGGGCCACCCCGGCCGGCAGCGAGATGAAGGTGCGCACCACCGGCAGGAGCCGGGTGAAGAAGACCGTCAGTTCTCCCCAGCGCCCGAACCAGCGATCGGCCAGCGCCAGGTCGTTCGGCGTGATCAGCAGCCACTTGCCGTAGCGCGCCAGCAGCGGCCGGCCGCCCCAGGCGCCCACGGCGTACGCGATGGTCGAGCCGACGATGTTGCCGACCGCGCCCCACATGCTGGCCTCGATGATGCCGGGCCAGCCGAGGTGCCGGTCGGCGACCAGCAGCCAGCCGGCCAGCGGCATGATGACCTCGCTGGGTAGCGGCACGCAGGCGCTCTCGATCGCCATGGCCAGCACGATCCCCAGCCAGCCCACGGTGTTGAACAGGTGCTGCGCTAGCGTAATGGTCCCCGACTCGATCGCGTGCATCCACCACCGTTCCATGTCATCTCGAGTGAGCCGCCTCGTGGCGACCTCTGGAGCATAGCGTATGGCGAGCGGCGACGTCCGACGCGCCGGTCAGCCCCGCGCCGGCCCGAGGTCGTCGTCGATCGCCTCGAGCGTGCCGCCGCTCACGACCGCGCCCGCCGGCATCACCGGCTGGTCGGCCCGGCTGACCGTCAGGTAGGCGACGCCGGCCACGATCAGGAGCGCCAGGACGAGCGCCACCGGCCCGTCGCCCAGGCCGAGCCCGCCCAGGTACGGCTTGCCGAACCAGTCGGCGAACGAGGCCCCGAGCGGCCGGGTCACGATGTAGGCCAGCCAGAAGGCGGCGATCGGGCTGAGCCCCAGCCGCCACCAGGCCAGCGCCGGCAGGGCGAGGAGCAGGGCGAAGAGGGCCGCCGAGGAGGGGTAGCCCAGGCCGAACGTCGACGCGGTCAGGTCGCCGGCGGCGGTGCCCAGCGCGAAGGTCGCCATGACCGTCGCCCAGTAGAAGAGCTCGCGGCGGCGGGTGTCGATGTGGTGGATGGAGAGGGTGCGCTCGCTCGCGTACCAGGCGGCGAAGACGACGGCCAGCGCCAGGACAAAGCCGGCGGTCGAGGCGGCATAGGGCACGCCGAGCACGACGTGGAGCACGTCGGCGGCCATGGTGCCGAAGACGGCGACCATGGTGACGGCCAGCCAGTAGATCCAGGGTACGTAGCGCGTCGCGCGCAGCTGGAGGAGGAGGGCGACCATGAGGCCCATGCAGCCGGTGACCACCGCGACGTAGGGGTTGATCGAGAAGACGAGGAAGTCGGAGGTCGCCTCGCCCGTGGCCGTGGTCAGGAGCTTGATGACCCAGAAGAGGACGGTGATCGCGGGCACCTTGCGCAGCAGCGGCGCGGCCAGGTAGCGGCCGAGCAGCCCGGCGTGACGGTCCGGTATCGCGGGCACGAGCGGCGTTCCTTTCAGCGAGACGACGTCCTCTCGGGCCGCCAGGGCAGTCGTCCCGGTGGGACCGACCGGCACGGGTT
>DASSZN010000016.1:0-3480 GCA_035702805.1 Thermomicrobiaceae bacterium | reverse complement strand
GAGCCGGTGCGCGACGATCAGCGCGGTGCGACCCTCGATCAGGCGCCCGAGCGCGTCGTGGACCAGTCGCTCCGTGGCGGGATCCAGTCGCGAGGAGGCCTCGTCGAGGATCACCACGTCGGGGTCACGCAGGAAGATGCGTGCGCAGGCGAGCACCTGTGCCTGCCCGGCGGAGACTCCGGCACCACCGGGCCCAAGTACCGTCTCGAGCCCGCGTGGCAGGCTGGCGAGCCAGTCCCCGAGGCCGAGACCGGCCAGCACCGCGTGGACTCGCTCCTCGGGCACCTCATCGTCGAAGAGGGTCAGGTTGTCGCGCACGCTGGCGTTGAAGAGGTGAACCTCCTGCGTGACCAGGCCGAGGCGCTCGCGCAGGGCGGCGAGCCGCACCGCGCGCACGTCGACGCCGCCGAGCCGTACCGCCCCCGAGGCGGGGTCGTCGAAGCGCGGCAGCAGCCGGGTCAGGGTCGTCTTGCCGCTGCCCGTGCGCCCGACGATCCCGAGTACGCGGCCCGTCTCGACGCGAACGGTCACGTCCCGGAGCACCGAAACACCCGGCGCGTACTCGAACCAGACATGGTCCAGGTCGAGGGAGAGCCGGCCGGGCGGGAGCGCGATCGCCGGTCCGTCGACCAGTCGCGGCTGCGTCCGCATCAGTGCCTCGACGCGGCGCATGCTGGCGTCGGCGAGCTGCAGGTCCTGCATCTCGTGGCGTATCTGGTCGGTCGGCTGACGCAGGACCGTCGCGTACTGGAACACGAGGTAGACGGTGCCGATCGTCAGCGTTCCCTCCCGGTAGCGGAGCGCGCAGAGTCCGAGGGCTACCGCGGTGGCGAGGCCGAACGTGCCCCAACTCGTCGCGACCATCAGGTAGCCCCACATCTCCGCCCGAATCAGCACCGCGAGCCAACTGCGCATGACCTCGGCGCAGCGGCGAAACACGAAGGGGACGGCCCCGCTCGCGCGCACGTCCTCCAGCCCGGCCAGGTACTCGCCGAGGAAGCCGTAGAAGTCGGCGCTGGCCTGGCGCTCGGCCGCCCACGACCGCGACGCGACCACGTGGATGCGCAGCATCACGCCGAGGGCAAGCAGCACGAACGCACTCAGCGCCAGCCCGATGCGCCAGTCGACGTGGACGAGGAGGCCGAGGACGCCCAGCATCAGCACGGCGTTGCCGACGACGTAGACCAGGAACCGTGAGAAGAAGCGGGCGAGCGTCGAGACGTCGCCGTCGACGCGCTCGATGAGCTCGCCCGGCGTGTGGTCCGCGTGGAACGACGCGTCGAGCCGCAGCAGGTGCGCGAGCAGATCGGCACGCATCGCGTTGGTGGCCGCCCAGCTCAGCTGCTCGGCGACGTAGGTCTCGGCGACCGCGAGCACTCGACCGGCCAGCGCAACGCCGATCGCGAGCAGCGACAGCACCGCCAGTTGGCGGAGAGCGGCGCCGGATGACGCATTGTCGATGAAGCGGCTCGCCAGCAGCGGAGCGACTACCTGGGCCGCGATCGCGCCCGCCAGGACCAGCGTCAGGAGCGCGAGGCGGGGCCACTCGGGTCGAAGGTAGCCACTCAGCAGTCGCTGGTAGCGGCGCAGCGAGCCGGGAAAGGGCGCGGACAGCGCCTCGGCGGTCACGAGCCGAGTCTCCGTGCCACGTCCGCGAGATATCCTGCTCGGTCGAGTGGATTTGGCCCGACGCGCGCCCGCACGGGGACGACACCGGTGATCGGTACGTGTCCGGCGAAGCTCGTCCCCCAGCTAACGTCACCCCGCGTCAGACCCGGCAGCTGCTGCTCGATGCCATGCAGCTCGGCGGTCGGAATCTCGCAGACGACGCGGTACCAGGGACCGTCCCGGAAGGCATTGCGGATGGTCGCCCGCGCGTTGACGAGCGCTCCACAGACCTGGCCGAACGTGTCCTCGGGAATCTCGAGGTCCATCTCCTCGACGGGCTCGCAGACCTCGGTTCCGGCCTGCCGCAGCGCCTCCACCAGCACGAGTGGTACGAGCTTCCGGAAGTCCCCGGCGGTACTCACGACCGAGTTGAACCCGGCCCGGGTTAGCGTCACGGTGCAGTCCGTCACCTCCCAGCCCGACAGCCCCTGGGTGAGGGTCTCGTAGATCGTCTCCTCGATGGCGCGGTAAAGGGCAAGCGGAAGCGCGCCGAGCTCACGCACGTAACGCACGCCAGCGCGGGGCTCGGCCGGCTCGACACGCAGGCCGACCGTCGCGTAGAAGGGGTTGGTGTCGGTGAAGATGACCTCTGTTCGCTCACCGGTGCCGTTAGGACGCTCGACACAGACCGTCCGGCTCGAGCCGAACGTCGCCGGGACGCCAAACTCGCGTGCCAGGGTCTCGACGAGGACCTCCTTCTGCACCTCGCCGTAGAGCCGGACCGTGATCTCACCATCGTCGCCGTGCTGGCGGAGCGCGATAAGCGGGTCTTGCTCGGCGAGCTGCTCCAACGCCGCGCGGAGGTGCGTCACCTGTGCCGGATCGCGCGGCCGGGCGACGCTCTCCAGCGCGGGCAACGGGAAGAACCCATGGCTCCCCGCGGCGCACGCGTGGCTTCCGATGCGGTCGCCGATGCGCGCGGCTCGCAGCCCGTGCAGCCGCACGATTTCTCCGGGTCCGGCCGCGTCCACCTGCACGGCGGCACCCGACTCGAAGCGGTCAATGCCGGTAACGCGCCCCTCGACCGGCTCGTCGCCGTCGACCGCGCCGGGACGCCACAGCTCGACGCGCTGACGCGCCATGAGCGCTCCCGAGAATACCCGCGCGTGCACGAGCTTCTCTCCGGACGCCGCGCGGGTGATCTTGAACACCGTAGCGGAAGCCGGCTCCGCATTCGCCTCGGCTGCCACGGGCAGCCAGCACTCGATCCCAGTGAGCAGGTCGCGCACGCCGGCACCGGTGATGGCAGACCCGAAGTACACCGGGACGACCGAGCACGCCGCGACCTGAGCCCTCAGTTCGGTATCGATGAAGGCGGCGCTCAGGTTGCCTCTGGTACGATCGAATTCCTGGATGACGTGGTCGCTGGTCTCCGCCAGAAGGTCGATGGCGCGTACGCGCCAGGCCCGGCTCTCGCGATCGCAGGGCATCACCGCCGCCGATCGGCCTCCGAGTCCGCTCGCATCGTTCATTGCAAGGACGCGCAGACCGAGCTTACGACGGATGTCGTCGAGCACCGGATGATCACGCGCGCCGAGTCGGTCGATCTTGTTGACGAAGATCAGGGTCGGCAGCCCGGACGCGCGGATAGCTCGGGCGAGCCGGCGGGTTTGCGACTGCACGCCCTCCACCGCTGACAGCACCAGGACGACCCCGTCCAGCACGCCTAACGAGCGCTCGACCTCGGCGATGAAGTCGCCGTGCCCCGGGGTGTCGATGAGGTTGACCTTGAGGTCGTTCAGCGGAAACGAGACCACCGCGGATCGGATCGTGATCCCGCGGGCTCGCTCCAACTCCATCGTATCGGGCTGG
>DASSZN010000001.1:0-26717 GCA_035702805.1 Thermomicrobiaceae bacterium | reverse complement strand
GCGCCAGGTACTCCTCACGTGCGCCCATCGGCATCACTCCCTCGCCCACCACTGCCCCCCTCCCCGGTAACACCCGGATCTGAGGGAACCGTAGCCCGCTCGGTAGCATTTTGGGTGAGGGAGCACGAAGCGTTGTTCGGGGCATGGCGCTGCGGCATACTGGCTCGCGGACCGGAGTCGACGCGTGAGGGCGGGCGAGATGGACTGGACAAGCCTCCGAGAGCGACTTGAGCGCGTGGTCGGGCCAGGTGCGGTCGTCGCCGGGTCCGACCTGACGGTGTACGAGTACGACGCGTCGGACGAGGCGATTGCTGGCAGCCACCGTCCCCAACTGGCGGTGCTGCCCGCGTCGACGAGCGAGGTGGCAGAAGTGGTCCGGCTGGCGCGCGAGGCCGGCGTGCCGGTCACTCCGCGCGGCGCCGGCACCGGACTCGCCGGAGGCGCTATCGCCGCCCGGGGCGGGATCGTCGTGGTGCTGACCCGCATGAACCACGTGCTCGAGATCAACGAGCGCGACGGCTACGCGATCGTCGAGCCGGGGGTCATCAACCTTGAACTGTCACAGGTGACGACGCCGCGCGGCTACTTCTTCGCCCCCGACCCGTCCTCCCAGCGCGCCTGCACGATTGGCGGCAACGTTGCCAACAACTCCGGCGGCCCGCACTGCCTGAAGTACGGCGTCACCTCCCCCCATATCCTCGGCCTGGAGGTCGTGCTTCCCAGTGGCGATGTCATCTGGACCGGCGGCGCCGCACCGGAGGCGCCGGGGATTGACCTGACCGGGATCATCGTCGGATCCGAGGGCACGCTCGGGATCGTGACCAAGATCATGGTGCGGCTGACGCGTAATCCGGAGTCGGTCAACGTCCTGCTCGCGGCCTTCCCCACGATCGAGGCTGGCTCCAACGCCGTGAGCGCCATCATCGCCGCGGGCATCCTGCCGGCCGCGCTCGAGATGATGGACGCGCTCACGATCCAGGCGGTCGAGGCGGCGTTCCACGCGGGCTATCCCGAGGACGCCGGCTCGGTGCTTCTCATTGAGATCGACGGGCTGTCCGAGTCGGTCGCGGAGTCCTCCGAGTCTATCGCGAAGCTCTGCTACGCGAACGATGCCCGCCAGGTTCGGGTGGCGCGAAGCCAGGCCGAGCGCGACCTGCTCTGGCTCGGGCGCAAGGCCGCGTTCGGCGCGATGGGGCGGCTCACGCCCAATTACTACCTCCAGGACGCCACGGTCCCCCGTACGAAGCTGCCGAAGACACTGCAGCACGTGGAGGACCTGAGCCGGGAGTTCAGGCTGCGGATCGCCAACGTGTTCCACGCCGGTGACGGGAACCTCCACCCCCTCATCCTCTTCGACCGCTACGAGCCGGGAGCGATCGAGCGCGTCCTGCACGCCGGAACCGAACTCCTGACGTACTGCGTCGAGGCGGGCGGTACGGTGTCCGGTGAGCACGGTATCGGCCTCGAGAAGAAGGACTACCTGACGCTGATTTACTCGCCGGACGACCTCGCGGCAATGGCCGGGCTGAAGCTGAGCTTCGATCCGCTTCAGTACTTCAACCCCGAGAAGGTCTTCCCGACGGCCTTCTCCTGCGGCGAGGTGGCCGCGATCAAGAGCGCCGGCCTGGCGCAGCCGCTGGGACTCGCCGATGTCGTCTGAGGGAACCGTGAAGCCGGCCGACCTCGACGCGGTGACCACCGGAATCCGCCACGAGGACCCGGAGCGCTACGTGCTCGATGGCTCCCGACCCTCGCTCGCGCTGTCACCGGCGTCGGTCGGGGAGGTCCGTGCCTCCCTCGAGGCGGCAAACAGTGCCGGCCGCGTCGTGGTGCCGTGGGGCGGTGGAACCCAGATGGGCCTCGGGAACCTGCCGGCCGCGGTCGACGTGGCCCTCGATCTGCGCGCACTCAACGCGGTCGTTGAGTATGAGCCGAACGATATGACGATCGCGGTCCAGGCCGGTCTCACGCTGAAAGCGCTGGATCGCCTGCTGGCCGAGCACGGGCAGGTCCTGCCGGTAGACGCAGCGGACCCTGAGCACGCTACACTCGGCGGGCTGGCCGCGGCGGGAATCGCCGGCCCGCGCCGGTTCGGCTACATGCCGCTGCGTGACCTGATCATCGGGGTCGCCGCCGTGCTGCCGGACGGGCGCGAGGCGCGGGCCGGTGGGATGGTGGTCAAGAACGTGTCGGGTTTCGACCTGATGCGCCTGTACCACGGCTCACTCGGCATACTGGCGGTCATTGTCCAGTTGAATCTCAAGGTGCTGCCGCGACCACAGGCGGAGCGCACTGTTCTGGTTCGCTACCCGGGACTTGCCGATGCTGTGCGGTCGGCGGAGTCCATTCGGCTCTCCCAGCTGGGGGTCACGGCGGTCGTGCTGCTGGACGCGGGCGCCGCAACGCGGGTCGAGATTCCGACCGCTCCCTGGACCCTGGCCGTGCGCTGCGAGGCGCCGCCGGTCGCGGTTGTTCGGCAGGCGGAGCGCGTGGTCCAGGTGGCCGGAGCGCCGATAGACGCAACCGACCTGCTGCCGGCCGAGGAGACGCCCGGGTTCTGGTCACGGGTTACCGGCCTCGCGTCGGCGGCGCCAACCCACGACGAAATCGGCGCCAGGTTGGGTGTTCGCCCATCCCGGATGGCGATCCAGGGAGAGCAAGTGGCGTCCGGCGGCGACGTCCAGGCGGTGATGCTGGACGTCGGCAGTGGGCTCGTCTACGCCCGAGCCACCGGGGAGACCGACGCACTTCGTGCCGCCTGGCAGCGCCTCGAGATGCTTGGTGAGCACGCGACGTTGCTCACGGCACCAGCCGGGGTGAAGGAAGGGATCGACGTGTTCGGCGCAAGTCCCGCCGGGCTCGACGTGATGCGATCGCTCAAGGAGCAGTTTGACTCGCACCATATCCTCAACCGTGGACGGTTCGCGGGGCACCTCTGACGACATGGCTCGCCCGGGCGCAGGACCCGCGCGCAGCGAAGGAAGATCCGACGATGGCGACTGAGCTTGGGCCGGCGGAGTTTCGCGGCTTCACCGGACGCGACGTGCCCGATCTGAACGTGATCCGCTCGTGTGTCCACTGCGGTCTCTGCCTGCCTTCCTGCCCCACCTACCGCACGACACAGCGCGAGCGCTCGTCGCCGCGGGGGCGCATCTGGCTCATGAAGCAGGTGAGCCAGGGCAAGCTCGACGTGCTCGACCCGGTGTTCGAGGAGGAGATGTCTCTGTGCCTGAACTGCCGGGCATGTGAGGCTGTCTGCCCGTCCGGTGTGCACTACGGCGAGATCGTCGAGGCGTCGCGCGCGCAGATCGCGACAAAGCGACCTGAGGGACCGCGCGAGCGGCTCGCGCGGGGTGTGGTGTTCGACGTTCTATTCACCAATCCCCGCCGCTTCCGGCTGGCGAACGGGGCACTCCGGCTGTATCAGCGCTCCCCGCTGCCCGAGCTGGCACGACGGACGGGACTGTTGAGCCGTGTCGGACTGGCAGAGGCGCACGAGCTGATGCCCCGCATGAGCGATCGGTTCACCGTGCCTCGGGGACAGACGATCCGTGCCGAGGGGCCGAAACGCGGCCGGGTGGCCCTCTTCACCGGCTGCATCATGAGCACCGCCTACGCGGAGGTCCACGAGGCGACGATTCGCGTGCTCGCGCTCAACGGGTTCGACGTGACACTGGTTGGCGACCAGTGCTGCTGCGGTGCGCTGCACGTCCACGGCGGTGATCCCGACGGCGGCCGCAAGCTTGCGCGCCGCAACATCGACGCCTTTGACAACCCCTACATCGACGCGGTCGTGGTCAACGCCGCGGGGTGTGGCGCGCAGATGAAGGAGTACGGACATCTCCTGCGCGACGACCCGGCGTACGCGAGCCGGGCGAAGACCTTCTCGTCGCGGGTCAAGGACGTCACCGAGTTCCTGGCCGAGCGCGGTCTCGCGGCCGAGCCCGGACCGCTGCCGATGACGGTCACCTACCAGGAGCCGTGTCACCTCGCGCATGCCCAGCGCATCACGCGCCAGCCGCGCGAGTTGCTGGCGGCCATCCCGGAGCTGCGCCTGGTCGAGATGCCGGAGTCGTCCCTCTGCTGCGGCAGCGCCGGGATCTACAACCTGATCCAGCCCGAGATGGCGAACACGCTCCTCGCGCGCAAGCTTGACAACGCCCTCTCCACCGGCGCCGAGGCCATCGTCTCGGCGAATCCCGGGTGCATGCTCCAGCTGGCAAGCGGGCTCCGGGCCCGTGGCGACACCCGCCCGGTGCTCCACCTCGTCGAGATCCTCGATCGGGCATACCGTGGCGCGGCGTCCGCCGTCGACGAGCCGGTCGCCGCCGACTGACACGCCATGGCCGGTTAGTAGGACGACAGGCGCGACGTCAGGCGACTCGCGTGGCGGTCGCCCATGGCCACCGGAACGTAGCTGCTACACTTGCGCGGCGATCGTAGGGACGGGACGTGAGCGAAACGCGAGGGTACGGGTTCATGGGTCTTCGCCGGGCTACAGTTCTCCTGGTGCTTGCCGCCGCGCTGCTGCTACCGCTGACCGCTCGCGCCGCAGGTGCCACGCCGACGCCGTCGATTGAGTCGGCAACCCCGGGTGCAACGCCGAGTACCGGCCCAGGCGTCATCACGGGAACGGTCAAGAACGGGACGCCCAAGGGGGGCAGCGTCGCCGGCATCCCGATCAAGCTTGATCTCTACTCCGGCACGAGCCTCATCCAGACGTACCACACGACCACCGCGGCCAACGGAACCTACAGCTTCAAGGACCTGCCGATCGTCAATGGTGAGGGCTTCATCGCCACCGCGACCTATGAGAACGTGCCCTACGAGAGCCAACTCGTGGAACTGACCACCAGCCAGGAACACACTACGGCGGACATCAGCGTCTACGAGCCGACCAGCGACCCGAAGTCGATCTCCGTGGTTGCCCGGGGTATGGTGATCGCCGGGGTCGAGTCGGGCTCCCCGATGATCGATGTATTCGAGATCGTCTCCGTCGACAACAAGACCGATCACGCCTACATCGGGTCGAACGGCGTTGTGTTGAAGGTACCGCTGCCGACGGGTGCGACCCAGATCATTCCGCAGCCCGGGTTCAATTTTGGCACGGTCAGCATGCAGGGTCAGGACCTGATCACGAGCGGCGCGATCTCTCCGGGGAACCAGGACGCGATGTTCGCCTACCTCGTGCCCTACTCCGGAACTTCGGCGACGTTCCAGGTTGGGAACGCGATGCCTACGGCGTCGTTCAGCGTGCTGGTCAAGCAGGGGACCTTCTCGATCTCCTCCCCGTCGATGCACAACGCGGGCACGGCGAACCTCGCCGATATCGTCTATAGCGTGATCACCGACGACACGCCGGTGGTCGGCGACGTGGTCGCCGTGACCGTCAACGGACTGCCGCTCAACGGGGGATCCCCGGACTCGTCGCGTGGACCGCTCTACGCCGGGTTGGCCGCGGTGCTCGGTCTGCTCGCTGCCGGCGGCCTCGTGTTCCAGACCGTGCGCCGGCGCCGGATCTCCGCGGCCGCTGCCGCTGCCGCCGTCACCGCCCCGCCGACCAGTCCCGAGGCGCAGCGTCTCGCCCTCGCGGCCGAGCTGAACGAGCTCGACGAGGAGCGGGCGGCCGGGAAGATCGACGAGGAGACCTACGATCGGGACCGCGAGGAGATTCTCGAGGAACTCCGCTCCATCTCTCGGCGGCTCCATGGCGTCGAGGACGCCGGCGGCTGAAGTCGTCCCGGCCCCACCGAGACGGTCACCGTCGTACTCGAGGGTCGATTCCGACTGCTGGGAGCGGTTCCGCGCGGCCCCGATCGTCAACGGACATCGCGGCACCGCCTTGCAGACTGCCGTTCTTACCCGCACCCGTTGCAGGCCCTGCCCGTCCGTCGTCGACGCCGTCCTGTGCTAGGATGGCGGCTGTCGAATCCGCCGTGCCCGTGGGGAGGAGCCGCCGTTGAGTCGCGGAGATACCGCCAGGCGCAGCCTGGTTCCCGAGGATATCTACAACATCACGCTCATCAGCGACGCGCAGGTCTCGCCGGATGGCCGGAACGTCGCGTACATCCAGACGGTCCTCGACAAGGCGAAGGACGACTACCGCTCGTCGATCTACGTCGTCGACGTCGATGGCGGGGAGCCACGGCGCTTCACCGCGGCCGATGCCAAGGACACCTTCGTCCGCTGGTCACCTGCGGGTGACCGGTTGGCCTTCCTCTCGAATCGCGCCGGGAAGAACCAGATCTGGACGATCGCGGCCGCGGGCGGGGAGGCGGTGCAGTTGACCGACCTGCCGGAGGCGGTGAGCTATCTCGCCTGGTCTCCGGACGGTGCCACGATCGCGTTCGTGTCGAAGGTCGAGCCGTCGCAGATCGAGCCCCGCGAGGGCGAGCCGGAGAGCGGCGCGAAGGACGCGGCCAAGAGCGACGTCGTGCACATCACGCGCATGCGCTACCGGTCGGACGGTACCCCGGGCTTCCTCGACAACAAGCGGTCCCACGTCTGGTGCGTCTCCGCGGCCGGCGGCACGCCCTGGCAGGTCACCTCGGGCGACTTCGACGACGCCCGTCCGACCTGGTCGCCGACTGGCCAGGAGATTGCCTTCGTCTCCAACCGGAGCGATGACCGCGAGTTCAACTCGGTGAGTCAAGTCTGGGCGGCGCACGTGCGCGGTGGCGAGGCGCGCCGCGTCGCCGCCGACGACTCCTCGCACTTCGGCTCCCCGTCCTGGTCGCCCGACGGCAGCTCGATCGCGCTGGCCGGCAACGAGGATCCGATCAGCGGCGGCTCGACCAACGCCAACGTGTGGATCGCGGCGGCGTCGGGCGGCGAGCGACGCAACCTGACGCGCGCGTTCGACCGCTCGGTGGGCGAGTCCTTCGCCGGTGACACGTCCGCGAACTCGAACCCGGGGCTGGTCTGGTCGCCGGACGGTCGCTGGGTCTACTTCCAGGTCTCCGACTCCGGCTCGGTGCACGTCTACCGCGTGGCGTCCGGCGGCGGCGACATCGAGCTGGTCATCGGCGGGGCGCGGCGGGTGCAGGACTTCAGCCTCAGCGCGGACGGGAGCCGCATCGCGTACGTCGCCGGCGAGGCGCTCAACCCGTGCGACGTCTACGCCTGCAGTGCCGACGGGTCCGGCGAGCAGCGGCTGACCCACGTCAACCGCGAGTTCCTGAACTCGGTCGCGCTCAGCGAGCCGGAGGAGTTCCGCGTCCGGACGTATGGCGAGGACGGCGCGGGGATCCAGTGCTGGGTCATGAAGCCGGTCGGCTTCCACTCGGGCCAGAAGTACCCGCTGGTCCTCGAGATCCACGGCGGACCGCACAGCATGTACGGCAACGGCTACTTCAACGAGTTCCAGCTTCTCGCCGCGCGCGGCTACGTCGTGCTCTTCACCAATCCGCACGGCAGCCAGGGCTACGGCGAGGCGTTCACCAAGTACACGCGGGCTGCCTGGGGCGAGAAGGACCTGCCTGACCTGATGGCCGCGCTGGACCACGTCATCGCCCAGGGCTACGTCGACGCGAACCGTCTGGGCGTCACGGGTGGGTCGTACGGCGGGTTCATGACGAACTGGGTCATCGGCCACAGCGATCGATTCAAGGCGGCCGTCACCCAGCGCTGCCTGTCGAATCTCTTCAGCTTCTATGGCACGAGCGATATCGGCTTCCACTTCGGTGAGTACGAGATCGGGGCCATCCCCTGGGAGGATCGCGAGACGTACGTCCGCCTCTCGCCGATCACCTACGTGCGCGACATGAAGACGCCGCTGCTCATCATCCACAGCGAGCAGGACTATCGCTGTCCGATCGAGCAGGGCGAGCAGTTATTCGTGGCGCTGAAAAAGCTCGGGCGCGAGGTGGAGATGGTGCGCTTCCCGAACGAGAGCCATGGCCTCTCCCGCGGCGGCAAGCCAAAGCACCGCATCGAGCGGCTCGAGCACATCCTGGGCTGGTTCGACCGACACCTGTAAACGCGCCGGACGGCAAGCGGGACGGCACCTGCCGCCCCGCTTTGATCTGCCCCACCGATTGCGGTCGTGGCCGGGTCGCGGCTACTACCGTCCCTGAAACGCCGGCTGGCGCTTCTCGACGGTCGCGCGCAGCCCCTCGTGATGGTCTTCGGTGGTCCCGCAGATCGAGCCGGCACGCCGCTCGTTCCGCAGCGCGTCCTCGAACCCCACGCCCGCGTTCAGGCGAATGTTTTCCTTCGCCAGGCCGATCGCGACCGTCGGCCCGCCCGCCAGCCGCTCGCCCCACTCCAACGCCGTCGGCATCAGCATGTCCGGCTCGACCAGCGCGTTGAGCAGGCCCAGCCGGTCGGCCTCGGCCGCGTCGATGATCCTGCCGGTAAAGATGAGCTCGGCGGCTTTGGTTGGACCGATGAGCCGCGGCAACAGGAACGAGCCGCCCGCGTCGGGACAGAAGCCCACGCGCACGTAGACCTCGCCGAAACGCGCCGACGTCGAGGCGATGCGCAGGTCGGCGACCAGTGCCAGGTCGCAGCCGCCGCCGACGGCCACGCCGTTCACCGCCGCGACGACCGGCTTCGGCAGCCGGTAGAGCCGGGACATCAGGCGGTGCATGCGCTCGACCCAGCCGTCGGCGTCCTCGTCGGCGCCGCTCTCGCCGGAGCTCCACTCCTTGACGTCGGCGCCTGCCGAGAAGGCACGTCCGGTCCCGGTGATGACCAGGCAGCGGATGGACGGGTTGTTCCAGGTGCGTTCGGCGAGGTAGTCAAGCTCGGCGATCGTGCGGACGTCGAGCGCGTTCATCCGTTCGGGGCGGTTGATCGTGGCGACCCCGACGCCGCCGTGCTGCTCCCAGAGGACGCGTGAAAGCTCCATGCCCGACCTCCCCTGATGACGCGTCATACCGTGTGTGGTGTGTCAGGATCGCAGGTCGGGCGCGATGTGGCAACAGCGTTGGGGATCGCCAAGCGAGGGGGGCGATGCCGATGGAGCCGAATCAGACGCCGGCGCGATGATCGCGGATGAGTTCGAGCCCGCGCGCGAGCACCTTGCCGCGCTGCTCCAGGGAGAGCTGGTCGCGGAGGCCAAGCCACTTCTCGAGCGCCACGACTGGATCGAGGCTCTCGTGGTCGCTGAGGTCGATCCTGGGGCGCGCCTGGTTCTCGATCTCGCGCACGACCTTGGCGACGTGCGCGGCCCCGGCCTCCTGAAGGAGGTTCCGCACGTCGTCGACCCGCAGGAGGTCCTCGCGCTCACCCGGCAATTCGACGAAGGCGCGCACCACCGCGCCATTGATCTCCGACGCGCGACGCTCGATCTCACGCCGCACGTCGACCAGCGGGTCTGCCTGGCATGCCTTCACTCGCAGGGTCAGGAAGCGGCGCGCGGACACCGGGTGGAACGTCCAGATGACCTCGCGCACTCCAGCCGGAACCGGCTTGATCTCGATGACGACGAAGCCCTTCTCCTCGGCCTCTTCGCCGAAGTCGATGCGCTCGATGCTGCCGGCGTACACCGTCGGCGGGCGCGCGGTGATCTGCTGGTGCTGATGGATGTGGCCCAGCGCCACGTAGTCGAACGCGCGTACCCGCAACTCGTCGGTCCCCAGGACGAGGTCCTCGCCGAGCATGATCGATTGCTCCGAACCGAGCCTCGCGCCCTCGATGCTGAGGTGTGCCAGCAGGATCGACGGGATCGACGGGTCCACCTGTTCCAGCAGCTCCTCGAGGACGGACGCGACCAGTTCGCGCAGCCGCCTGGCTCCCTCGTCGGTGCCTGCCTGGCGACGCTCCTCGGGTGTGAGCAACCTACTGCGCTGGAGCCAGGGGAGCGCGACGACCTGCAGGGGGCCGGTCGCGGTGTCGATGCGGTGGATGCTGGGCCGGCGGGCCACGATTACATTGGGGATTCCGAGCGCGTCATAGATGTCGATGGCCGTGGCACGGGCATCGATGCTCGGCAGGTCGTGATTGCCGATCAGGAGGACGGTTGGGATGCCTGCCGAGGCAAGGCGTCTGACGCGCCGGGCGAACTCGCGCTGCACCGTCGGGTTGGGGTCGCGGTTCTTGAACGCGTCACCAGCGAAGAGCACGGCGTCGACGCGCTCGTGGAGCGCGAAGTCGACCACCTGGTCGAACGCCGCGAGGTAGTCGGTCACCCGTGACGAGAGCCCGGTCCGCGGGTCGAGCGAGCCGTAGTTCTCCATGCCCAAATGGAGGTCGGCGAAGTGCAGGATGCGCAACGTACCTAATCCTCGTCGTCCATGAGCCGGGACATCGCGAGGCCGCGCTCGGCCCGACCGATACCGGCTGCGCGTAGCTCGGCCATCAACTCCTGACGGTCGTAGGTGCGAGTGTGCAGCATGATGGGCATCGGCACCGCGTGACCCACGATGAGGCACTCCTGCTTGGGCTTCAGGCTGGCCAGCATGCCGCGCAGGTGATTCCGGTCGCCGGCTCCGGTCAGCACGGCGTCGATGTCGCGCTGCTCGGTCAGGAGGCCGCTGATGCGTGTCCCGAGCTGGGACAGGACCTCAGGGTCGATTCCGGACGGGCGCTGGTCGACGACCAGCAGGGTGACGGCGTACTTGCGCATCTCGCGCGCGATCTTGCCGAAGATCGACTGGTGGGCCACCTCCGGCGCCAGGAACTTGTGGGCCTCTTCAAGCACGATGACCAGTCGGCGCGGGTGACCGGCGACGTTGCCGCTCGACTCCGCGTCGTTGATCTGATCGGTGTACTGCCGGTGGATCCGGCGGGTCACGATGTTCGCGACCAGCATGTAGTCCAGCAGCGAGTCGTAACGGCCAAACTGGAGCACGACGTGATCGCCGCGCTGGAGGTGGGCGAGGATGTCGTCGATGGCCGAGTCCTCGGCGGAGATGACCACGTAGTCGCGGTCGCGCACGCGTGCCAGCTTCTGCCGTAGCGCGTCGACCGCCCCCTGGTGTGACCCTGTCTCCGCGCAGAAGGCCGCGACATCGTCGGCGTTCATCTCCAGCAGCCGCTGCATCCACCGGCTCCGGAAGCGGGCGTGGAGCTGGTGCGCGGTGGCGGCGAAAGTCGGCGTCAGGTTGAGCTCCGACGCGAGCAGCTCGACGTCCTCCGGCTCGATCTGGTTGAGGCCGACACGGAAGTCACGGCTGGCGCCCGTCGAGCGGTCGAGCGAGAACACGCGCACGCGGCTCTCGCCGAACAGGTCGACCAGTCCGGCTATGCCCGGCTCGTCGATGCGGGCACGCGCGTACTCGTTGTGCATGTCGAAGATCAGGGCGGACGCGACGTCGCTCTTCACGATGCCGAACAGGAGCAGCCGAGTGAGCACGCTCTTTCCGGTGCCACTCTGCCCGAACACCCCGTTGCTTCGGGTGACCAGTTCCTCGAGGTCGATCGGAATTGGGATGTCCATGGTCGGCGGCGTGCCGAGCGCGAACCGCGTCTTTGACTCCGCGCCGAACACCAGGTTGAAGTCGACTGTGTTGGCCTCGCGCAGGGTTGCGAAGTGCATCGGGATAGTCCGGACCGGCCCCGGGCCGGGACCCTCCATGCTGTCCGTGTTCTCCAGCATCAGGTGGGGGCGAACCTCGACGGTTGCGTATGTCTGGGCTCCGGCGAGAGCTCGGCGAACGAACGCCGACCGGGACGCCGGCGGGTCGGCCGTCAGGGCCTGGTCGGTGACGCGCAGCCGCATGTCCATGATCAGGCTAAAATAGCGGGCGCTGGCACTCTCCAGGACGACGAAGCTGCCGACGCGCAGTTGCTCGGTCGGGCAGGTCGGAGCGAGCCGCACCGTGAGGCCGGCGCTGAAGCTCCCTTCGGTGACGACGCCGAGCGACGCAACCGGGTTGTCCATCCACACTCCTGGAACGGCACGTCGGGCGTACGTATAGAACGATTGTACCATGGAGAGCCGCGACCCCATTGACGATCAGGCCGGGCAGGTCCAGGCGGGCGCCCGCGCGTTGGCCGACGCCCTGCGCGCTGGCGCGAGCCAGGAGAGCGTGGTGCGGGTCGCTGAGCGCCTGGGCGCGCTCGTCGCGCGGGAGGGCGGGACGCTCGCGGACGCGATCCGGCTGGTCCTCGACGCCCACGCGGCGGCGCATGTCGGACCGAATGCTCACACCATCTCTGCGGCCGCCGCAGTGTTCTGGCGCGCCGGCTCCGTGCCGGACGTAGCCGGCACGACCGGGCCGCTCTCGACGCACGTCGCGCGGCTGGCGGCGCTCCACCGGATCAATCAGGCCGCGACCGCCACGCTCGATCTGGCGACGATGCTGGGCACCGTTGTCGCCGTGGTGCGCGACACGACGTTCGCGGACTCCTGTTCGATCTTTCTCTTCGAACCCGAGTCCGCCACGTTGACGCTGCGTGCGACCGTCGGTCTCAACGAGGAGGCAGTCGGGCAGGTGCGGCTGCCGCTCGGAACTGGCATCACCGGACGTGCCGCGGCGGACCGGCGGCTGCTCGCGATCCCGGACGCCCGCGTGCACCCGGCATACGTGGATTATCCGCTGATCGGCGACCGCCCCTACACCTCACAGGTCTCCGTCCCGTTGGCGCTACGCTCACCCGACCGGCTGGTCGGGGTGCTCAACATCCTGACGATCGAGCGGCGTGAGTTCGAGCCGGACGAGTTGACGTTTCTCGAGACGGCCGCCGGTGAGATCGCGATCGCCATCGAGAACGCCCGGCTCTACAGCGAGACGGACGCCCAGTTGCGCCGGCGGATCAGCCAGCTCGGTGGACTGCAGCAGATGTCGCGCGCGGTGGCCTCGACGCTCGACCTGCGCGAGGTCCTGCGATTGATCACGCGCCAGGCCGTGGAGCTGTCACAGGCCTCCGCGGCGGAGATCTATCGTCTACCACGACGCGGGAGTGCGGGGCTCGAACTGCTGGCCCGGTTCCCCGAGGGTGACGTACCCGAGCTCGACGCGGTCCACGACGAGGTCGTGCGGCTGGTGCAGGAGGCCGTCGACTCTGGCGTGGCGCTCTGGCGGGGGCTGCGGGGCGGCCACGTGCTCTGGAACGTCAACGCCGTGCCCATGCTGACCGGACGCCGCGCGGTCGGCGCGGTCTGCGTATTCCACCGGAGTCGCGCCTCGGAACCACCGGACATCCAGGGCATCCTGCACGCCTTCTCCGACGCGGCCGCGGTGGCGATCGAGAACGCCGAGCTGTACGAGGAGGCAGTGCGCGGGATGACCCGTGCCTCTACTCTCCTGCAGGAGATGCATCACCGCGTCCGCAACAACCTGCAGACCGTCGCGGCACTGCTTTCGATGCAGGCGCGCCGGGGAGCGGACGCCGGCTGGACGGGCCCGCTGCTCGAGGCGGTTGGACGAATCCGGAGCATTGCCGTGGTGCACGACATGCTCTCCGGCAGCGACCTCAAGGAAACGACGCTCGACGCCATCGCGCGCTACCTGGTGGACGAGGTCGCGACGAGCACGTTGCCGCCGGATTCGCCGATTCGGCTCGTGGTCGAGCCGTCGGACCTTCGCGTCAGTTCGCGCCAGGCCACCGTGCTCGCGCTCCTGATCAACGAGTTCCTCAGCAATGCCGTGCGCCACGGCGTCGGGCCGCTCGGCGCCGGCGAGGTCGTGGTGTCCGCGGAGCAGGTCGGCGCGGATGCGGTCGTCAGCGTGCGCGACAGTGGCCGCGGACTTCTGCCAGCCTTCGACATCGCCGAGTCGGCCGGGCTCGGGCTGCAGATCGCGCGAACGCTGGTGGAGGTGGACCTGCGCGGCAGCCTGGAGATCGGTCCGGCCGAGCGCGGCGGGACCGAGGTACGCGTGCGCTTTCCGGTGGCGACAACGAGCGCCATCACGTGATCGCCCGCTGGCACTCCTGCTGCGTCTGCCGCCATCGGGCATGACCGAGGGAGGTTGCGGATGCCGTTGATGGGGAAAGATGTCGCAATCGACGAGCACGAATGGCTAGCCAATGTCGGCCTGACCGAGGACCAGTTCTCGCACGTCTGGACGTATAGCGGCGGCGAGTCGGTCCCGGATGCGGGCCAGTATCGCGAGGTCGGGAGCGGCGGCCTGGTGACGCTTGCCCGGGGAGCGACGTTCCCGGACGGTCGTTGGGTCTGCGAGACGGACATTCCGGCGCCGCGGTTCAAGCTGGGCACCGACGCCGAAGAGATCCAGGGTCCGCCGGCCTCGTAGCGGCGTGTCGGGACTGCAGAGGTTGAAGCCGGTCGATGAGATGGGTATCATAGGGGTGGTCGTGCTAGGCGGGGAACTAGCGGTGCCCTGCACCCGCAATCCGCTACAGCGGGGCTGAATTCCCTCTCGAGGTCCGACCTTGTGGGACTGCCTGAGCCAAGTGGCGTGGAGGGTTGGGTCCCACGCGGCAAGGACCCGCGAACCCGGTCAGGTCCGGAAGGAAGCAGCCGTAAGTGGTCATCCTTGGGTGACGTGGGGTTGCCTGGCCGGAGCTAACTAGCTCGGCGCAAGCCGGAGGGCCGCGATCGAAAGAGGGTGCACGGCCTTTCTTGCACACGAAACGGACCGTCCAACTGGACGGTCCGTTTGCGTTGTCAACATGTCCGGAGCGTCAGCGCTTCTTCTTCTTTGATCGCTTCCGGCCGGAGCCCGATCCGCCGGCCACGGCCGGGGCCAGGTAGCGCCGCTTGGCGCGCTCCGCGGCCAGTGCACGGGCGCGCGGTGGGTAGACGACGCGGAGGAAGTACAGGTAGTAGGCCGCCTCGATCAGGCCGGCCAGGACCACCAGGTACTGCCACAGTCGCTTGCCAAGGCCAAACGCGCTCACGTTCATGATGCGAAACGCAAAGAAGATCAGGCCGAGGGCCAGGATGATCGATGCGATGCCGGCCGCCTGCTGAATCGGCCCTCGCAGGAGGCGATTTCCCCGAGCGATCTTGATGACGTCGTAGTAGATCAGCAGTGCGGCGATGAAGCCGACCCCGCTGACCGCGACGAAGGCAATCGAGAGAGGCCCCCACGTTGCCATCTCGTACGGCTGGGCATTCAGGTACGACCAACTGAACGGGTTCTGCATGGCCTCCCCTCCTCAGGCATCCTGCGGGAACGGCGGGAGTCTAACATAGCGGTCACTCGGTCGCTCTCGGGCATGAACGACCGGCGGGATGGTCGCGGCCATCCCGCCATCTACAACGAACAGCGCGGTCGCTGGTTGGGCCTAACTCTCTCCGTACAGAATCGAGCGCTTGACCTGCTCGATTGCCCGGGTCACCTGGATCCCGCGCGGGCAGGCGTCGGTGCAGTTGAACACCGTGCGGCAGCGCCAGACGCCGGACTTCTGGTTCAGAATCCCCAGCCGCTCGCCCTGTGCCTCGTCGCGCGAATCGAAGATGAACCGGTGGGCGTTGACGATCGCCGCGGGCCCCACGAACTCCTCGTTAGTCCAGGTGATCGGGCAGGCCGTCGTGCAGGCGGCACACAGGATGCACTTGGTGGTGTCGTCGAAGCGCTCGCGGTCGATCGGCGACTGACGGCGCTCCGCCATCGGCGGCTCGTCATCGTTGATCAGGTAGGGGCGCACGGAGCGATACGCGGCGAAGAATGGCTCCATGTCGACGACGAGGTCTTTGATCACCCGGAAGCCGAGCAGCGGCTCGATCGTCAGGTCGGCGCCGGCGTCCTTGATCAGGAGCTTGCAGGCGAGCCGGTTCCGCCCGTTGATGCGCATCGCGTCCGAGCCGCACACCCCATGCGCGCAGCTCCGGCGGTAGGTGAGCGTGCCGTCCTGGTACCACTTCACCGCGTTCAGCGCGTCGAGCACGCGCTCCGACGGGTCGGCGTCCACGGTGTAATCCTGAAAGTGCGGGCGCGTGTCGGAGTCCGGGTTGAACCGGAGGATCCGCAGGTGGACATCCATCAGTACTTTCGCTCCTTCGGCTCGAACCGCGTGATGACTACCGGCTTGTAGCGCATCTTGAGACCGCCGGAGGTGCGGTAGGCCAGCGTGTGCTTGAGCCAGTTCGCGTCGTCCCGGTTCGGGAAGTCCTCGCGGAAGTGGCCGCCCCGGCTCTCCTGGCGCGCGAGGGCGCCGGTCGCGATCGCCTCGGCCACGTCGAGCAGGTAACCCGTCTCGATCGTCTCGACGAGGTCCATGTTGAACGTCTTGCCGCGATCGCGCAGGCCGACGTTGCTGAAGCGGTGGCGCAGGTCCGCCAGCGCCGAATTCAGTTCCTCGAGTTGCCTGCCGGTGCGAAAGACGCCCGCGTCCCGGAACATCATCTCCTGCAGGTCGGTCCGGATCGCCGCGGCGTTCTCCGTGCCGGGGTTCTCCAGGTGCGCCGCGACCTCGGCCTCGGCGCGGTACTCGGGCTCCTTGGGCAGCGGGTGCAGGTCATTCTGGCGGACGAACTGCGCCATGTGCTTGCCGGCCCGGCGCCCGAAGACAATCAGGTCGACCAGCGAGTTCGTGCCCAGCCGGTTGGCGCCGTGCACGCTGACGCAGGCGCACTCGCCGGCTGCGTACAGGCCGGGAATCGGCGTGTTGTTCTCGTCGACCGTGACGCGCCCGTCCACGTCGGTCGGAATGCCGCCCATGGCGTAGTGCGCGGTCGGTTGGATCGGCACCAGGTCGTGGACCGGATCGAGCCCCTGGTAGGTTCGCACGAAGTCCGTGATGTCGGGCAACTTCTGCTCGATGACCTCCCGCGGCAGGTGCGTGAGGTCGAGATGGACGTAGTCCTTGCCGTCGACGCCGAGTCCCTCACGGATCTCGAGGTAGATACTCCGCGAGACCATGTCGCGCGGCGCGAGGTCGAGCAGGGTGGGCGCGTACTTCTCCATGAAGCGCTCGCCCTTGCCGTTGCGAAGGATGCCGCCCTCGCCACGTACCGCCTCCGACAACAGGATTCCCAGACGGTAAATGCCCGTCGGATGGAACTGGTAGAACTCCATGTCCTCGAGCGGGAGTCCACGCCGAAAGGCGATGGCGCATCCGTCACCGGTGAGTGACAGGGCGTTGCTCGTCACCTTGAACACGCGTCCGAAGCCGCCCGTGGCAAGCAGCACGGCCTTGGCGTGGAATACGTGTATCTCTCCGGTCAGGATGTCCATGCCGACGATGCCCGTGCAGACGCCGTCGTCGGTCAGGAGCAGGTCGAGCATCATGACCTCGTTGAAGAAGGTCACCTGGTGCTTGATGCCCTGCTGGTAGAGCGTCTGCAGGATCATGTGTCCGGTGCGGTCGGCGGCGAAACAGGCGCGGCGTACCGGGCCCTCGCCGAAGTTGCGCGTGTGTCCACCGAAGCGCCGCTGATCGATCTTCCCGTCCGGCGTGCGGTTGAAAGGCAGCCCCATGTGCTCGAGCTCGTAGACGGCATCGACCGCCTCGCGCGCGAGCACCTCGGCCGCGTCCTGGTCGACGATGTAGTCGCCGCCCTTGACAGTGTCGAACATGTGCCAGACCCAGTGGTCCTCTTCGATGTTGCCGAGGGCGGCGCCGATGCCTCCCTGGGCGGCACCGGTGTGGGACCTGGTGGGGTACAGCTTACTGACGACGGCGACGTTGGCCGCGCCGGCGAGCTGCGCCGACGCCATAAGGCCGGCGCCACCCGCGCCAACGATAACGGCGTCGAAGCGATGGTACATGGCCTGTCTCCCTAGTGCAGCGCGGCGGCAGCCGGAGCCGCGGTGAACGTCACGATGGCCAGCGAGCCCATGATCCAGAAGATGACCGCGGCCGTCCACAGCACGGAGTAGGCGAAGACGCGCCAGCCCCGGGAGCGGATGTAGTCGTCCACGGCAATTCGCGCGCCATTCAACCCGTGGACGAGTGCCAGCGTCAGCATGAGCCAGTCATTGGCGCGCCAGAACGGCGAGGCCCAGCGACGCACGATAAAGGCGTAGTTGACGGTGCTCACGTCATTGATGACGTGCGTGATGATAACGTGAACGACCACCAGGAAAATGAGCACAATGCCACTGATGCGGAAGAAGTACCACGAGTAGAGCTCGAAGTTGCTGCCCTGCGGACGCTCCCGACTGACTCGAGCAACGGCCATTTCGCCAACCTCTCCACCAAACGCCGACACGCCGCGAGCGACCTCGACCACCTAGAGACCGCGCACCATGAAGAACGCCGAGGGGATGAACATGATCAGGAAGGCGGCGATCACCCCGTAGAAGAGCTGGCGTTCGTAGCGGTACGCCGCGGACCAGAAGTCGATGAGAATAATCCGAACCCCGTTGGCCGCGTGGTAGTAAACGCCGGCCACCAGGATGATCTCCCCGATTCGGAACAGCGGCGCGTTGTAGATGAATAGCAGATCATTGAACGCCTTTGGTCCGTACCCGATCACGAAGATGTCGACGATGTGGAGAAACAGGAAGAAGAGAATGCCCAGGCCGGAAAGTCGATGAAGCGCCCAGGACACCATCCCCTCGGGCGCCCGGTAGCCTCGGTAGCTCGATAACACTCTCCGGTCCCCTCGCTGCTAACCGGCGGGCGCGCCCCGTCGCGCGTTGCCCGTCGACCGAAGGACGCAGGCCGTGGTGGCCGCGGACAATCTACGGCTCACGGTAGTGGGTGTCAACACGGTCGCGATGGGGAAAGCGCTCCCCGGCGCGAAAATCGCTGACCGTTGCTATAATGCCGGTACTTGGGCGTGCGCGACCGCTCGAATGGCGCCGCAGCGCCCCGATCTCTGCCCCTCGCTGGTGGAAGGACATGCAGTGCAATGCCGCAACCCTTTGCTCGATCGGCTGCGGCCGGTCGTCAGGCGCGTGCTGCCGCAGGTTGTCGACCTGACGGAGCGCGTCTGCATGATCCCCGCGCCGAGCTACGCGGAGGGTGAGCGCGCGGCGTTCGTCGCCGCGGAGTTCGAGCGTCGCTGCCTCGATGTGACGGTTGACGAGATCGGGAACGTCTACGCGTGCCGCCGCGGTCGCGGCAACGCGCCGGCCCTGATGTTCGCCGCGCACACCGATACCGTTTTCCCGGCCGGCACCCCGATTCAAGTCGAGCGCCAGAACGGACGACTGACCGGGCCGAGCATCGGCGACAACAGCCTGGGCGTCGCGTCGATCCTGGGTCTCGCCGATGTCCTTATTCAGTCCGGTGTCGAGACGGCCGGCGATATCGTGCTCGTAGCGAACGTTGGCGAGGAGGGGCTCGGCAACCTGCGCGGCATCCGCGCCGCGGTCGAGCGCTTCGACGGTGATCTCGGCGCCGTGGTTGCCGTCGAGGGCCACGACCTCGGGCGGGTCACGCACCGTGGCGTGGGGTCGCGCCGGATTCGCGTGACGGTGACGGGTCCTGGTGGTCACAGTTGGGGCGCGTTTGGCCAGCCGTCGGCGATCCACGAGCTGGGCCTTATCATCGCGGAGTTCACGCGACTGCGGGTGCCGGTCGACCCGAAGACGACGTTCAACGTCGGGCTCATCGAAGGCGGCGTGTCGGTCAACACGATTGCGCCGAGCGCCACCGCGGTGGTCGACATGCGCTCCGTGAGCGAGCCGGCGCTGCGCGAACTGTCCGACGAGGTGGAGCGCATCGTCGAGTGCCGGCGGTCCGGCGCGGTGGAGACGCGGATCGACGTACTTGGCGAACGGCCGGCCGGCGAGGTGTCCCCATCCGCGCCGATCGTGCGTGCGGCAGTCGAGGTGCTCGCGGCGCTGGGCATTGACGCGCGCCTGAATGTGTCGAGCACGGATGCCAATATCCCGATCGCGCGCGGCATCCCGGCGATCTGCGTCGGCGTGACGCGTGGCACAGGCGCACATCGGCTCGACGAGACGATTGAGATCGCGCCAATCGAGAGCGGACTGCTCCAACTGGCACTGCTGGCCGAGGCGTTCCCGGTCGACGACGGGAAACTGGACTCGCATGTGTGCTAGCCACGGCCTCAACGAGAGGCGGGCCCGGTGAGCGGGATCTACGTTGCGCTCGACGTCGAGGCGACCGGGATGGACCCGGAGCGCGACGAGGTCATCGAGATCGCCGCGATCAAGTTCCGGGACGACCGGGTGCTCGATCGCTGGGAGAGTCTCGTTCGGCCCCGCGCCCAGATTCCGTTCAACATCACGAGCCTCACCGGCATCGGCGCAAAGGATGTCCGCCGCGCACCGGTATTCGCGGCAGTGATGCCGCGGCTACGGGACTTCGTACGCAACTATCCCATCGTGGGACAGTCGCCCGAGTTCGACCTGCAGATGCTCGCCGCATCCGGGCTGAACCTCCAGAATCCGCTGTACGACACGTTCAAGCTGGCCACGATCCTCATCCCGGACCTGCGGGCCTATAACCTGAGCACGATCGCCGCGCGCCTGGGTGTCTCCGTGCCGCACCAGCACCGCGCCATGGCGGACGTCGAGACGACGATGGCCGTGTTTCTTGGGCTGTACGACATCCTGCACGGTTACGATCCCGAAACGCTGTCTCGACTGTCGGCGTACACCCGTGCCGCCGGCTCGCCGCTGGCCCGACTCATCGACGACGCCCATCGTGAGGTGGTGGCGGACGATGGGGCGGCAGTCGGCAGTATCGCCGCGCAGTTGATCGCGCGGACGGGCGGAATAGACCATGGCCCCGAGGTGATGTTCCTGCTCCCGCGAGAGCGACCGCCGCGCCTGGAGCCTGCGGAGGAGGGTCAGCCCACCGATCCCGGGCTGCTTCGGCACTGGACGGGTCCTGGGGGCGCACTTGCTCGGGCCTTCCCGGACTACGAGCCGCGGCCACAGCAGGTCGAGATGATGACCACGGTGATGGAGGCGCTGAACGACGGCGGCCAGTACCTGATGGAGGCCGGCACCGGCACCGGGAAGTCACTGGCGTACCTGCTGCCGTCGATTCTCCACGCGGTGGAGTACGGTGAGCCGGTCGTGATCTCGACGGCTACCATCGCGCTCCAGGACCAGTTGTTCCGCAAGGACCTCCCTGACCTTCGCCGGACGCTCAAGGCGATGGCCCGGGATGATCCGCGCCTGGCTCGCGCCGCCGAGTTTGAGGCCGCCCTCCTCAAGGGCCGTGGGAATTACCTCTGCCTGCGGCGCTGGTTCCTGGCGCAGCGGGAAGCAGCGGAGTCGCCCGAGCAGGCCTCGCTGCATGCGAAGGTGTTGACCTGGGTGCAGCAGACGGAGACGGGAGACCGCGCCGAGCTTCACCTTTCCCCGGACGAGCAGACGTACTGGTCCCGCCTGGCGGAGGTGGAGGGCTCATGCGTGCCGGGCCGCTGCCTCTTCCACCGGCGCAACCAGTGCTTCCTCTTCCGCGCGCGGCACAAGGCCGAGAGCGCCCACGTGATCGTCGTGAACCACGCGCTCCTGCTTTCCGACATGTTGGCGGCCAACACGGTGCTGCCGCCGTACCGAAACCTGATCATCGATGAGGCGCACAACCTCGAGGAGGAGGCCACCACCCAGCTCGGGTTCGGCATTGGCCGGGCGCGCGTCGTGGACCTGCTCGAGCAGTGCCTGACGGCGGGCGAGGGCGGTGAGCTTGGCGGTGTGCTTGGGTCGCTCTGGAAGTCCACAATCGCCGCGCCCGACCCCGTCGCGCGCGGCATCGCCGAGCGTCTTCGGCCCCGCCTGGACGACCTCCTTACGGTCGTGCGGTCGCTGCGGGCCGAAGCCGATGTGTTCTTCCACCGACTGGCCGACTTCTCCGTTCGCTACCAGGAAGGGCGCAGCGACTACGATCACCGGCTCCGGCTCACGACGGCGGTGCGTCACGATCCGGGCTGGAGCGAGGTGGAGCGTGCCTGGGAAGGGGTGGCCCAGGGGTTGCGGACGGTCGTTGGTGCGCTCTCGTGGGCCGCGAGCGAGTGGGACGCCGTGTCCGAGGAGTCCGTCCCGGGACACGACGAGCTGGCGACCGAGCTCGAGCTTCATGTCCGCACCGGTCACGAGATCCTCGAGCGAACGCTCGCCGCGGTCAGCGAGCCGTCCGGCGACACGATCTACTGGCTGTCGAAGCACGCGACGACCGGAGAGACCGGGATCCAGGCGGCTCCGCTGCACGTCGGTGACGCGCTCCGTGAGCACCTGTTCAGTCGCTGTCGCGCGTCGGTGCTGACTTCGGCGACGCTCACGATCGACGGGTCGTTCGCGTACATCCGGGACCGTCTCGGGCTCGAGGCGCCCATCGAGGTACGAGTCCCGTCGCCCTTCAACTACCGGGAGTCGACACTCCTCTACCTGGCCGAGGACATGCCGGAGCCGGGTCAGCCGGGGTACCAGCGAGAGCTGCAGGAGGCGCTCGTCGACCTGTGCCGTGCCACTCGCGGCCGGGCGATGGTCCTCTTCACCTCCCACAGCGCGCTGCAGGCGACCTACCGGGCGATCAAGCGTCCGCTCGAGGCCGAGGGAATCTTGGTGCTGGGGCAGCGGCTCGACGGCAGCCCCCGGCAGTTGGTCGAACGCCTGAAGAGTCATCCGGAGACCGTGCTGCTCGGAACGAACAGCTTCTGGCAGGGAGTGGATGTGGTCGGGGACGCGTTGAGCCTCCTGGTCATCAGCAAGCTGCCGTTCTCGGTTCCGAATGACCCGGTCTTCGCCGCGCGGAGTGAGCTCGTCGAGGATCCGTTTCGCGACTACGCGATACCGCAGGCGGTGTTGCGCTTCAAGCAGGGCTTCGGCCGGCTCATCCGGAGCAGTGCGGATCGTGGCGTGTGCGTGGTGCTCGACCGGAGGATCGTGAGCCGGCGCTACGGGAACTCGTTCGTGCGCTCGCTGCCGGACTGCACCGTGGAGATCGGACCGGCCGCCGACCTGCCCGGATGGGCCGCGCAGTGGCTGGAGCCGAGAGCGGCCGAGGCATCCGCCGGTCGCTCATGACCCCGAGTCGAGACCGTGTTGTGAAACCGCCGCAGTAACGCAAGACGCGGAGCTAGACCGCCCGTGCGGGCGGCGAGAACGGGAGGTTGCCTGGGATGGCTGACGCGATCGACCGGAACCTCGCCCTGGAGCTTGTTCGAACGACCGAGGCAGCCGCGCTTGGCGCGGCGCGCTGGATGGGACGCGGCGACAAGAACGCCTCCGACCAGGGTGCGGTCACCGGGATGCGCACCATGCTCGCGACGGTGAGCATGGACGGCGTGGTGGTCATCGGTGAGGGCGAGAAGGATGAGGCGCCGATGCTCTACATCGGCGAGCGCGTCGGATCGGGAGAGCCCCCCGCGGTCGACATCGCCGTCGACCCCATCGACGGCACGCGCCTCCTGGCGAACGGCATGCCAAACTCGATCGCGGTGGTCGCGCTGGCCGACCGCGGCTCGATGTACTACCCGCCCGGCATCGTGTACATGAACAAGATCGCGGTCGGTCGCGAGGCCGCGTACGCGATCGACATCAACGCTACAGTGTCCGAGAACCTGCAGCGAGTGGCCGACGCCAAGCGCATGCGGGTGCGCGACCTGACGGTCGTCGTGCTCGACAGGCCCCGGCACGAGCAGTTGATCCAGGACATCCGCGACTGCGGTGCCCGCATCAAATTGATCACTGACGGCGACGTGGCCGGCGCGCTCATGGCGGCCATGCCGGATACCGGGCTCGACGTGCTGATGGGTATCGGCGGCTCCCCCGAGGCGGTGATCACCGCGTCGGCGCTCAAGTGCATCGGGGGCGCGATCCAGTGCAAGCTCTGGCCGCGCAACGAGGGCGAGCGGCAGACGGCACTGAACGCGGGCCTTGACCTCGACAAGGTACTGACCGCCGACGATCTGGTTCGCTCGGACAACGTCTTCTTTGCCGCCACCGGGATCACCGATGGCGAGTTCCTGCGGGGCGTTCACTACACGGCGGACGGTGCGACGACGCAGTCGCTCGTGATGCGATCGCGCTCGGGCACGATACGGACGATCGACGCGGTGCATCGTCTGAGCAAACTGCAGGAATACGCCAGCGGCCCCTTTGACTGATCCGTTGTGGAGATGCTATACTGGGTCGTGGCGCACGCCGAGCGCCACGACCTCACCTTCGCCGCTTGAATTCCCGCACGGTACGTCCCGAAGGTGTCCCTCACAGGTCGGGTCTCCGTGTGGTCAGCGGCCGAAGCGTTCCGCCCCGGTCCACCGATGGGTCAGCCATCCACGGTGAGTCGGGGGGGAGAACTTCAGATTGATCGCCGACTGCGCTTGAGAGGTCATCCATCGGTGCCCATACGCTGTGAGGATGGCGCCCGCGCCAGCGGGGCTGGGCCTCCGGCCACGAAGCCCCCGACGACTCGCCGGGGAACGTGGTGGCGCGATACCACGTTCGCGTGGCACGGAGCCCGGGATCCAAACGGTCCGCTTTCCATCGAGCCGCAATTGTCCCAGTCAGCCCTCGCACAGCGGACCTTCGGCAGAGCCCCACGAACAACTGGCATCACACCCGTCCATCAGCTGCTGCGTGACGTTCGCGTCTGAGCTGATCCGGGAAGAGGAACGGTATGACGGTGACCATCTCCGAACTGGAAACGAAGACGCTGGATGAACTGCAGCAGCTCGCCAAGGAGCTGGAAGTCAACGGCGTCTCGCGCATGAAGAAGCAGGACCTGATCAACCGGGTGCTGCAGGCACAGACCGAGCAACAGGGGAACATCTACGGCGAGGGCGTCCTCGACATTATCGAAGACGGATTTGGATTTCTGCGCGGTGAGCGCTACCTTCCGGCCGGAAACGACATCTACGTCTCGCAGTCGCAAATTCGGCGGTTTGGACTCCGTACCGGCGACTGGATCTCCGGTCACGTGCGTCCGCCCAAAGACAACGAGAAATACTTCAGCTTGCTCCGGGTCGAGGCGGTCAACGGCATGGACCCCGAGACCGCGCGGCGCCGGCCCAACTTCGACACGCTCACACCGATCTTCCCGCTGGAGCTGATCAACCTCGAGACGCAGCCGAACATCCTCTCGACGCGCCTGCTCAACCTTGTTGCTCCCATCGGCCGGGGCCAGCGCGGGCTGATCGTGTCGCCCCCCAAGGCGGGCAAGACCATCCTCCTCAAGGCGATCGCTAACGGCGTCACCACCAACTACGAGAACATCCACCTGATGGTGTGCCTGATTGGCGAGCGACCGGAAGAGGTCACCGACATGAAGCGCTCCGTCGACGGCGAGGTGATCAGTTCGACGTTCGACGAGCCGGTCGAGGACCACACCAAGGTCGCGGAGATGGCGCTCGAGCGAGCCAAGCGCCTGGTGGAGTCGGGCCGCGACGTGGTGATCCTGCTCGACTCGATCACGCGATTGGCACGCGCGTATAACCTGGCCGTCCCGCCAAGCGGCCGGACGCTCTCCGGTGGTATCGATCCGGTTGCCCTCTACCCGCCGAAGCGCTTCTTCGGCGCGGCCCGCAACATCGAGGGTGGCGGCAGCCTGACGATCGTGGCGACGTGTTTGATCGACACCGGCTCCCGCATGGACGACGTGATCTACGAGGAGTTCAAGGGCACCGGCAACATGGAGCTACACCTGGACCGCAAGCTTGCCGAGCGCCGGATCTACCCGTCGATCGACATCCAGCGGTCCGGCACCCGGCGCGAGGAACTGCTGCTGGACGACGCGATGCTGCGCGGCGTCTGGACGATGCGGCGCATGGTGTCGATGCTTGGTGGGACCGAGGGCACCGAGCTCGTGCTCGGGCGCCTCGCCAAGACGGCGAACAACGCCGAGTTCCTGGCGACCCTGAGCAAGGACCTGTAGCGCCCGGAAACACCACCGCTCAGTCGGACGGAGCCCGCGGCTGTTCGCACGGCCGCGGGTTCTTGTTGTCGCCACTCGTGACACCGGCAGCGATCCTGCGTCTCCGTCGAAGACGTCCCGTGAGATGGAGGCATCCGATGGAGATCGCCGACCTGATCTGCAGCATGATCGGCAGCCACCGCGTCATAGAGCTCTTCAGGGCGAACGACCCGACCGGCCAGTCGCGGCTGGTTGAGCCGCACGCGGTCTATATCGGCAGTAATAGCCGCGGGTTCGTCGACTTCTGGCAGTTGTCGGGCTGGAGCTGGAGCGAGCAGGCGCTGGGCTGGCGCCGGTTGGCGCTCACCGACGTGATCGACGTGCGGCCACAGGACGCGCGCTTCGAGCCGAGGGCAGACTATCGCCCCGACAACCGACAGTGGTATCGCGCGTTCGTGTGCACGGCCGGTCCGGTGCCGGTGGTTGACGAGCAGTTACCCGGTGACGCTGAGCAAGGCTGATCTGGCGCGCGAAGCGGACGCGACGCTCAGGATCGTCGCGCCAGGAAGTCGAGCAGCACGCGGTTGAAGAGATCAGGGTAGACCCGGTGCGGCAGATGCCCTCCGCGTGGCAATACCAGCAGTTCTGCTTCGGCGATGCGATCGCGCAGTTCGAGGGCTCGCACGAGCGGAAAGACGGGATCGCGGTCGCCGGCGACGATCAGCACCGGACGATCGATGATATTCGCATCGGTGACTGCGCGGCGTTGGTCCTCCGGCTGCTCACGGCGATCCGCCGCGAAGTTGGCCAGCAGGACCTCGCGCATGTGGCATGGACCGAGTGCGAGGTGGGGCGCTGCCCACGCCGCCTCATTGGCCGGTATGACCTCCTGGACGAGCCGATCCATGTAGGCATGGCATGTCGGCTCGTCCAGGTGCGGCGGATCTTCGAGTGTCAGCGACCGCACCAGGTCCGACCGACGCTCGGCGACGAGCAGGGCCGTGAGCGCGCCGAGGCTGCTGCCAACGAGGTGGGCCGGTGCCAGGTCGATCCGCTCGATCAGGACCTCGACGTCGCGCGCGAAGTCGGTGAGCCGTAGCCGGCCGCCGGGGAAGGTCGAGCGACCGTGGGCACGCGCG
>DASSZN010000369.1:0-2395 GCA_035702805.1 Thermomicrobiaceae bacterium | reverse complement strand
CCAGGGCCGGTCGATCGGCCGGCCGACCTTGGTCCCGGTGTTGCCGCCCCAGAAGTCGAAGGCGCCACCCTTGGGCGGGGTGTAGGTCTTGACGCCGACGACGACGCCCTGGAGGTGCCCGGTTCCCGCGCTCAGGGTGTTGGTGGGCTTGACGAAGCCGAAGATCGGGTCGGGGGTCGGCTCGCCGCCCTTGGCGAAGATGGTGCTGTAGCCGGTGTCGCCCTCCATGACCCACGCGTCGTAGTCGTGGTTGCCCTCCAGCGTGGTCGTCTGAATCCAGGTCTGCCCGTTGGGGGGCGTGACCGACACGGCATAGCGGTTGGAGCCCAAGTGCGGGATGGCCAGCATGCCGTTGGCGTCGCTGACGCATTGCCCGCCCGATCCGGGGATCGGGATCGGAGCCATGGTCGCGTCGAGGCTGGCGAGCGGGATCGCGAAGGTGTGGGGATCCTCGCCCTGGTACCGGGTGCAGAGCGGGTTGCCGTAGACGTCGGTCTGGACCTCACCGAGGGTGTCGACAATATGGCCGACGAAGCCGGCCTTGAGCGCCTCGCCGGTGTCCCAGCCCATGTTGGTCGGCGCGTTGTCTTCGAAGACCAGCGCCCGCAGGGTGCCGTCCGGCAACGGGTTGGGCTGCAGTTCGATGGTGAGGGGCCCGGCCAGTGGCGTGACGCAGCCGGGTTCCGCGGGCGCGGCGGTGTCGACGCAGAAGTGCGCTCCGTCGATCTTGTACCCGTCGGCGATGACCGAAATCAGGTAGCGGCCGTCGGGAATGTTGGTGAGCGGAAAGTCGCTCTGGTCGCCTTGGGTGTAAATCGGGGCCCACCCCGAGGGCTCCGCGAGGGACGGCCACCGGCAGGAGGTCGGGTAACCGGGATCCGTCGCCGCGCAGCCCGAGCCGGGGACCGGCGACCGCTGGTCGGTCGTGCCGGTGGCATCGATATTGATCATGTACTTGAAGGCCGTGATGGCGGCACCCTTGGTCACCCCCTGCCCGCCGAATGCCCGCGGCTCGGTGCGAGCGCTGAGCACGGTGACCGACAGACCCGACGTCGGCGCGGCCTGGGCGGACGGCATGCGCACCGCGACGAGCATTCCCACCGTCATCGCGAGCACGCTGAGGACCGCGGAGGTCCGCCGCCGCGCCATGAGCCGGGCGCGGCGACGGCTCCGCGGCCGCGCGAGCGGGGCGGAACTAAGGGACCTCGGCTGCCATGCGCGCATCGTGATGCCTCCCCCTCCGAACAAGTCCTTGTCTCACTCGCGGCAACCTTGGCGGGTACGGGCGCCAGGCAGCCCGCTAAATGACGGACTTCTCATCTGGATGACGCAGCCCTCATCCGCCGTCCTCGAGCACGGTGGCGAGCCGCGTTCGACGGCCGGCACCGGATGCCCCGGTGGCCGGCGGGGCGAGTCGGGGCGGCTGCGCGTGTTTGGCCCAGCTCACGCCTGGGTAGCACGTGACTGCCTGCCTAGCCGGCAGCCACCGCTCGTGGAGGTTGATGTGATCGTCCTCGGTGTCGTCATGCTGCTCATCGGGTTCATCGCGAAGGTTGCGATCCTCTGGACGCTCGGCCTGATCGTGCTGGTCATCGGCGCGGTCCTGGCCATTGCCGGCACCGCCGGACGTCAGGTCGGGGGCCGTCGTCATTGGTACTGAGCCGGCAATGTCGCCGACCCCGCCCGCCAATCGAGCATCGACTATCGACTTCCACCTCGCCGAGTCGGCTGACGGGTGGTTGCTCACCGTCGCCGTTACGCCGGCGCTGCTCGCGGCGCTGACCCAGCAGCGATCGGAGGAGGGCGACGCCGAGTTCACCGTGTCGATCACGCCGAACCTCGTGCCGGGCGTGGCGTTCCCGACGAGATTGGCGCTGACCGAGCCGGCCCTTGAGGCGCCCGCGCCGCCGGCGGTCGGAGCCGGGGTCGCGGCGCACGCGCCGCAGCGCCGCATGTTTCGCCACCGCGAACGGGTGGATCTCGCCGATTCTGGGTAGGAGCGTGACATGGTGAGACGAAGCGGAGTCAGCCTGGTCTCGGCGCTGCTGGTGGTCTGGTTGATCATCGGCGTGGTCGCCGCCGCACAGCGCCACTACTTCAAGGGTTCGAGCCAGACCTGTGCCAAGGCGAGCACCATCGCGGTGACGATCCTCGCAGGTCCGCTCAACTATCTCGGCGTGAACCCGAAGCTGTCCTGCCACCTCCCCCAGCCGAGCAAGTAACCGCGGGCGGGCGCGCTGCCGCCGAAGATGGGACGCTGGAGCCATGACGCTTCCCCGCAACATCCCCAACGCCGGCCTCAGCCTCGAGTACCCGATGTCCCTCGGGGTGTTTGACGACTACACGCAGGCCCAGCGTGCGGTCGACTACTTGGCCGACCACGATTTCCCGGTGC
>DASSZN010000267.1:0-5674 GCA_035702805.1 Thermomicrobiaceae bacterium | reverse complement strand
TTGCCGACTGGGGGCTGCCCACTGCGGACGCGGTCCGGCTGGCGCGACGGGCCGCGCCCGACGCGCGGATCTTCGCCAGCGGCGGCATCCGCGACGGGATGGACGTCGCCAAGGCGATCGCGCTCGGCGCCGACATGGTGGGCGTCGCCGGGACCTTCCTCCGCGCGGCCGCGCAGGGGGAGGAGGTTGCCAGTGAGCTTGCCGGCGAGCTCATCGCGACGCTGCGCACGGTGATGTTCTGCCTGGGCGAGCCGACTCCGGCCGCGCTGCGCGCCACGTCGCGGCTGGTCCCGCGAGACGGCGCCGTCCCGGCGGTCTTCTCCGCTGAGCTGGTTCTGGGACGCGACGGTGACAGCCCGTTCCGCGACGTCACCGAGCAGGTCGCCGCGGTGGTTGCCCGGTCGGGCATCCAGAGCGGCGTCGCTCACTGCTTCGTGGATGACGCCGACGCCGCGATCCTGCTCGGCGATGCGGGCGGCCTCGCCCCGGTCCACCTGACCGCCGGAGCCGACGGTCACCGTGCCGGCACATCCGGCTCGCGGTTCCCGGCCACTGGTGTCGACGGCCACGCCGCGCCGGTCACGCTCACCACGGCGGCGCTAAACCCGGCGGGCGCCCAGGCAACCAGCTTCACCGCGCCGGTCGTGGCCGGACAACTCCGGCTCGCGGCCGGCCGGAGCATCGTCGTCGTCGAGCGCGCGTCTCCCCGGGAGCGCCGGATCAGCGTCCAGGTGCTGGGCCTGTGAGTGAACTGACGGAGCTGCAGTCGGCGGACGCATACTGCCGCGCGCTCGCGCGCCGGCACTACGAGAACTTCACCGTCGCCTCCGCCATCCTGCCTTCCTCGACCCGGCTGCACCTGGCGCGCATCTACGCCTACTGCCGCACGACCGATGACTACGGCGACGAGAGTGGCGGAGACGGCCCCGCGCGGCTGGCACTGTGGCGCGCCCAGGTCGAGCGGGCGTTCGGCGACCCGGCCACGCCGATCCACCCGGTGCTGCTGGCGCTGCGGCCAACGGTGCGGGAGTTCGCGATCCCGGCGCAGCCGTTCCTCGACCTGATCGCGGCGAACGAGCAGGACCAGACGAACAGCGCTTACGAGAATTGGGCGGAGCTCGAGGCCTACTGCCAGCACTCCGCCGCCCCGGTCGGCCGGATGGTGCTGCGGGTCTTCGGCGTGGATGACCCGCGGGCGACCGCGCTGTCGGACGACGTCTGCATCGGCCTGCAACTCGCAAACTTCGCGCAGGATGTGGCACGCGACGGTCGGCGGGGCCGCAGCTACCTCCTCCAGGAGGAGCTACGCATGCTCGGCCCGCAGGCTGCGGTGCGCGGCCTGTGTGACCGTGCCGAGGCGCTGCTCTCGTCGGGAATCGAGCTCGAGACGATGGTGCCTGGGAGACTCGGTATCCAGCTCGCGCTCTACCGACTCGGCGGCATGGCCGTCGTCGACGCGATCCGGCACATCGATTACCGCACGGACCGAACCCGACCCCACGTCTCCTCTCGGACCAAGGCGCGCATCGCGGCCGCCGCCGTGCTCGCGAGCGGAAGGGACCAGCGGAATGCTCATTCGCAATCCACTGCGGATCCAGCGAGGCTTCACTGAGGTCAGCCGGGCCCCATCAGCACCGTTGACGGGCATCCCGCAGGCCGCAGCGCCGCGCGCCGCGCTGGATCTGGCCAGCTGTGAGCGGTACTGCCGGGATCTGACCCGCCGCGAGGCCAAGAACTTCTACTGGGGATTCGTGGCCCTGCCGCGCGCCCGGCGGATCGCGGTCTACGCGCTCTACGGCTTTGCCCGCCAGATCGACGATGCCGTCGACCTCGACGGCGGCCACCTCGCCGACGATCCGCTCCGTCCCCATCGCCTGCGCCTGGAACGCTGCCTGGCCGGAGAGCCCGACGATCCGGTGATGCGCGTTCTCGCCGCAGCGGTCGAGCGCTACGCCATCCCGCGTGAGGAACTGGAGGCGCTGCTCGCCGGCGTGGCCATGGATCTCAGCGTCACCCGCTACGAGACCTGGAGCGATTTCCAGCAGTACTGCCGGGGCGTCGCCTCGACCGTCGGCCGCATGTGCGTCCGCATCTTCGGCTACCGCGAGCCGGTCGCGCTCGAGTACGCGGTCGACCTGGGTATCGCCATGCAGCTCGCCAACGCGCTGCGCGACGTGGCGGAGGATTTCGCGCGCGGCCGCGTCTACCTGCCCCAGGAGGACCTGAGGCGGTTCGGCGTGGAGGAGTCAACGCTGGCGTCCGGACGATCCGACCCGGCCTGGGAAGCGCTGATGGCGTTCGAGATCGAGCGTGGCCGCGAGCTCTTTCGCTCCGGCCTGCGAGTGACGCAGCTGATCCCGCACCGGGCCTCGGCCTGTGTGCTGACCATGGCCGGCCTCTACCAGGCAATCCTCGAGCAGCTCGCGCTCCAGCCCGGCCTGCCGCTCGAGCGGCGCCTCTCGCTCAGCGGCGGCACCAAGCTCGCGGTGATGACGCGGTCATGGCTGCGGGCCGTCTAGCCGTCGTCGGCGCCGGACTGGCCGGCCTCGCCGCCGCGGTCGAGCTCAAGCGGCGCGGCTTTACCGTCGAGCTGTTCGAGCGGACCCGCCTGCTCGGCGGCAAGGCCACGTCCTTCACCGTCGATGGCGTCGAGGTGGATAACGGCCAGCACGTCTACCTCGGCTGCTGCACCGAGTTCATCGACTTCGTCAGCGGTGTGGGACGGGCCACGCGGGCGGACGGCACCACGACCGGCGACCTGCTCTGGTTGCAGGACCGCTTCGAGGCGCTGCTCCTGCAGCGCGGTCGACCGCCGGCCCGGCTGAGGGCGGACGCGCTGCCCAGCCCGCTCCACCTGGCGCGCGCCCTGCTCGGCTACCGGCACCTGTCGCCGCTCGACCGCCTTCGGCTGGGGCAGGCGGTGGTGGCCGCGCGTCGGCCGGCGATTCCGGGCGAGACGTTTGGCACCTGGCTGGAGCGTCACGGACAGGGCGGCGCGATCCGCACCGCCTTCTGGGACCCGTTCCTGGTGCCTTCCCTCAACGCCCCGCTCGACGAGGTGGATGCCGCGATGGGCCTCTTCGTGGTGACGACCGCCTTCCTGGCGGATCCCGGCGCCGCCCGGATCGGCTTCGCGCGCGTCCCGCTGGCGCGCATCGCCGAGGCGGCCGCGGCAGGGCTGGACGCCGTCCACCTGCGCATGCCGGTCACGGGTCTGGACGTCGCGCCGTCCGGCACGGACCCCGGGCGCGTCCGCGCCGTCCTCCTCTCGGATGGGGGGCGCGTCGAGTGCGACGGCGTGGTGCTGGCCGTGCCGCCGGCCGCCGTCGCGCGCATCGTGGGCGACCCCTCGGCGTTTGGGCTGGCGGGGCTCGACCAGTTCAAGACCGCCCCGATCGTCGACGTACACCTCTGGTACGACGCCCCCGGCCTCGGGTTCGGCTTCGCCGCGCTGCTCGACTCGCCGGTGCAGTGGGTGTTCGAGAAGGCGCCCGGCTACCTGTGCTGCAGCCTCAGCGCCGCCGACCAGCACGTGCTCCAGCCTGAGCCGGACTTGATCGAGCTCTGTCACCGAGAGGTCACCGCCGTGCTGCCCGAGCTGGCGGGGGCGACGCTCCGCCACGGCGTCGCCACCCGCGATCGCGAGGCGACCTTCGTGCCGGCGCCCGGACTGGCCCGGCCCGGACCACGAACCGCCGTGCCGGGAGTGGTCATTGCCGGTGCCTGGACCGACACCGGCTGGCCGGCCACGATGGAGTCCGCGGTACGCAGCGGCCGGGCAGCCGCGCGCGAGCTGGCCGGGAGCGTGTTGCCACGGGAGGTGAGCCGCGTTGGATGAGGCGCTGCGGCGCGCGGCCGACTGGCTGGTCGAGCGCCAGGACGCCGCCGGCTGGTGGTGCGGCGAGCTCGAGACCAACGTGACCATGACGGCGGAGCACGTGCTGCTGCTCCGCTTCCTCGGAGTGAGCCTCGATCCGATCCGGCAGGGCGCCATCCACCACATCCTCACCCAGCAGCGCGACGACGGCTCGTGGAGCCTCTACTGGGGCGCGCCGGCCGACCTGAGCACGACGATCGAGGCGTACGTCGCCCTCAAGGTGCTCGGGGTCGACCCGGCGACCGAGCCGATGACCCGCGCCCTGCGCGTCATCCACGATCTCGGCGGCGTGGCGCACGCCCGCGTCTTCACCAAGATCTGGCTCGCGCTCTTCGGCGAGTACCCGTGGCAGGGCGTGCCGAGCATGCCGCCCGAGCTGGTCTACTTCCCGCCCTGGATGCCCCTCAACCTCTACGACTTCGCCTGCTGGGCGCGTGGCACGATCGCGCCGCTGCTGATCGTCATCTCCCGCCGCCCGGTGCGCCCGCTCGGCGTCGACCTTCCGGAGCTCGTCGTGCCCGGGACCGAGCCCCTGCTGACCCGCGTGCCCGGCTCCGGCCCGTTCTGGTGGCTCGACAAGCTGCTCAAGCTCTACGACGCGCTGCCCGTCCAGCCTCGACGCGGCCACGCACGGCGCAAGATCGTCGACTGGGTCGTCGAGCACCAGGAGGCCGACGGCAGCTGGGGCGGCATCCAGCCCCCCTGGGTCTACTCGCTGATCGCGCTCAACCTCGAGGGGATGGGCCTCGACCATCCGGTCATGCGCCGCGGGCTGCAGGGGCTGGACGGCTTCGCCCTCGAGGACGAGGGCGGCTGGCGCCTGCAGGCCTGCATGTCGCCGGTCTGGGACACCGCCTGGGCGCTCCTCGCGCTGCGCCGCGCCGGCCTGCCCGTCGAGCACGACAGCCTGCGGCGCGGGGTCGACTGGCTGCTCGCCGAGCAGATCTCCGGCGGCGGCGACTGGCAGGTGCGCGTGCCGATCGGGGAGTGCGGCGGCTGGGCCTTCGAGTTCGCCAACGACATCTACCCGGACATCGACGACACGGCGGTGATCGTGGTGTCGCTCCTCGAGGCGGGTCAGGGCCCGGAGGTCCGGCAGGCGATCGAGCGGGCCGTCCGCTGGGTCGTCGCCATGCGCTCCAGCAACGGTGCCTGGGCCGCCTTCGACAAGGACAACACCCGCCAGATGGTCTACCGGCTACCCTTTGCCGACTTCGGCGCGCTGCTCGACCCCCCGTCCGAGGATGTCACCGCGCACGCGATCGAGATGCTCGCCCGCGTCGGCCGCACGCCGGACGACCCGGTCGTAGCTGCCGGGCTCGCCTACCTGCGGCGTACGCACCGCGCCGACGGCTCGTGGTGGGGGCGCTGGGGCGTCAACCACATCTACGGGACGTGGTGCGTCCTGACGGCGCTCGCCACGCTCTACGGCACGCGCCAACTGCCGGGGTACACCAAACAGGCGACCCGCTGGCTGCTCGGGCGCCAGAACGCCGACGGCGGATGGGGCGAGACCTGCCACTCCTACGTCGACGCGTCGTTCGCCGGCGTCGGCCCGAGCACGCCGTCACAGACCGCGTGGGCGGTCCTCGCCCTCCAGGCCGCCGGGCTCGGCGACCACGCTGCCGCGCGACGGGGGCTGGACTACCTGCGGGAGCGGCAGATCGGCGGCACCTGGGAGGAGCGCGAGTACACCGGCACCGGCTTCCCGCGCGACTTCTACATCAACTACCACCTCTACCGGCACGTCTTCCCGACCATGGCGCTGGCCGGCGCGGAGCGCCCCTACCCGGGCGG
>DASSZN010000085.1:0-18855 GCA_035702805.1 Thermomicrobiaceae bacterium | reverse complement strand
TGACTCCGAGCAGGAAGATGGTCGCGCCCACCAGTCCCGCCGTGACCGCCCGCCCGCGACCGAGGATCACCCCACCGACCACCGGCGCGAACCCCGCGGCGGCCAGCGCGATGGGGCGTGGTCTCCACGCCACGACCGGTGCGAACCAGTCGCGATAGAAACCGAAGTGGACGCCGTTCACGAGGTCCACGAGCGCCTGCGGGTTGGGGAACGCCAGTCGCGCGTTGACGCCGGGCGCCGTCAGCCAGAAGAACACCCCGGCGAAGATCCGCCCCACGCCCGGCCGCGGGACGCACAGGATCGCAACCCCCGTGGCTAACGCCAGCCAAACGAGCCTGGCAGCCATCGCGTCCCTCCATGCCGCGGTCGCTCCGCGCGTCCTCGACGAGTCGCGACGCCGAGCCGGCTCGCGGCCGTGTCGCTTCCATGCTGGCGACGACGCCGTGACGGACGCGACGGAATCCCGGCGGACGCTGTTGCGGAATCGTGGGCGCTGGCCCGATAGTGCGCGGCACGGAAGTGCCGCGATCAACGTCGACAGCGACCTGGGGCCGGAGAACGTAACCGAGGGGAGCGCGCTGTGAGGATCACCCGCATCTACACCGGCGACGACGGCCGGTCTCACTTCGAGGACCTCGACGTGCCCCTCGACGAGGGCCGCGTCGGCTGGGTCTCGGCACTCGTGCCCGGCGCCGGCACCATCTTCCGCGTCACCCAGGCCGGCTGGTCGGGCGACTTCCACCACGCACCGCGGCGCCAGTTCGTCGTCACGCTCTCCGGCGCCGCCGAGATCCGCTGCGGCGACGGCACGGCGCGCCGCTTCGGCCCCGGCGACATCATGCTGGCCGACGACACCACCGGCCAGGGACACGTCACCACGGAGCTCGAGCCAGAGCGGCGCAGCCTCTTCCTTCCGCTCGCCGACGACTTCGACGTCACGCCCTGGCGCTCACCGTCCGTCAACGGCTGATCCTCGGGGTGCCCGGCCCGGCGCCGTGGGGTTGACAGCCCCGGCGACCGGCTTACGATCGCCTGGTCGCACTCCGCGGCGTGACGGCATCGATTCGCTGGCTCGAGGTCCGGGTCCGCACCGCTGCGCGCGACCGGCCTCGCGGTGTTGCTCGGGAGGGACCTGTACCATGGCTGACGCGAAGGATCTGCTGGGCTCGGTCCGCTGGCGCCTCGTCGGGCCGTTCCGCGGGGGGCGCTCCGTCGCCGTCGCCGGTGACCCGGTGGACCCGCTCACCTTCTACTTCGGCGCCTGCGCCGGCGGCGTCTGGAAGAGCCAGGACGCCGGCGCCTCCTGGCAGAACGTCTCGGACGGATTCTTCACCAGCGCCGCCATCGGCGCCGTTGCCGTGGCTCCGTCCGACCGTAACGTCCTCTATGTCGGCTCCGGCGAGGCCTGCATCCGCGGCAACGTCTCCCACGGCGACGGCGTCTACAAGTCGACCGACGGCGGCGCCACCTGGAAGAACGTCGGCCTGACCGGTACGCGGCACATCGCGCGCGTCCGCATCCACCCGGAAGACCCGGACGTCGTCTACGTCGCCGCCCTCGGGCACGCCTTCGGCCCGCACCCCGACCGCGGGATCTACCGCAGTCGCGACGGCGGCCGAACCTGGGACAAAGTCCTCTACCGGAACGAGGACACCGGGGCGTCCGACCTGACCATGGACCCGCACAACCCGCGCGTGCTCTACGCCGGCCTGTGGCAGGTCCGGCGCTACCCCTGGACGCTCGAGAGCGGCGGCGAGGGGAGCGGCATCTTCAAGAGCACCGACGGCGGCGACTCCTGGGTGGAGTTGACCAACAACCCCGGGCTGCCGACTGGCCTCAAGGGACGCATCGGCGTCACCGTCTCGCCGGCCCGGCCCGACCGCGTCTGGGCCATCGTCGAGGCCAAGGACGGCGGCCTCTTCCGCTCCGACGACGGCGGCGACACCTGGCAACTCGTCAGCGACAACCCCGACCTGCGCCAGCGTCCCTGGTACTACATGCACATCTTCGCCGACCCCCAGGACCCGGACGTGATGTACGTCCTCAACCTGCGCATGTGGAAGTCGCACGACGGCGGGAAGTCCTTCAGCCAGATTCCCACCCCGCACGGCGACAACCACGACCTGTGGATCGACCCGAACAACCCCAGGCGCATGATCGAGGGGAACGATGGCGGCGCCAACGTCTCGCTCGACGGCGGCATTACCTGGTCCAGCATCTATAACCAGCCGACCGCGCAGTTCTACCACGTGACCACCGACCACGAGTTCCCCTACCGGATCTACGGCGCCCAGCAGGACAACACCACCATCAGCGTGCCCAGCTACTCCGACCGCGGCGCCATCACCGAGGACGACACCTACCCCATCGGGGGCGGCGAGTCGGGCTACATCGCCGTCGACCCGGGCAACCCGAACGTCACCTACGCCGGCAGCTACGCCTCGCGCATGACCCGCTACGACCACGCCAGCGGCCAGGAGATCGACATCACCGTCTGGCCGGAGGACCCGATCGGCTACGGCGCCGAGTCGCTCAAGTACCGCGTCCAGTGGACCTTCCCCATCGCGCTCTCCAAGCACGACCCGAACGTGCTCTTCACCACCTCGCAGCACGTCCACCGCTCGACCGACGGCGGCATGCACTGGGAGGTCATCAGCGACGACCTCACCATCGGCGACCCCGAGACGCTGCGGCCGTCGGGCGGGCCGATCACCAAGGACAACGTCAGCACCGAGACCTACGCCACCGTCTTCGCCTTCGCCGAGTCCCCCGTCCAGGCGGGCGTCCTCTGGGCCGGCTCGGACGACGGGTTCCTCCACGTGTCGCGCGACAACGGCAGCACCTGGCAGAACGTCACCCCGCCGCAGACGCTGGTGCCGATGTGGGCGCTCACCTCGATCCTCGAGCCCTCCTCCTTCGACCCGGCCACGGCCTACGTCGCCATGACCCGCTACAAGCTTGACGACACCCGCCCCTACCTGCTCAAGACCCACGACTACGGTCAGACCTGGGAACTGATCACCAACGGCTTCCGGCCCGGCGACTTCACCCGTACCGTCCGCGAGGACCCCACGCAGCGGGGCCTGCTCTACGCCGGCACCGAGTCCGGCGTCTACGTCTCGTACGACGAGGGCGGTCACTGGCAGCCGTTCACCGGTAACCTGCCGGTCGTCCCGATCCACGACCTGATCGTCCACGGCGACGCGCTCGTCCTCGCCACGCACGGCCGCGCCTTCTGGACCATCGACGACCTGTCGCCGGTACGCGCGGCGGCCGCGGCGTCGAACGGCCGCGCCCGCCTCTACCCAATGGCGCCGACCTACCGCATGCGCCACGTCCGTCTCTTCCCGACGCCGGAGGCGGTGGGCTACAAGACCTACGTCCAGACGGGCGGCAGCCAGGCGATGGGGCTGGTCGTGAGCGAGGACGGCCAGCGCAAGGTCAAGCTGCTCAACGCCGGCGAGAACCCGCCGAGCGGCGCCGTCGTGACCTACGCGGTGTCCGGTCCCGAGCCGGAGCAGGTCTCGCTGACCTTCCTGACCGCCGACGGCCAGGAGATCCGCCGCTTTTCGAGCGTCGACGTCGAGGGGCCGGGCAAGCAGCTCAAGAAGCGCCCGGGCGTCCACCGCTTCGTCTGGGATCTGCGCTACCCCGACGCGACCAAGCTTGAGAACACCTCCCTCTCCGCCTACTGGGGCGGCAGCACCATCGGCCCCGAGGTCGTGCCGGGCAGCTACCAGGTGCGGCTCGACGTCGACGGACAGCGCGCGACCGAGCGCTTCGAGGTGGTCGAGGACCCGCGCTCCGGCGCCGGCCAGGCCGACCTCCAGGCGCAGTTCGACCTGCTGCTCGCCATCCGCGACCGGCTCTCCGAGGTGCACGACGCGGTCAAGCGCAGCCGCCGCTCGCGCGCGCAGCTCGCCGAGTGGCAGGGCCGCCTGCGCGCGGCCGGCAAGGAGGACCTCGCGGAGGAGGCCAAGCGCGTCACCGATCGCCTGCTCGAGGCCGAGAATGAGCTGGTGGAGTCGCGCAGCCGCGGCCGCGCTGACTCCTTCAACTACCCGCCGAAGGTCAACAGCAAGCTCGCCTCGCTGCAGTCGACGGTCGCCTGGGGCCACTCGCGGCCGCCCCAGCAGTGCTACGACGTGTTCGAGATGCTGAGCGGCCAGGCGACCGAGGGCCTCGGTCGGCTCCAGCACGTCTTCGACACCGAGGTCGCCGGCTTCAACCGGCAGCTCGTCGAGTCGGGCGTCCCGGTCGTCGGATAGGACGCGTTACCGCGCCCGTCCGGGACGCGCGCGTTCCGGACGGGCCGTTTGCGCAGCCGGTCGCGGCACATGGATACGCGATGCAAGGAGGCCAGCATGCCCCCCTCGAGCGATCACTGGAGCCGGGAGCCCGGGAGATGGCCGGCCGCGCTCAGCCCGCAGGCCTTCGCCACCGTCCCGACCGTCACCACCCCCTGCCCGTCACCCGACGGCAGGCGCATCGCCTACAGCCGCGCCTACGACGGGCGCATCGACCTCTACGTGGTCGACGCGGGCGGCGGTCTGCCCCTCCAGCTTACCGACCAGGCGACCCTGCAGGGGCCGGACCCCAGCCAGCGCCATGCGGCCTCGATCGCCTGGACGCCCGACGGCAGCCGGCTCGTCTTCGCCTCGAGCAAGGACGGCAAGATCTGGACGGTGCCGGCCACCGGTGGCCCGTCACGCACCGTTGACGAGGCCCCGGGCAACCACCACTCCCCGGCCGTGTCGCCGGACGGCCGGCGCGTCGCCTTCGTCGCCGAGCGGGGCGAGCAGGTCGACGTCGTCGTCGCCGACCTCGACGGGCGCGCCTCCCGCGTCGTCAGCGACGGGGACGAGTACGTCCTCCAGCCGCGCTGGTCGCCCGACGGCCGCCGCCTGCTCTACGGCCAGTGGCCCCACTACGACATGCCCTGGGACCAGCGCGAACTGGTGGTGGCCGACCTGGAGAGCGGCGAGCGCCGCGTGGTGGCCGGCGGGACCGGCGTTACCAACGCCGACGCCGTCTGGTCGCCCGACGGTCGCGCCATCGCCTTCGTCTCCGACCGCGACGGCGACTTCGGCAACCTCTGGCGCTGCGACGCCGACGGCGCCAACGCCGAGCGCCTCGTCCACGAGAACGCCCAGCACGCGACGCCGGCCTGGTCGCCCGACGGCCGTCGCCTCGCCTACGTCCGCAACGACGACGGCGACTGCCAGGTGTGGTGCTGGGAGGACGGGAAGACGCGGCAGGTGACCCGCGAGCCGGGCGTGCACGGCGACCTCCACTGGATCGACGGCGAGCGGCTCGTCTGCACCTTCTCGTCGCCGGTCCGGCCGGCGGACCTCTACCTCATCGACGCGACCAGCGGCGCCCGCCGACAGCTCACCCAGAGCGCCACCGGCGGCATCCTCGGCGGCGACCTCGTCATGCCCGAGCACGTCGCCTGGACGAGCAGCGACGGTCTGGAGGTCCATGGCCTCCTCTTCACCCCGGGCGAGACCCGTCCCGGCCGGCACCCGCTGGTGGTGCACATCCACGGCGGCCCGGTCGGCCAGACGCTGCCGAACTGGAACGGCCACGTCCAGTACCTCGTCGGGCGCGGCTACGTCGTGCTGGCGCCCAACTACCGCGGCAGCAAAGGCTACGGCCGCGCCTTCATGGATAAGCTCTACGGCGACTGGGGCGGCGGCGATCTGCAGGACAACGTCTCCGGCGCGCGCATGGTGCTCGCTCAGGGTCTGGTCGACCCGCGCAAGGTGGTCGCGATGGGCGGTAGCGCCGGTGGCTACGGAACCCTCATCTGCATGACGAAGGCGCCCGAGGTCTTCCGCGCCGGGGTCTGCCGCTTCGGCGTGGCCGACCTGGCGACCTTCACCGACAAGACGTGGATCTTCGAGCGCCACTACATCGCGCGACTGATGGGCGCGCCCGGGGCCAACAGCGACCTCTACCGCGACCGGAGCCCGATCCACCACGTCGCGAACGTGCGCGAGCCGATCCTGATCCTGCAGGGTGAGGAGGACATCGTCTGCCACCCGAGCCAGATGCAGGGCATGGTCGACGCGCTGCGGGCCGCCGGCAAGGACGTCGAGTACCACACCTACCCCGGCGAGGGGCACGGCTGGAAGCGCGTCGCCACCATCGTCGACGACGCCGACCGCGTCGACGACTTCCTGGTGCGCAAGGTCCTCAACCGCTGACCGCACCTCGACCAGAGAATAGCCTGAGCCAGTTCGGCGTCGCCTGCTGAGCCGGCTCAGGCCCGCGTCATCCTCGGCCTGCCGTCGATATCGACCAGCACGCGCCCCTCGGCGTCCGTCTGTAGCCGGCCTTTACTGTTGTCGAGCACTACCAGCCGGTTCCCCCATGGGTCCTCTACCACGGCGCATCGGCCGATCGCTATGTCGAAGGGCGGCACGATCACCTGCCCTCCGGCCCGGCGGATCGTCACGACCGCGCCGTCGACGGAGGCGACCGTCAGGTTAGCCTCCAGCTCCGGCCGTTCCGTCTGGATGACGATCTCCGCTTCTGCGCCGGGCAGTCGCAGTCCCGCAGCCGTCGCGGTCCGCCAGATCACCTCGTGACCAAGGCGGTCGCGATAGAACGCGAGCCCCGCCTCGAGATCTGGCACCGGGATCTGCAGGGAGTCGACCTTGTGGAACAGCGGGGTGGTATCGCGGGAGTCCATGCGACGCATCCTCGCCGTCGATTCCGCCGCGACCACGGCGTCCGGGAGTGCCCTGATTCGCGCCGGCCCGGCGAGGGAACGGGCGAGCGGCAGCGCCACTCGCCCGTCGTCGCGACTGAACCATGACCCGGTTCCCGGTGCTACTCCTCGCCCGCGATCGCGGCCGCGACGCGCGGCGGCGTCATCGGCAGCTCCGTCACCCGGGCACCGGTGGCGTCCGCGATCGCGTTGGCGACCGCCGCCGCCGTCGGGATCACCGGCGGCTCGCCGACCCCCTTGACGCCGAACGCGCCGGCCTTGGACGGCAGCTCGACCAGCCGCACGTCCAGCGGCGGGACCTGGCCCGCGGTCGGCAGGCTGTAGTCCATCAGCGACGGGTTGAGCGGCTGGCCGTTGTCGTCGTAGACCAGCCCCTCGTGCAGCGCCCAGCCGATGCCCTGGGTGGCGCCGCCCTCGATCTGGCCGATGACCAGCGCCGGGTTCAGCGCCCGGCCCACGTCCTGCACCGCCACCAGCTCGACCAGCTCGACCTGCCCGGTGCCCGGGTCGACCCGCACGTGCGCCAGCTGGCCGTTGAAGCCCGGTGCGCGGTCCGTCACCGCCGACTTGCCGTTGCCGTAGACCGGCTCGTACTTGCCGCCGAACGTCATGCTCTTCCGGGCCACCTCGGTCACGGCGATCGAGCGGTCAGGTACGCCCTTGACCTGCACCCGCCCGTCGACCATCTCCAGGTCCTCGGGCGCCGCCTCGAGCTCCGCCGCCGCGATCGCCAGCACCTGGTGCCGTGCGCTCTCGGCCGCCGCCCGCACGGCCACGCCCATCGTGTACGTCACCTTGCTGCCGCCGCTCATGCCCGAGTAGGGCGCGGTGTCGGTGTTGTTGGTGGTCACCTTGACCCGCTCGACCGCGACGCCAAAGACGTCGGCCGCGATCATGGCCATGGTCGTGTTCGTCCCGGTGATATCGATCGAGCCGAGCGAGAGGGACAGGCTGCCGTCGGTGTTGAGGCGCAGGTTCGCCGCGCACGGCTCGAGGCCACCCGGCCAGCCGCCGATGGCGATGCCGTAGCCGTCGTTCTCGCCCTGCGTGCGGTTCTTCCAGAGCGGGTGGTTCGCCAGCGTCTGGAGCACCGTCTTAAGACCCATCGGCGGCCAGGGCACCTCGTTCGGCTGCGGGTCGCCCTCGACCGAGCAGTTGTGCAGTCGGAACTCGAGCGGGTCCCAGCCGAGCTTGCGCGCCAGCTCGTCGACCTGCTGCTCGATGGCGTAGGTCGCCTGCGGGGCGCCCGGCGCGCGGTAGGCGCCGACGCCCGGCTTGTTGGTGAGAACCTCGTAGCCCTCCAGTTCCAGGTTCGCGCAGCGGTAGTAGCCGCCGATCGACAGCAGCGGCCCGTTCACGGCCGCCCCCTGGTAGCAGCCGGAGTCGAAGATCGCGCGCGCCTGGATGGCGGTGATGGTGCCGTCCTTCTTGCCGCCGGTCTTCATCTGGATGACCGAGCCCGGAGCGGGCGTCGCCAGCAGGAACTCCTCCATGCGGGTCAGCACCAGCTTGACCGGCCGGTTCGTCCGCACCGCCATCGACGCGACCAGCGGCTCGAGCAGCACCGTCTTGCCGCCGAAGCCGCCGCCGACCTCCATCGGCACGACCGTCACCTGGTTCTGCGCCAGGCCCAGCGAGTCGGAGGTCACGGTGCGGACGTAGAACTGACCCTGGGTCGAGGTATAGACGGTCAGGTTGCCGGCCGGGTCGGGCGCCACCACCGTGGCGTGCGGCTCGATGTAGCCCTGGTGCACGAAGGGGGTGCGGTAGGTGCGCTCGACGATCACGTCGGCCTCGGCGAAGCCCTTCTCGACGTCGCCGCGACGGAAACGCACCGCGCTGGTCACGTTGGCCGGCATGCGGTTGACGTCGAGTTCCCCACCTCCGCCGACTCCGTGCATCCCGGCCTCGGCCCACTCGCCGCCCGCCTTCGGCCGGATCACCGGCGCGTCCGGCTTCATGGCCTCCTCGGGGTCGATCGCCACGCCCAGCGGCTCGTACTCGACCTGGACCTTCGCCGCGCCTTCCTCGGCCGCCGCCTCGCTGGTCGCCAGCACCGCCGCTACCGGCTGCCCGTAGTAGATGACCTTGTCGCGCGCGAGCATCGAGCGCGCGCGGTCGGCCGGCTCCGGACCGTCGGGGATCAGGTCGCGTCCGGTCACCACGTCGACCACACCGGGCACCTGCCGCGCCGCCTCGGTGTCGATGGAGACGATGTTCGCGTGAGCGTAGATCGCCGTGGTCAGTCGAGCGTAGAGCATGCCGGGGAAGTTGAGGTCCGCGGTGTAGCGCGTCTGGCCCCGCACCTTCTGGGGCGAGTCAACTCTCGGGATGGACTTCCCGATCAGCGAGGTGGCTGACATGATCCCTCCTTGGTTCTCCCTGCCGCGGTCGCGGCCCCCATCTTCCCGTTCCGCACCGCGCCCGTCAAGATCGCGCCCCTGCTCGCGCGCGACGTCCACCACCGGACGCACCCCCTCCCGGGCGCGCACGAAGGCGAGCATCGAGTCGGACAGCCGCAGCGTCGCCAGGGCTAGCCCCTCCTCCGCCGGGCTGATGTCGATGACCTCCACGCCGCCCATCGCGAAGAGGACGCGGTAGACACCCCACGGCAGCAGCAACTGTACGGTCGTCACCGATAGCACTCCCTCCCGACCGCGGCGGTTGCGTCCGGTGCCGCACCCCGCTCTAACGCCGGATCCTGTCCGATTATTGCCGCGCCTGCCTACCTACCGGCCGGTGGGCTACGATGGATCGCGCCGGCCAGGCCTATCGCCCGGCCGGGTGAATTGGCCACCTCGGGGTCTGCCGCTGGAAGGGAGTCAGCGCATGCTCGACGTGACGACGGAGCAGGGCCGCGCGGCGGAACGCCGGCTGCGCGACGAGGAGATCGTCTGGCTGGCCACGGTGCGCCACGACGGCCAGCCGCAGGTCGTCCCCGTCTGGTTCCTCTGGGACGGCTCGACCTTCCTGATCTACTCCCGCCCGCGCAACCAGAAGCTGCGCAACATCCGGGCAAACCCGCGCGTGGCGCTCAACCTCAACTCCGACTCCGGCGGCAACGCGATCGTGCGCGTCGAGGGTACGGCCGAGATCGTCGACGGCGCGCCCCTCGCCACCGACGTGCCGGCGATGGTTGACAAGTACCGGGACGGCATCCGGCGTATCGGCATGGACCCGGCGGGGTTCGCTCGGGCCTACTCCGTGGCGATCCGGGTCCGACCCGACCGGTTCCATCTCGGCTAGCCCCGGCCGGTCTAGTTGCCGGGCCACCCCATCTGGTCGACCTGGTCGGCCGGAATCTCGATCACGACGCGGCCGGCCACCACGTTCTCGACCATGTCATACGGTACGTAGACGTCGCGGGCCTGCCCCCGGTCGACCAGGACGTCGGACCCGCACATCCCCTGGACGGTACCGAGTTGCACCCCGTCGGCGCCCGCCACCGGCATCCCGTCGTGGATATGCGTCCGCGCCGCCGCGCTCAGCACGTCGGCCGTGGGAGCGGTCCGCCCCGGCAAGTCCAGCGCGCGCATCACCAGCACCACCCGGCCGTTGCTGACGTTGCGCACCGCGGTGAAGGGCATCGTGACCGCCGGGTCGAGCAGGCGCTCCAGCAGGAAGTCGGTCTCGCCGACCGAGGCGACGCGGCCCACCTGGACGCCGTGGACGTCGACGACCTCCATCCCCGCCCGCATCGGCGGCCCTCCGATGGTCATGCGGCACGCTCCTCTCACCGGTCGGGCCGCCACGCGCGGCCCATCCCGACTCGGGGAGCAAGTGCCATGCCGATCGGCGCGCTGCTCAGCGGTCGGGCACGGCGTCGAGTTCGGGGAGCAGGACCACGCTCTCCTGCTCGTTGGGGTCGGTGCGGGCGACGACGGCGGTGCACGGCTCGGTCTTGCTGCGATTGCCGGGCAGGTGCGGGACGCCGGCCGGGATGTAGATGAAGTCGCCCGCGTTGCACTCCATGTACTCGGCGAGCCCCGCGCCGTACCACATCTCGGCCTCGCCGCTGATCACGTAGATCGTCGACTCATGTGTCTCGTGCAGATGGGCCTTCGCCCGGCCCCCGGGCGGGATGGTCAGCAGGTGCATGCAGATGGCCCGCGCTCCGGTGCTCTGCCGCGACACACCCTCGAAGTAGCTGAACCCCTGCTTGCCGGTGTAGCTTGCCGCGGCGCGGACCAGCGCGCAGGTCGGCTTCTCGGTCGTGGACACGGTCGTCACTCCCTCTCCCGACAGCGGCACGGTGCGGTTTCGGTCAGACTCGGCCGAAGTCGTAGCACGGACCCCGCGGCCGGCGGTCGCCGCGCTCAGTCCACCTCGACGATCAGCGTGTCGTGTGCGAACGCGAGGTTCAGGCCGTCCCGCCGCAGCCGCGCCGCGATATCTCCCAGGTCATCGTGGCTCAGTCCGTCCATCTCCTCGACGTGCGTGAGGATCACCCGGCGCGCCGCCAGGGCGCGGCCGATCTCGAGTGTCTGGGCGAAGGTTGCCTCCATCCGGAGCACCGGGTGCTCGGCCGGCACACGTCGCTCCCCCGTGAGCGGGTCGACCTCGACTACACCCATCGGCAGGACGGCCAGGTCGACGCCGTGCAGGCTCGCGGATGGCGTCCAGCCGTGAAGCTCGTCGGGCGCGATCAGCACGCGCCGTCCCGCCCCCTCGAAGACGAAGGCGTAGACGTAGTCCTCGGCCAGGCGGAAAGGGGTGATCCGCGTGCCGTCGAGGACCACGCTCTCGCCGTCCCGCAACTCCGCCAGGCGCACCACCCCCACCCGCTCGAGGAACGCGAGGTGTTCCCACGTCCCCAGCCGGTGCCGGAAGTCCTCGGCGACCTGCTGCGGCAGGTAGATCGTGGTCTGCCGGTGTTGCGGGGGCCAGCCGCGCAGGTCCATGTTGAGCGCCTCCCAGACACGGCGGCCCATCACATGGTCCGGGTGCCAGTGGGAGTAGAGGCAGGCCTGAATACGCTCGACCCGCGAGCGATTGAGCAGGTCCTTGATTTCCTCGGGTGTGTCGATCAGCACGTCGGGCCCGTGGACGAAGAGGCTGGGCCCACCGCGACTGTAGGGGACGCCGCGCTCGCGGGCCTGCGCGCAAACGCGACAATGGCAGCCCGGCCGCGGCGTCGTGATCGCGCCGCCGGTGCCGAGGAACTCGACCCGCAAACCCGGGCTGCTCGACGCGTCCCGCGTGCTCATCATGTCGCGCCTCACGGCCGCCCGGCGTCGGCGAGCGACGACTCCGGTGGCGATACCGGCGGGGCAATCGCTCCCCGCCGGCCGTTTCGGTGCGCTGGTGTCCTGAAACTCAGGACAGGTGCTTGGAGGGTCAGCCGGGCACCCACGGCGAGACGTCGTCGGTCCCGCTGGTGAGGTCCACCGGATCGACGCCCAGCAGCCCGGCCACCGCCCCACTCAACTCGTCAATGGCGGGCTTCTGGAAGCCCATCGCCTGCCAGACAACCTCACCGGACGGGTTGAGCACGAAGACCGTGGGGGTCGCCAGGATGTCGAAGTCACGCGACACTGCGTAGTCGTCCTGGTCGACCAGGATGGGGAAGGTGATCCCGTAGCGGCGGGCAAACGACTTGGTGACGTTCGGAGAGTCCTGCGAGACACCCCATACGGTCAACCGGTCTCGGGAGTAGCCCTGAAAGAGCCGCTCGAGGAAAGGGAACATCGTTTTGCTGGCCTGGCAGGACGATTTGTAGAGGCCGACGACGACGGGCCCGCGGGCCAGTGCGTCCTCCAGCCGGTGCGTCGCGCCGTCGGCATCCGGCAGCGTGAACGGCGGCGCCTTCGTCCCGGTCTCCACCGGCATCCTCGCGAGCTCCTTCCTCCGTGGCTCGGGAACCCAACTCTCCTGGGTCGCGGTGCTCGCCACCTGCAACGCGCCGCAGCGGGCGCGCATTCCGATGGCCACGGCTTCCCGGCAAGACACACAACGCGCCCAGGGTGCTACCGGCCGGCTACGGACGCGGCAGCCCCAGCCCGGTTACGTCCCGCACCTGGGCCATCTTCGTCTCGGCCAGTGCTCGCGCCCGACCCGCACCGGCCTCGAGCACGCCCACGACCTCGTCGGGATGCGCGGTCAGGTGGGCGAGTCGTTCCTGGATCGGCGTCAGCCCCGCTACCACGACCTCGGCCAGGTCGCGCTTGAAGTCGCCGTAGCCCTTGCCGGCATAGCGCGCCTCGATCTCGGAAATCGGGACGTCGGTGAAGAGGTGGTAGATCGTGAGCAGGTTGGCGATAGCCGGCTTCTCCACTGTGTTGAAGCGCACCTCGCTGCCGGAGTCGGTCACGGCGCGGCGGATCTTGCGCCGGATGACGTCGGGCGGGTCGCCGATCTCGATCCGGCTGCCCGGGCTCGGGTCGCTCTTGCTCATCTTCTTCAGCGGGTCCTCGAGCGACATGATCCGGGCTCCGGTCGGCTTGATGTCGGGCTCAGGTACCACGAAGGTGTCACCGAACGTGCTGTTGAAGCGGATGGCGACGTCGCGCGTCAGCTCGATGTGCTGCTTCTGGTCCTCGCCCACCGGGACGAGCGACGTGTCGTACATCAGGATGTCGGCCGCCATCAGGACCGGGTAGAAGAGCAGCCCGGCGCCGACCCTGGCCTGCCCCTTCGACTTGTCCTTGTACTGCGTCATTCGCCGCAGTTCACCGTCGGTCGCCAGCGTACCCAGCACCCAGGTGAGTTCGGTGTGCTCGCGCACGTCCGACTGGACGAAGAGGATCGAGCGCGCCGGGTCAATTCCGGCGGCAAGCAGTACGCTGCCCATTTCCAGCGTGCTCCGGCGCAGCTCGGGCGCGTCGTACGGGAGAGTCATCGCGTGCAGGTCAACGATGCAGAAGATGTTGTCGTACAGGTCCTGCTGGCGCACCCAGTTGCGGATCGCCCCGAGGTAGTTCCCAATGTGGGTTGAACCCGTCGGCTGGATTCCCGAGAAGACGCGGGGTCGTCGGTCCGCCACTGGCACCTCATCCCTCTCCCGGTTGGTGCGTCTGGCCGCGCGGTCCCGGGGCGGCCGACCCGCGGTGCTCCGGGCTGGGCCCACGTATCCTAGCACACGCCGGACGCCGGGCCGTTCCGCGTCCGGGCACGCCGCCGGGCTCGGCTATACTTGGCCGCGTGAGGTACATCGGGGGAACGGGGTGATTCGCAACCCAAAAGGCATCCTGGAGGCGTCGGCCAGCCGTATATTGAGGTACGACGCGCTGCGCCGGGCGCGAGGTCAAGGCGGCTTCCGGCATGAGCGGTGATCTCCGCGGGCTGTCAGACGACGATCTCGTTCGCCGGATGGCCGAAGGGGAGGTCGGGGCGCTCGACGTTCTCTACGACCGCTACGCGCGCGCGGTCTACGCGTTCGCCGTACGGATCGTCGGTGACGGGCTGCTCGCCGAGGAGGTGCTCCAGGAGGCGTTCGTGCGGGCGTGGCAGCAGGCCGGCCGGTTCGAGCTCACTCGCGGCAGGTTCCCGAGCTGGCTGCTGAGCATCACCCACAACCTCGCGATCGACGAGGTGCGCAAGCGGCAGCGGCGTCCGCAGCGCGCCGACGCGGTCGACATCGCGGACGTCCTCCAGGGCGAGGTTGACACGACGGTCGATGTCGAGGAGGCAGCCGAGGCCGCCGAACTGCGCGCGCGCATCCAGGCAGCCATGGCGACGCTCCCGGAGCCTCAGCGGCGCGTCATCGAGCTCGCGTACTTCGACGGGCTGACGCAGCGGGAGATCTCCACGTTCCTCGACGAGCCACTCGGCACCATCAAGACCCGCATGCGGCTCGGCATGCAGAAGCTTCGGGACCTGCTCGCCGCTGAGGAGGGTGCGCAGCGCTGATGCTGGACGGCGACGACCACCTCGACGCGCAGATCGCGGCCTATGTCCTCGGTGCGCTCGACCCCGACGAGGTCGAGGCCGCCGAGTTGCACCTCGAGCACTGCCCCGAGTGCCGGGCGCTGGTCGAGCAGGAGCGCCGCGTCGTCGGTCTGCTCCCCTACCTGGCCGAGCCGCAACCAGTACCGGCGCGCGCCCGCCGCGGACTGCGCACCCGGATCATCGAAGGCGCGGAGCACGCGCCGGAGCCGATGGACCGTCGTCGCCGGCAGCCGACGCTCCTCAGCCGCGTCGGCTGGGTGGCCGCCGTCGCGGCGGCCGTCATCGCCGGCATCTTCGCCTGGCACGGCGTCCAGATGCAGGCCGAGATGCGGCAGAAGGACAGCCAGCTGACGGTGCTCAAGCAGAACCAGCAGACGCTCTCGGGCGTCGTCGGGAGGAACGGCGGCGTGATCGTGCCGCTGCAGGTGAGCGGCGCCGCCTCGGGAGCGCAGGGCGGCATCATCCTCGACCCGACCAAGAACGCGGTGTTCGTGAGCGTCGACGGCATGCCCCGACCGGCCACCGGCGAGGCGTACGTCGTCTGGATGGTCAGCGGCGTCCGCCACGTCAACGCCGGGGTGCTGCCCGTCGACGACCAGGGGCATGGCCAGCTCTACATCACGCTGCCCCAGGCCCTGACAACCTACGACCAGATCATGATCACGGAAGAGTCGACCGCGCTGGCCAGCGACCCGCACGGCTCTCCGATGCTGGCCGCCCACGTGGGCAAGTAGCGCCCGGAGGCACGACCGGGCGAACCCGCGCTGCCCGCGGCTTGACCAAGCCCGGCCAACCGACGAAAGATTGTCCCGGCGCAACGACCGCTCACGGGAGCGGATGCCGCGTGCCCACAGACAAGGAGACCGCAACGTGAGCGCGGACCGCACGCAGATCGTTCGCTTCCGGCGCGACGGCCGTCCCGTCTGGGGCCTGCTCGAGGACGGCGTCGTCTACGCCGCCGAGGGCGACCCGTTCACCGGGCTCCGGCGCGGTTCCGCCGTCGACCCGGTCCACGATGTCGGCCTGTTGCCACCGGTCTCTCCGAGCAAGATCGTCGCGATTGGGCTCAACTACCTGGACCACATCACCGAGGACGCGCCCGACTTCCAGAAGCCGGAGAATCCGATCATCTTCCTCAAGCCGCCCAGCTCGGTGATCGGCCCCGGCGATACCATCGTGCTTCCCACCGGTGCCGAGCATGTCGACACGGAGGGCGAGCTGGCCGTGGTCATCGGGCGTCGCGCTCGCCACGTCCACGCCGAGGATGCCTACGACTATATCCTGGGGCTGGCCTGCTCGAACGACGTGAGCGCGCGCGACTACCAGTTCAAGGACGGGCAGTGGGCCCGCGCCAAGGGGTTCGACACCTTCACGCCGCTCGGGCCGACCATCGCCACCGGCGTCCGCGCCGACGACCTCGCGATCGTCAGCCGGCTCAACGGCGAGGTGCGGCAGCGCTCCACCACCGCCAAACTCCTCTTCGGCGTGCCGGAACTGGTCGAGTTCATCACGTCGGTGATGACGCTTGAGCCGGGCGACGTGATCATGACCGGGACGCCCGCCCACCCGCCGCGCATGCAGCCCGGCGATGTCGTCGAGGTCGAGATCGAGTCGGTCGGTACGCTGCGCAACCCGGTCGAGGCGGAGCGACCGGCGTAGGCTGGCCGGGAAGGCGCCGCTCAGAAGAGGCTCCAGCGTCCCGCTTTCCCCGTCGGCTTGCGCTGACGGAACGCCTCGTCGAGCACCGCCGCGATCTCGTCTGGGCCCAGGAACCGGTGAAACCGGCGATACTGGCCGCTTGCCAGCCCGGCCAGGTGCCGGCCCGCGACGATGATGCCGTCGTCCACCTCAGTCACCGAGATCGCTTCGGTGTGGTCAAGGTCGAGCCGCCAGCCGAGCGCGCGCAGGAAGTCTTCGTAGCCGGTCGGCAGCAACGACTGTCGACCCGGCTTCTCCGCCGCGCGGGACGACCGCCCGCCGATCGCCGAGGCCACCAGGAAGGCAAAGTCCCGGTCGGCGAACTCCAGCGCCTCCTGCGCGCGAGACCCGCCGGGCGTCGCCACCACGAGGAAGCCGCCCTCGACCTCGAGGACGCTCGGGTACCGGTAACCGTGGAGATCGAGCTGGTGCCCGATCGTGCGCAGCCGGTTCTGATAGGTCGGCTCCAGGAGCTGCGGCGGGACATTGGCCGGGATGCTCGTCAGCGCCTGGCTCGCTGCCGGCAGGTTGTTCAAGACTTCCTCGACGCGGCGCGCGGCGACCTCGGCGTACCCCTGCGTGAGCGGCAGGTAGTCGGTCGCCCCGGCGCGGAACGCCGAGATCGCCACCTGTTCGGAGTTGGCGTTGGAGAGCATGATCACCGGCAGCGACGGCAGGCGCTGGTGAATACGCACCAGCGCCTGGACCCCGTCGATTCCCGGCTGACGGTAGTCCAGCAGGCAGACGTCGCACGGGTTGCCGGCCAACCACTCCAGCGCCGCCTCGGCGCTGGCTACCCGGTCGGGGCGCATGAACAGCCGCGTCTGCAGCGCCTGGGAGAGCTGCTGTGCCCGCGTCACGTCGCTCACGATGAGGAGAATGCGCGCCTGGGCCACCGCCGGTACCCGTCACTCGATGCCGTTCGAGGCGCGACCTCGCCCCCGCGTTTCGTCCCGCTCCCCGACGGGCTAGCCGCGCCCACGGCGCCTTGCACCACATTGCACGTCCGAGCGCACCGCGCGACCATCCGCCAGTGGTCCTGAATGACCCGCGAGCGCGTCAACGCTCGACGCCGATGATCTCCTCGATGGAGCGAAGCCCGGCGCGCTCGACGAAGTCCAGCAGGTCGTCCACGATCCGCCCCGGCAGTGCCGGCCCGCCAAAGACGAACCCGGTGTAGAGCTGTACCAGGCTGGCGCCGGCCCGCATGCGCTCGATCACGTCCGCCGCGTCGGCGATGCCGCCGACGCCGACGATCGGCAGTCGGCCCCCGGTCAGCCGGCGCGCGGCCCGCGTCAGCGCGGTGGCGCGCTCCCGGAGCGGCCGCCCGCTCAACCCACCCGGATGCTCCGGCACCGGAGCGTGCAGCCCCGCCCGTCCGCTGGTGGTGTTGGAGACGACCAGGCCGGCCGCACCGCCCTCAACCGCTCCGGCGATGGCGTCCTCCAACCCCGCCTCGTCGAGGTCCGGCGCGAGCTTGACCAGCACCGGCCGCTCGGGCGCACCGTGGAGCCGGGCACCACGGCGGTTCACGTCGGCGACCGTTCCCAGGATCTCCACCAGTGCGGCCCGGCGCTGCAGGTCACGCAGGCCGGGCGTGTTCGGTGAGCTCACGTTCACCACCACGTAGCCCGCCACGTCCCACAGCGCTTCCAGCACCGCCGCGTAGTCCTCGGCCGCGCGCTCGGCCGGCGTCTCCCGGTTCTTCCCCAGGTTGACCCCGAGGACACCGGGCAGCGTCCGACCGGCCAGCCTGGCACGCACCGCCGCCGCGCCGGCGCTGGGGAACCCCATCGCGTTGACGATCGCCCCCTGGTCGGTCAGGCGCCAGACGCGCGGTCGCGGGTTGCCGGGCTGGGGACGCGGCGTCACCGTGCCCACCTCGACCGCGCCGAACCCGAGCGCGAGCAGCGCCGCCGCCGCTTCGCCGTCCTTGTCCAGTCCCGCGGCGACCCCCACCGGGTTGGGGAACCGGAGGCCGAAGCGCGCCACCCGCAGCCGGTCGTCCGTGGGACCGGCGAATCCCCGGAGCAATGGGAGCCCGGCCGGCAGACGCTCCAGCCCATCGAGCGCCCGCAGGGTCAGCCGGTGGGCCTGCTCGGCGTCCAGCCGGGACAGCGCGGGGTAGACGACCCCACGGTACAGACACTCCATCGACAGCGGCTCCCCCTTCGTGCCCCGCACGCGGCTCCCGGTCCACGGTCGCGCCCGTCGGGACCCGCGCTCCAACTCTAGGGGATGCCCGCCCGTCGGACAACCGGCTCAGCGGCGCGGGCCGCGCCGCACGGCCAGGCACTCCAGCGTTTGCTTCTCCCCCTCCGCGGTGACGGTCAGCCGCGGGGCGATTCGGCGGACGTCAAAGGCGGGATCGAGCGTGTCCCGCAACGTCTCCTCCGTGAAGAAGCGCTTGGTGTGACCGGGCCGCACCTCGAAGAGGTCGGGCTCGCGCTCGGGACCCACCCCGTAGCCGTGGACCACGTCGCCGGTGGCGTTCACCCGGCAGAGCAGGCGCCCGTCCTCTCGCAGCACGCGCG
>DASSZN010000254.1:0-4535 GCA_035702805.1 Thermomicrobiaceae bacterium | reverse complement strand
CGGCGGTTCTGCAAACTCACTCGGCTCGGCCGCTCTTGCGAGCCGGCAACCTCGCGACTACCATCCCGCCATCGGAACACACGTCACCGTCAGGAGTCACGGTCTGTCACCTGGCAGAGAGGGGAAGGTCATGTCCCGCTGGGTCCACGCGCTCCGGGGACGGCGCCTGGTCGTGGCCGCCGCCATCGCCGTCCTCGTCCTCGCCGGGGTCGGCCTCACCGCCTACGCCACCGGCAATACCGCCTTCTACGGCTGCTACGACCCGTACGTCCGGGTCATCAGCGACGTCGGCCTTGGGTCGGCGAACCCGTGTCCCGCCTGGGAGACGCCGGTCAGCTGGGCGCAGACCGGGCCACCGGGGCCGCAGGGCCCTCCGGGGACGCCCGGCCCCCAGGGGCCGGCCGGGACGGGCAACGCCGTCAACGTCTACTCGGACGGCTCGACCACCCTGCCACTCATCTACAACGGGTGGGTCCAGGTAGCGGCGGTGAGCCTCGAGATCCCCGGCTCCACGAACCACCAGGTTCTCGTCACCGGTCATGTCAACATGCTGATTCCAAGCGATGCAGGCGGGAACATTACACTCCGGGTATTGCTCGATGACTCCCAGATTGACGTCACGAGTACGTTCGTTCCGGGGGGACAAGTCAACGTCACCGAGACGCTGCCCTTCTCGCGTGTGCTCTCCGTGGGTTCGGGTCTTCACAGCCTGACCGTCGAGCTCTTCGACCAAGCACCGGGAGAGCCCGCCGCTACCGCCTATTCGCTGTCGGCGATCGACCTGGGCGCCGTGCCGCCGGCGCCGTAGCCGGCCGCGGAGCGGACACCGGCGCTGGGGGAGCGTTGCCACGCCCTCAGCGCCGGCGCGTCCGACGCGGACGCTCGTCGAGCCGCCCGCGCGGGCCGGATCCGGGCTGGACACGCCCGCCCGAGGACGGCATCGTCTCGCACCGTGGGCGGCGGGCACCGGGCAGTCGGACCGCGATGGCCGGGCGTCCGGACCGGCGAGTGTCCCCCGCGCTCGTCGACCTGCTATCCTGGGCGCCGTTCGGCTCGTGGCCACGCCCGGGCGGTCGTCATCCTCCCCATCCCCGTCGGCGTGGTCGCGACCACCGTTGCCGCCGTGAGCCCCCGATCGTGGCGCCTGGCTGTCACCTGACTGCCTTCCCCGGGGAGCGCTTCCGCGACCTTCCGCCGGGGCTCCCCTTCTCGGCGCCGACTGTGCCGCCGGGACGACCGTTCGTCGCTGGCCGGCTCCGAATGGCTGATTGACGTCCACCAACCACCGGAGGGACCGTAACGCCGATGTCGCTGCCAACCCCCACGCTGCACACCGCTCGCCTTCGCCTGCGTCCCTTCGACGATGCCGATGCGGACGCGCTCTTCGCGTTGCACAGCAGCCCGTACGTGCTCCGCTACTGGGACGCGCCGCCCTGGACCGACCGCGCGCGCGCCGAGCAGTTCATCGCGGCGTGCCGGCAGATGGCCGAGGAGGGCACCGGGGCACGGCTGGCCGTGGAGCGTGTCGATGACGGGGCGTTCATCGGCTGGTGCGGCCTGACCCGGTGGAATCCGGACTTCCGCAGCGCCTCGCTGGGCTACTGCTACAGCGATGCGGCCTGGGGCCACGGGTACGCGACGGAGGCCGCGCGCGCCTTGCTACGCTGGGCCTTCGATACGCTGGACCTCAACCGCGTCCAGGCCGAGACCGATACGCGCAACCTGGCGTCTGCTCGCGTCCTGGAGAAGCTCGGGTTCGTTCGTGAGGGGACGTTCCGGGAAGACCGCGTCGTGAACGGCGAGGTCTCTGACTCGTGGGTCTTTGGGCTGATCAGGCGAGAGTGGCGACCGTCGTCCGAGCCGGTTCCTGCCCGCTGAGCCTCGCTCCCTCGTCGAAGCCAGACGGCATCCGGCCGCGACCTCCGGAGACAGTTCCAGGCTGCTGCGATCGGCTCCAGGCGCGACCTCGTGGCGGACCGCGACGCCGCGGCCAGGCGCAACGGCGCGCCCGGCTCCCGCGGCTGGTGGCGCGAGCCGCCCTTTCGGACGGCTCCGTTCGAGCCGCTGCCGGAGTGAGCCGCCGGTGCCGTAGCCGCGCACGACGTCGCGCCGCGGCACCCTTGCACGGATCTCCGCGTGGTGCACAATGCCGCCACACGCGAGTCGGGAGATTCCGGTCGGTGTCCTGGCCGCCGGGGAAGGTGCCGCGCGCCGGATCGTCCGTAGCGTCGCGACAGCCGCGGCGCGATCCCGATGGAGAGCCTGACGCGGCCTCCATGCCCGTCCACGCGGAGGCAGGAAGATGGCTGAACCGTCCACGAGCCCCACCGCGACTACCGCGCGCCAGCGCTACCACGGCTGGGTGCTCCTCGGCATGCTCCTGGGGTTCGGCGTTGGGCTCGCTATGATGCTCGCCGACCAGCACGCCGGTATCGACGGGCGAACGCACCTGGGGAGTGTTGGCGACGCCGGAGCCACCCTCTTCCTGCTGGCCTACGTCGGCCTTGCGCTCATCGACTGGCAGGGGCTCGTCGCCGCGATCGCCGCCACGCACCACGTCATCACCGCGGGGACGCGCGATCGCGCGCCGTGGGTGGCGGTCCTCGTCTCCTTCCTGGTCTTCCCCTACGTCATCGGGCTCTACCCGTTCATCGGCGTCTACCGCTACGGTCGCAGCTACGTCGAGCAGCGACGGCGCTATCCCCTCGAACGCCGGCAGCGGATCGCCGAGCTCGAGATCCAGACGGGCATCGAACCCCTGACCGATGGGTACTGCGTCCAGTGCGGCCAGCCGCTCCAGGCCGATGCCCAGTTCTGTGCCTTCTGCCGGGCGCCGGTCAAGCCCGTGCCCCGTATCTGCCCCACGTGCGCCACGGTCACGCTTCCCGGTGCGGTCTTCTGTCCGAAGTGCGGCACGACCCTGGTCGCGAGCGGCCAGACACCCCCGTGATGACTTCCGGACGGGAGCGACGACCGCCAGTGGCGGCTCACCGTTGACCGGGAACGGGTGATCCGGGCCCGGTACCCCGACAGGTCCCGGCGGCGGCTCGCGTCCGTCCGCGGCGGCACCCGTGGCCGGATCGTCCGGGTCGTCCGGCGGGCAGAGCGGGCCGCCGACCGGCCGAGCACCCTCTCGGTGGCGACGATGTCGGGGGCCCCGCGGTGTCGTGCCCGATCCCGCCGCCGCGGCGCGGCCCCCGTTTGCCGGGTCCGGCAGGTTCGCCTCACCCCGGGGTGCCTCGCCGGTGATCCCCCGCCCATCGGTGCACCGGGCACCGCCCGCCGTGGCCGGCGCTCAGCGCCCCTGTCCGGCCGGCCCGTCGGCCGGCGGGAAGACCGTTCGACGGCATCGCGGAGCGCTGCTACAGTGCTCTACCGTGGAGGGGCACCATGGATTCTGTCGATCGGGTGACGGCCGCGGACGTGCGGCTGATGCAGGGCCTGGCGCGGCGCGTCGCGGCCGTCCGTCTTGACCTGGTGAACACCGATGCCTCGTTCGGGGAGCTGGCCTGGATCTGGGGCAAGGGGCACGCCGCCGACGGCGAGACCTGGCGCCGCCGGCTCTGGTTCTCCGCTGACGACCTGGTCGCCTGGGGCTGGGCCTCCCTGCCCCACCGGGTGCGGCGGAGCGACGGGTCGGTGCGGGACGTCACCGGCGCCTACCTGGCCTATCAGGTCCATCCCGACCACCGCGAGCTGATCGACGCGGTCGTCGACTGGTACGACGGGGTGACCGTCGGCCTCGAGCGCACCGTGATCGCGCAGGCCGCCGACGCGTTCGCCCTGCGGCGCTGGGCGGCGCACGGCTATGCGGCCGATCCCGCCTCGCTCGGCGACACCGGCGACTGGACCCAGCTCAACCGGCGGGACCTCACCGACGTGGAGCCGCCGGTGCTGCCGGACGGATTCCGCTTCCGCACCGCCGACGAGGTCGGGCCTCGAGCCGCGGTCCGGGCCCATGTCGACGCCTGGGCGCCGTCCACCTACACCGCCGCGAGCTACGAGGGCGTCCGGCGAACACCGCCGTATCGCGGCGACCTGCACGTCCTGGAGGAGGCGCCGGACGGCACGATGGCCGCCTCGACCATCATGTGGCTCGACGAGATGAACCGGACCGCCGAGTTCGAGCCGGTCGGCACCCATCCGGCCTACCGGCGGCGCGGGCTCGGCCGGGCGATGCTGCTGCACGGGATGCACCTGGCGCGGGCGGCCGGCGCCACCCACGTGACGGTCGCCTGCCTGGGCGCGCCGGGGCATTCCGCCGCGCGCGGGCTGTACTACAGCGTCGGGTTCCGGATGTTCAGCCGCGACGTGCCGCTCATCAAGGCCGGGGACTAGGGCCGGCGCGGCGTCGCTGTCCCCGGGGTGATCCTGCGTGCCCGCCTGGCCGCACCTGCGCCTGGACCATCACCCGGCGACGATCGTCACCCCGTCGCCGGCCGGCGCGCCATGGGCCCACGGCCCGGCTCAGCGGCGTCGCCGCCGCGCGCGGCTCCGGCGAACCGCCCCGGCGTCCCGCCGAGGGAGGCGAGCCG
>DASSZN010000249.1:0-10301 GCA_035702805.1 Thermomicrobiaceae bacterium | reverse complement strand
GATGCTGTGGCTGCGCGACAGCGCCGGGCACATCTACCGGCCGAACGTGACCGCGACCAACGTCGCCACGCAGAGCCAGGAGACGATGGACGGCCCGCTGGTCCCGACCCAGCCGGACCGGGGCAAGGTCGGGTTCCAGGTCCCGGTCGCCGCCCACGGCTTCATCCTTCAGTTCCAGCCGCGGCTGAACGGGCCGATCACGTCCTTCGACCTCAAGCAGTGACCGCGCGGGCCGGCGCGCCGGAGACGGGCACGCGGCGTTGATCCGCTCCGACCCGCGCTGGTCCTGACTCGCCGGCACGGCGGTGTAACTGCGTGCCCTCTCGCGCGTTGAGATCGATGGGTACCCGGACAGGTGTCGCGTGCCGCGCCGAGGACCGTCGCCGGCAGAGAGGGCAGCAGGTCGAGCAGGTGGTACGGCGTCGGCGGCACGCCCTGTTGGCGGTGCTCTGTCTGCTCCTGGCGTCCTGCGGCGGCTCCCCGGCCACGCCGGCCGCGCGCGCGATCGGCACCCCGGTCCGGCCGCTCGCGGTGCTGAACGCGGCGCAGGCCAACCTGGCGCACTCCGGCGTGGTCTACCTCGACCCCGGCCACGGCGGCGTCGACACCGGCACCATCGGCACCGCCGAGGACGGCACGACGGTCGAAGAGAAGACGGTCGTGCTCCAGATCGCCCTGCGCGTGGCGCAGAAGCTCCGGAGCAACGGCATCACGGTCGTCATGACGCGCACGACCGACGCGGACCCCTGCATCACGCCGGCCGACCTCACCGGGGACGGCACGGCCCTCTCGCCGGAGGGCGAGGTCGCCGACCTCCAGTGCCGCATCAACCGGGCGAACGCGGCCCACGCCCAGGCGCTGGTCAGCTTCCACATGAACACCTTCTCCGACCCGTCGGTCGGCGGGACGACGACCTTCTACGACTCGACCCGCTCCTTCGGCGCGCAGAACCTGCGGCTGGCCACGCTGATCCAGCAGAACGTGATCGGCGCGCTGCACGCCCAGGGCTACAGCACGCCGGACCGGGGCGTGGTCGACGACACCCAGCTGCAGGTGGAGACGATCAACGGGCAGCCGAGCAGCTACAACCACCTCGACCTGCTCGGCCCGACGCTGCCGGGCAAGATCGACCCGCCGAGCGCCATGCCCGGGGCGCTCTGCGAGATCTTCTTCCTGTCGGACCCGGCCGAGGCCACCGCGGCGACCCAGCCCGCGGTGCAGGACCTGCTGGCCGGGGCCTTCGCCACGGCCATCGAGCAGTTCCTGGCCAACCCCAGCGGAACCTAGGAGGCACGCCGGCTCCGGCGGCCCAGGAGAGGAGTCCCATGTTCTCGAGCCCCTACCTCCAGCCGAAGTGGCTACTTCGCTGGGTCGCGATCGCCGTCGTCCTCTTCGGCCTGATCCAGCTCATCCCGTTCGGCCGCACCCACAGCGATCCCCCCGTCGTCCAGGAGCCGGCCTGGAACAGCCCGCAGACCCGCCAGCTCGCGGTCGAGGCCTGCTACGCCTGCCACAGCAACCAGACCCAGTGGCCCTGGTACAGCAACGTCGCGCCCGTCTCCTGGTTCACCGAGCTCGACGTGCTGTTCGGGCGGCACCGCCTGAACTTCTCCGACTGGACCGCGAACCAGATGAGCACGAGCCGCATCGTCGGCTCGATTCAGAGCGGGAAGATGCCCCCCATCTGGTACACCCCAATGCACCCGAAGTCGCGGCTCACCGCGGCGCAGCGGCAGGCCCTCATCCAGGGGCTGGAGGCCACGCTGGGGGCCACCGGCAACCACCACTAGCACGGGACACGGGACACGCGACACCGGCGCTAGATCGACGCGGAACAGTGCTGCCCTGCTCGACCGAGCAGGGCAGTGTCCGAGGAGTGGGGTGGGGAAGGGAAGGTCGTGCCGGCTGGGGGGACCGGCACGGGAAAGGCCTTGTGTCAGCTGTGGGTCGCCGGCTGCGGAGCCGGGTCGTCCGCCGCCGCGAGCGGCGCGCCGGCCTCGTTGCCGAAGGCGCCGAACTGGGCGGCCGAGACGGCGAGGATGACGCTGCCGGGGTTGACCCACTTGACCGCGCTCATCGGCACGCGGGTCGTCGCGCGCCGGATCATGCCGTGCTCGACGGTGAACGCCACGATCTGGCCGCCGTCACCGCCGGTCACCAGCGCCTTGACGGTACCGACCTTCTTCCCGCCCGAGACGAGCACGCGACTCCCGACGGTCGGGTTCTGCTGGGACGCCATGGCACCCGGTCCTCTCTGGAGCGACAGCACTCCCGTGCTGCCAGGCTGTTGTGAACGTCTAAATACTGCGTAGTCCGACAATGTGAGCCGCATATGAACGCTGCCTGAGCGGCACATGAGCGGTCCGCGGGCTGGCCTCAGAGCGAGGCCCGGGTGCGGTCGACGGCGTGGAGCAGGAGCCAGGCGAGGCCGGCGCCGGCCTCCGCGGTCAGTCCCAGCGCCAGGGCGCCGGCGAGCGCGGTAGCCCCGGCCGCGAGCGACAGCGCCAGGGCCGCGGTGAGCAGGCAGGCGAGCGCGGCGGCGACGGTGGCGCCCTGCCCGGCCACCGCGAGCCGCCGGCGCCGCGGAAGGGCGACGCTGACGGCCGCGGCACGCGCGGGCGTGACGGACCGGGAGGTGGTGTAACGTCGATAGGTGCGGCGACGCATGGGCGTGCTCCGATCTGATCCCGGTCTCGCGGCCGGCCGGGCGGTGAAGGTGGTGAGGAATCCGGCCGACACTGCAAGGGTAGGCGGGCCGGGTGAGCGGTCCCTGAGATCTGGCTGAGTTCTGGCTGAGCCTTCTTCGCACGTGGCGCGGGAGGGATGGGCGGCGCGACACCGGCGGCGATGCCGGCTCGAGGCCGAACCCGCCGCCCGGAACGGCGCAGCCCCCTCCCGCAGGGGGGGCTGCCGGCACGGCGTCTGGCGGGAAGGGCGCGACCACCCGCGCCCGCGCGTGCGCACCGGACCGCTACCGCGGGGCGTGGCAGCGGCGGCGAGGGCGCGCTACTTCCCGGCCTCGCGCTCGTCGAGGTCGAGGGCCACGCTGTTCATGCAGTAGCGCAGCCCGCCCGCCTCGACCGGCCCGTCGTCGAAGACGTGCCCCAGGTGCGAGCCGCAGCGGGCGCAGCGCACCTCCGTGCGGACCATGCCGAAGGTGCGGTCCTCCCGCAGCTCGACCGCGTCGGGCGAGACGGTCTCGGTGAAGCTCGGCCAGCCGCAGCCGGAGTGGTACTTGGTGTGGCTGTCGAAGAGCAGGTTGCCGCAGGCCGCGCAGCGATACTCGCCGTCCGTCTCGGTGTCGACGTACTTGCCGGTGAAGGGGCGCTCGGTCCCCGCCCGGCGCAGCACGTCGTACTGCGCGGGCGTCAGCCGGCGGCGCCACTCCTCGTCGGTGGACGGCATCGGCGGCGCGTCCTCCTCGGCGCCCCGCACCGCCACCGGCAGCGGGCAGCTCACGCCCGTCCCGGCCAGCCCGCAGTAGCCGTCCGGCACCTTGTGCAGGTACTGCTGGTGGTAGTCCTCGGCGTAGTAGAAGGGGCCGAGCGGCCCGATCTCCGTGGTGATGGTGCCGCGGTGCTTGCGCCGCAGCTCGGCCTGGTAGGCGTCGCGGGTCGCCTCGGCGACGCGCCGCTGCTCGTCGTCGGCGTAGTAGATGGCCGAGCGGTACTGCGTGCCGACGTCGTTCCCCTGGCGCATCCCCTGGGTCGGGTCGTGGGCCTCGAAGAAGACGCGCAGCAGCTCCTGGTAGGAGATCTTCGCCGGGTCGAAGACGACCAGCACCGACTCGGCGTGGCCGGTCCGCCCGGAGCAGACCTCGTCGTAGGTCGGGTAGGGGGCGGTGCCGCCGCTGTAGCCGACCGCCGTGCTGTAGACCCCGTCCAGCCCCCAGAAGAGGCGCTCGGCGCCCCAGAAGCAGCCCAGGGCAAAGACGGCCGTCTCCAGCCCCGCCGGGAAGGGCGGCTGGATCGGCGTGCCCAGGACCTCGTGGGTGCTCGGGATCGCGAACGGCGAGCGCTCACGGCTCGCGGCCGGCGTACTGTCCGTGCGGGAGCGATTGCGATTGAAGAGCACGTTGCTACCTCCGTGGTGATGAGACCGTCGCGGTCGGGTCGACGTCTGGAACCGCTAACGCCGACCGGCGACGAGCGATTCCATACCTGGGTATACGCAAAGTGTCGAGCCGGTTCAAGCGCCGGCCGGGGCCGCGCGGCGGGCGACGTCGAGCGTGGCCAGCAGGTCCAGCGTGACGATGCCGTCCGGCAGGGCGGCGACGCGGCGGCGGATGCGGTCGAAGAGCGCGCGGCGCTCGTCGTCGGGGAGCCGGACGTGCCAGGAGGTGGTGCCGAGCAGGGCGACGTAGTCGTCGGCGCTCCGGCCGATCTGCCAGCGGTAGCGCCGGGTCGCGACGTGGTCGAACCAGCCGCTCGCGGCGATCTCGGCGCCGCGGTCGGCGACCTCCTCGGGGCGCGGCGGCGGCTCGCCGGGCGGGCCGCCCCGAACCGCGGCGTAGTCCGGCTGGACGGCCGCCAGGAACGCTCCCGGGTCGTCGGGCATCACGTACTGGCTGCCGACGACCGCGAGAGCGCCCCCGTCGCGCAGCACCCGGGCGAGGACCTCGTAGCGGCGGTCCGGGTCGAGCCAGTGGACGGCGTTGACGACGACGACCGCGTCGAAGCACGCGGCGCCGGGGTCCCAGGCCTCGAAGGCGGCGTTGACGACCGTGAGGCCGGGGAACGCGGCCAGCTTGAGCCGGGTGAACGCGGCGAGGTGGGCGCCGATCTCGACCGCGGTGACGACGAAGCCGCGCTCGAGGAGCGGCCGCGTCGCCTGGCCGGTGCCGCAGCCGACCTCGACCAGCCGCGCTCCTGGCGCCAGCCCGCCCAGCGCCACCAGGTCGTCGAACAGGGCAGGTGGGCAGACCGGCCGGAGGCGGTCGTAGGTCGCGGGGTCCGCGTCGAAGGTCAGGCGCAGCCGCTCGCGCTCGGCGCTCACGCCGGCGGCTCCAGCGCCGCGAGCGCGGCCCGCTTGCGCGCCTCCCGGGCGGCGATGGCCCCGGCCCGCGCCAGCACGTGGCGGGCACGCTCGGCCACCGGGATGTCGACCATCTTGCCGTCGACGCCGACCGAGGCGCGCCCCGTCGCCTCCGCCTCCGCCAGGGCGTCGATCACCCGGCGGGCGTGCTCGACCTCCTCCGGCGCCGGCGAGAAGTAGGTGTTGAGCGGCGCGACCTGCGCCGGGTGGATGCAGCTCGCGCCCATGAAGCCGAGCTGGCGTGCGCCGCGGACGGCGTCGGCCATCCCCTCCAGGTCGTGGTAGTCGGCCATGCTGGCGAGCGTGCCGAAGGGCTGCGCCCCGGCCAGGCGGGCGACGACGACCATGCGCGACTTGCCGTAGAAGAGCTCGCGGCCGTCCCGGCTCGGCTCGACGCCGATGTCGCGGGTGAAGTCCTCGGCCCCCAGCCCGATGGCGACGAGTCGCGGGCTGGCGAGCGCGATCTCGACGGCGTGGTGCAGCCCGAGCGCCGTCTCGACCAGGAGGTGCAGCCGGACGCTCCCGGCCGGCATGCCGCGCGCCGCCTCGAGGTCGCCGATCCAGCGGTCGAGGGTCTCGACCTCGCGGGCCGACTCGGCCTTGGGGAACATGACGGTGTCGAGCCCGGGCCAGACGCAGCTCTCCAGGTCCTGAAGCGCCATGGCCGAGGGGTGGTTGATCCGCACCAGGATGTCGGCCCCGCCGCGGGCGCACGCCGCCATTGCCTCGCGCAGCCCCGCCCGCGCGGCGGCCTTGGCGGCCGGCGGGACGCTGTCCTCCAGGTCCAGGATGATGGCGTCGGCGCCGCGGGTGTGGGCCTTCTCGACGAAGCGGGGCACGTTGGCCGGCACGAACATGGCCGACCGCCGCACCAGCCCGACCAGCTCGGCGCGTTTGACGTCGGCCGGGCGCGGCCGCCCCTCGTCCGGCGTACCCCAGGCCGAGTCGAGCGCGAGCGTGCCCCCCATCAGATCACCCCTTTCGCCCGCAGCTCGGCAAGGCGCTCGGCCGACAGCCCGAGCTCGCCGTAGACGGCCGCGTTGTCCTGCCCGAGCCGCCGCCCGGCCCAGCGGACCGCGCCCGGCGTGCCGAGCATGCGGAACAGGACGTTCTGGAGCTTGAGCGTACCCAGGTCCTCGTCCGGCAGCTCGACGATGCTCGCCAGCGCGGCGTACTGCGGGTCGCGCATGACGTCGGCCACGTCGTAGATCGGCGCGACCGCCGCCTCGGCCGCCTCGAAGGCACGCATGACCTCGTCCAGGTCGTGCCGGGCGATCCAGCCGCCGACCGCCGCGTCCAGCTCGTCGGCGTGCTCGGCCCGCGTGCCGCCGGTGGCGAACCAGGGCTGGTCGATGAGGTCGGGGCGGCCGACCAGGCGCATCACCCGCTCGGCGATCGACTGGGCGCTGGTGGAGACGGCGACCCAGCGGCCGTCGCGCGTGCGGTAGGTGTTGCGCGGCGCGTTGCTGCTGGAGCGGTTCCCGGTGCGGCCCTGGACGATGCCGAGCTGGTCGTAGACGGTCGGCTGCGGGCCGAGCAGCGCCAGGATCGGCTCGATGATGGCGAGGTCGATCACCTGACCGGTGCCGCCACGGGCGTCGCGGCTGAACAGGGCGAAGGCGACGGCGCTGGTGCCGGCGAGCGCGGCGATGCCGTCGGCGAGGGCGAAGGGCGGCAGGGTCGGCGGGCCGTCCGGCTCGCCGGTGATGTGGGCGAAGCCGCTCATGCTCTCGGCGAGGGTGCCGAAGCCGGGCCGGCCGGCGTAGGGCCCGACCTGGCCGAAGCCGGTCACCCGGGCGACGATCAGCCGCGGGTTCACGGCGAGCAGGCGCTCCGGCCCCAGGTTCCAGCGCTCGAGCGTGCCGGGCCGGAAGTTCTCGATCAGCACGTCGGCGTCCGCGACCAGCCGCAGCAAGAGCTCCTGGCCCTCCGGCCGGGAGAGGTTGAGGGTGACCGCGCGCTTGTTGCGGCCGATCACCTTCCACCAGAGGGACACGCCGTCCTTGGTGTAGCCGTGGCGGCGGACCGAGTCGCCGGTCGGGTGCTCGACCTTGATCACGTCGGCGCCGAAGTCGCCCAGGAAGGCGGCGATCATCGGGCCCGCGAAGAGGGTGGCGATGTCCAGGACCCGGATGCCCGCGAGGGGCCCGGGCGCGCGGCCGTCCACCTCGGCTCCCTTCCTGCCCCGCTCCAGACCGGCGGCGCCTACATGATGCTGCCGCCGTTGACGATGATCGTCTGGCCGGTGATGAAGTTGGAGTCGTCGGTGGCCAGGAAGAGGGCGCAGCCGGCCACGTCGCTCGGTAAGCCGTTCCGCCGCAGCGGCAGGCGGGCCGCGCTGGCGCGTCGCTGCTCCTCGGTGCCGCTGAAGTGGACGCTCATGTCGGTGGGGATGCCGCCCGGCCCGATGCCGTTGACGTTGATGCCGTACTGCCCGACCTCCTTGGCCAGCGCCTGGGTCCAGGTCCGGATGAAGCCCTTGGTGCCGGAGTAGACGGCGATCTCGGCGGCCCCGTTGATTGCCAGCTGGGACGAGAGGTTGATGATGCGCCCCGCGCGGCGCTCGATCATGTGCGGCAGCGCCAGGCGCACCAGCGAGAGCGGCCCGTAGATGTTGACGTCGATCTGGCGCCGCCACGACGCGGGCGTCGACGCGACGAAGTCGGCGACCTCCATCACCCCCGCGTTGGGGATCAGCACGTCGATGCGGCCGAACTCGCGCATGGCCGCCTCGACCAGCCGCGCGTTCGTCGCCTCGTCGGCGACGTCCCCCTGGACCACGACCGCCCGCCCGCCGGCAGCCCGCGCCCGCTCGGCGGCCCGCTCGCAGGCCTCCCGGCTCGCCCGGTAGTTGAGCACCAGGTCCGCCCCCTCGTCGGCGAACCGCTCGGCGATCGCCAGGCCGAAGCCGCGGCCGGCCCCGGTGATCAGCGCGACCTTCCCCGCCAGGCTCCGCTCCGCCATCGTCGTGTCCTCCCTGCGCGTCCCACGTCCTCGCGTCGGGCGCACTATAGCCGCTCGCGCCCCGGCCTGTCGCGGCGCGTCGGGCGGCTCCCGTCCTCGCTCTGGTACGCTCTCGCCGTCACGACGACGCGGGCGGCTCACGCCGCCCCCAGCGGGAGCGGGAGGGTGCGGTGATCGGCGCGCTCCGGGTGCGCGGGCCCTTTCGCGGCCCCAGCGGCTACGACCACCACACTCGGGAGTTCGTGCGGGAGATGGCGCGGCAGGGGGTCGCCGTGCAGCTCCTCGAGCTGCCGGGGTGGGGGGCGGTCCGGTTGCCGGAGGCGCTGCGCGACCCCTGGTTCGAGCGGCTCGACCGGCCGGTCGACGCCCGGGTGACCCTGCACTTCGCCATGCCGCACCAGGTTGTCCCGGCCGAGGGCAACGCCAACGTCGACTACACCATGTTCGAGGCGACGCGGGTCCCGGACCTCTGGGTCGAGCGCAACCGGGAGCACGCGCTCGTGGTCGTGCCGACGACGTCGTCCCGCGACGCCTGGCTGGCGTCCGGGTTCCCCGGGGAGCGGCTGCGCGTCTGCCCGCTCGGGGTCAACGCCGCGCTCTTCGCCGCGCCCGGCCCGCCGCTGCCGCTGATCACCGAGGCGGGCCTGCCGGTCGCGCGCTACCGGCACCGGTTCCTGAACGTCTCGGAGCTGGGGCCGCGCAAGAACCTGGTCGGCCTGCTCGGCGCCTGGCTCGCGGCGACGCGCCCGGACGACGACGCGATCCTGCTCGTCAAGCTGGGCCAGTACGCCCCCGGCTGGCTGGACCTGCTGCGGCGCGACCTCCGCGCGCTCGAGGAGCGCACCCGGCAACGCTTTGCCGACGCCGCGCCGGTCCAGTTCCTGTTCGACCTGCTGGCCGATCGCGAGATGCCCCGGCTCTATGCGGCCGCGACCCACTACGTCAGCCTGTCGCACGGGGAGGGCTGGGACCAGACGATGGTCGAGGCGGCGGTGTCGGGGCTGCGCCTGATCGCGCCGGACCACTCGGCCTACCGCGACTACCTGACCCCGGAGACGGCGACGCTGATTCCCAGCCGCGAGGTGCCGGCCGGCTTCGTCGGTGACCCGACCCTCCAGGCGCTCTTCGCGGGCGCCAACTGGTGGGAGCCCGACCAGGGCGCCGCGGCGGCCGCCATCCGCGACGCCATCGACGGCCGCGACGCCGGCCGCACCGGCGCGGGCCCGGCGATCGCGCGGCGCTTCAGCTGGGAGGAGTCCACGCGGGCGCTGCTCGCGATCCTGGACGAGGTCGCCGTCAGCGCGGCGCGCTGAGGATTTCCCCGGGCACCCCGGGGCCGTAGCGCGCGGCGACGCGGGCGCGCCCGGCGTCGGCGAGCCGGGCCGCCAGCGCGGCGTCCGTGACCAGCCGCAGGCACTGCTCCGCGAAGTGGTGGGCGCGGTCGGCCACGAGCAGGTGCTCCCCGTCGACGAGGTCCAGCCCCTCCGCGCCGAGCGCGGTGCTGACGACGGGCCGGCGGTGCGCCAGCGCCTCCAGCACCTTGATCCGGGTGCCGCCCCCCGCGCGCAGCGGCACGACCGCGATGTCCGCCTGCCGGTACCACGCGGCGACGTCGGGCACCGGGCCGACCACGTGCACCTCGGGGATGTGGTCGAGGTCCTGGACCACGGGCGGCACGCCGCTCCCCACCAGCAGCACCCGGACGGGCACCGGCGCGCGCTCGCGCAGCACCGGCAGGATTTGGCGGCAGAGCCAGCCGGCCGCGTCGGCGTTCGGGACGTGGCCGAACGAGGCGACGAAGAGGAGGGTGAGCGGGCGCCCGCGTGGGGCCGGCCCCGGGTCCACCGGCAGCGCGACCACGTTGGGCAGGACCACGACCTCGGCGCGGTGCTCACCGGAGCGCGCCAGCAGGTCCGCCCGGTCGAGCGCCGAGCAGACGTAGACGCGGTCCCAGACGCGCAGCACGGTCCCCTCGAAGGCGCCCGCCTCGGCCGCGAGCCGCTCGGCGTCGGCCTGCTCGGCGGCGCGGCCGTAGCGCGCGTAGAGGCCGGCCAGCCGCGCCTGGCTGCGCGACTCGACGTCGTCGAGGTCGAGGTGCCAGTCCGCCGCGCCGCTGCGCGCGCTCACCTGGTAGCACTCGGCGAACGGGAGCGCCGCGCGGCGGAAGACGTGGATCACGTCGAAGCGCTCGCTGGAGAAGGCGCGGCCGGCCGCCGCGGTCCACTCGCCGTAGAGCGCGACGTCCTGCCCGAGCGGCTCGCCGCGCCCCAGCGCCCGCGCCGGCGGCACCACGCGGATCGCCT
>DASSZN010000235.1:0-11648 GCA_035702805.1 Thermomicrobiaceae bacterium | reverse complement strand
GGGCAAGGTGGCGGCGATGGACTTCAGCACCTCGGGGAACGTGACGAGCAGGGCAATCACGTGGTCCTCGGTGCTCACGGAGGACCGGGCGCGCTGGGGCGGCTCGGTCAGCCGCGGGCGGCGGGTGGTCGATGCCGGACGAGCCCGCCGCACGAGATTCTCGTCGACGTCGAGCCGACGCGCCACGAGCTTCACGTAGTGCTCGCGCACCACCGGGTCCGCAACCTCACGAAGGAGCGGGACCAGCCGCGACACCCGCTCCGACTTTTCGCGCGGGTCCGAGGGAGGGGTGTCGCCGGTGACCGCGTCGACGTAGAAGTCGAGCAGTGGCACCGGCTCGGCCACGGCCGACCGCCAGGCGTCGGCATCCGCCCGGATCAGTTCATCGGGGTCCTTGCCGCTCGGGAGGCGGACGATGCGGATGTCGGTCTTGAGCGTGCGCTCGAAGCGGACCAGCCCAACCGGCTCGACGTCGATCCGGTCGGTTTCGGCGAGCGCGCCGCGCATCACGTCGAGCCCCCGCACCGTCGCCATCTGGCCGGCGGCATCGGCGTCGAGCGCGAGCACGATGCGGTCGACCGAGCGGCGCACCAGGCGCACCTGCTCCTCGGTGAGGGCCGTGCCCATCGAGGCGACCACGTTGGTGAAACCGAACTGGTGCGCGGCGATGGCGTCCATGTAGCCCTCGACCACCACCACCTCGCGTAGTCGCCGGATCGCCTCCTGGGCCAGGTCGAGCGCGTAGAGGTTGGCGCCCTTGTCGAAAATGGCGGTCTGTGGCGAGTTGAGGTACTTCGGCTGGGCGTCACCGAGCGCGCGCCCGCCGAAGCCGACGGTGCGCCCTTCCCGGTCGTGGATGGGGAAGATGAGCCGGTTACGGAAGCGGTCATAGGCGCCGCCCCCTCCCTCGCGAGCCGTCGCCAGCCCCGCCTCGATCAGGTCCTCCGGGGCGACGCCACGTTTGCCGAGCACCGTCAGGAGCGCGTCCCAGCGATCCGGCGCGAAGCCGAGTTGGAAGCGCTCGGCGGTGGCGCGGTCGACGCCCCGCCGCTCCAGGAGCTCGCGCCCCGGCTCGCCGTTGGGGGTGCTCCACAGGACGTGGGTGAAGAACGTCGCGGCCCGGGCGTTGAGCTCGAAGAGCCGGGCGTGGCGTTCCACGACCTCTGGCGACGGTGGCGGCGCCTGCTCGAGCTCGACGCCGGCGCGCTGTGCCAGCTCGCGGAGCGCCTCGCGAAAGTCGACGTGCTCGACCTGCATCACGAAGCTGAAGACATCGCCGCCCGCGCCGCAGCCGAAGCAGTGGAAGTGCTGGCTGTCCGGGTAGACGGTGAAGGATGGGGTCTTCTCCTGGTGGAACGGGCAGAGCCCCTTGAAGTTCTTTGCTGCCTTGCGCAGCTGGACGTGCTGGCCAATGATCTCGACGATGTCGCTGCGCTCGCGGACCCGGTCGACCACGTTGGTCGCGCTCATCGCTTGCCTCACACCTGCCAGAAGCGCGGCACGTAGATCTCCTCGAAGCGCGCCAGCGCGTAGCGGTCGGTCATGCTCGCCACGTAGTCGGCGGCCACGCGCTCGACGTCGTCGTCACCCAGCGCCCGCGCGAACTCGGCCGGCACCTCGTCCGGGTGGGCGACGTGGTGCAGATAGAGCCACCGGACCACGCGCTGTGCCTTGCGGGTCTCCCGCGCATCATTGATCGGCCCGTAGACGCGCGCGAACAGGAAGTCGCGCAGCGCGTCGGCGGCGGCGAGCACGGCGGGCGACAGCGCGATGAGCTGGTCACCCGGCGCGCCGCTGTCCAGGCGTGCCGCCGAGGCCGTGATGGCGTCGCGCACGAGGGCGTCGATGCGCTCGGAGTGGCGACGGCCGAGGACGTCGAGCACGACCTCCGGCACCTCGTCCAGCCTGAGCATCTCCGCGCGCAGCGCGTCGTCGAGGTCGTGGTTGATGTAGGCGATGCCGTCGCTGAGCTTGACGACCTGGGCCTCCGGCGTCGCCGGGTGGCCGGCGGCTTCGCCCGCGATGGCGCCGATCGGCTTGGAGTGGCGCAGAATGCCGTCGCGCACCGGCTCGGACAGGTTCAGCCCGTGGCCGTCGTTCTCAATGCGGTCCACGACGCGCAGGCTCTGTTCGTTGTGGCGGAACCCGGGGAAGACCTCCGACAGGGCGCGCTCGCCGGCGTGCCCGAAGGGAGTGTGGCCCAGGTCATGAGCCAGTCCGATCGCCTCGACCAGGTCCTCGTTGAGCCGGAGCGCCCGGCCGATGGTGCGCGCGATCTGCGTCACCTCGAGGGTGTGGGTGAGCCGGGTGCGGAAGTGGTCACCGTCGGGCGAGATGAAGACCTGCGTCTTGCGCTTGAGGCGGCGGAACGCCTTGGAGTGGGTGACCCGGTCCCGGTCGCGCTGAAAAGCGGTGCGGACGGGTGACTCCTCCTCGGTGACGCGGCGAGACGCGGCGAAGCTCGGCGTGGCCAGCGGATGTAGCCATCCCTCTTCCCGGCGCTGGAGCTGCTCGCGGATGGAGCGCTCGGACACGGTCTCGCATCCCCTTCGGCGGCAACCACGGTCGCCACGCGCTACCCAATTGTACGTACACCATGAACTTTCACAAGGGCACGATCCGAGGGCGGGCCGATGTCGTGGCGCCGACGGTGCCACCAATGGTACTCCTGCGGAGTGGAGGGTGGGCAAATGCGCACGTTTTGTGCCTGCAAGGCACGGTTCGAGGTCGAGTTCTGACCGGGGATGGGGTAGAATTATCCGCATGACGAGCACGGAACTGGCCGAGCGGCTGGCGGCGCTGGCGCCGCAGCCCGGCGTCTACCTCATGAAGAACGACCAGGGCGAGGTCATCTACGTCGGCAAGGCCGCCTCGCTGCGTAGCCGCGTGCGCTCCTACTTCGGCTCCCGCACCCACATGGACGGCAAGACGCGCGAGCTGGTCGAGCACATCGCCGACTTCGACGTCATCCGCACCGACACGCCGACCGAGGCGCTCATCCTCGAGAACGAGCTGATCAAGCGCTACCTGCCCAAGTACAACGTGATGCTGCGGGACGGCAAGACCTACCCCTTCATCCGCATCACCGGCGAGCCGTTCCCGCGCGTCATCTCGACCCGCCGCATCATCCAGGACGGCTCGCGCTACTTCGGTCCCTACACCAGCGCGGCCTCGGTACACCGCACGCTCGACCTGCTGAAGCGACTTTTTCCCTACCGCCCGTGCAGCATCGAGATCACCGGTGACGCGCCGCGTCCCTGCCTCTACTACCACATCGGGCGCTGCGTCGGTCCCTGCATCGGCGCGGTGACGCGCGACGAGTATCGCCAGGTGATCGACAAGGTCGTCCTCTTCCTGGAGGGGCGGGGCGAGGAGTTGCTGCCGGCGATGCGCGCGGCCATGGAACAGGCGGCCGAGGCGCTGGACTTCGAGCGGGCGGCCCAGCTGCGCGACGAGGTCCGCGCCATCGAGCACGTCCTCGAGGGGCAGAAGATCGTCTCCGGGCGGGGCCAGAGCTTCGACGTGCTGGCGGTGGCCCAGGGCGCGGGCGGGGACGCCGCGGTGCAGGTGGCCACCGTGCGCCACGGCAAGATGCTCGGCTCCGAGCACTTCCTGATGCGCGGCGCCCGGGTCGAGGACACGCCGGCGACCATCCTCTCCTCGTTCGTGAGCCAGTTCTACGAGGGCGCGGCCCTGGTGCCGCCGGAGCTCGTGCTGCAGGCGGAGATCGCGGACGCCGAGCTGGTGCGCGCGTGGCTGGTCGCGCGGCGGGGCGGCGCGGTCAGGCTGACCGTGCCCCAGCGCGGGGAGCGCCGCCGCCTGGTCGAGATGGTGGCCAAGAGCGCCGCCGAGAACCTGGAGCAGAGCCGGCTGCGCTTCCTCAACGACGCGCAGCGCACCACCGGAGCGCTCGGCGAGCTGGCCGACGCGCTCGGGCTGGAGACCCTGCCGCAGCGCATCGAGTGCTACGACATCTCCAACCTCCAGGGGACGAACCCGGTGGCGAGCATGGTCGTCTTCGAGGCGGGCAAGCCCAAGAAGAGCGACTATCGCCGCTTCGGGATCAAGGGGGTCCAGGGCCCGAACGACTTCGCCATGATGCAGGAGGTTATCCGCCGGCGGTTCACGCGGGCGGCGCGCGAGGACGTCACCGAGGACTGGCGCAGTATGCCGGACCTGGTGATCGTCGACGGCGGCAAGGGGCAGCTCAACGCCGCGCTCGAGGTGTTGGCCGAGCTTCAGGTCGAGGTGCCCATCGTCGGACTGGCCAAGGAGAACGAGGAGATCTTCCTGCCCGGTGAGAAGGACCCGGTGATCCTGCCGCGGGCCGGGCAGGCGCTCTTCCTGGTGCAGCGCGTGCGCGACGAGGCCCACCGCTTCGCGGTGACCTTCCACCGGGCGCGGCGCACGAAGAGCGGCTTCCACTCGGCGCTGGACGAGTTGCCGGGGGTGGGGCCGGCGCGGCGGAAGGCACTGCTCAAAGCCTTCGGCTCGGTGCGGCGCATCCGCGAGGCGAGCGTCGCGGAGCTGTCGGCCGTCGACGGCATCGGTCCCGGCCTGGCGGAGAAGATCAAGGCGGAGCTCGCTGGATGACGCCACGCGCACGCATCGTCGACGGAGCCGATCCCGGCGCCGCTGCCACCGCCGCGCGCGCGCTCGCCGACGGCGACCTGATCGTCTTCCCTACCGACACCGTCTACGGGGTGGCCGCCGCGGTCGATCGACCCGACTCGGTAGCCCGGCTCTACGTGGTCAAGGGGCGGCCGCTCGACCGGCCGATCCCCGTGCTCGTCTCATCGTTCGCGGCTGTCGAGCGGCTGTCGCCCGGCGTGGACCCGGCGGTGCGCGACCTGCTGGCGCGCTACTGGCCCGGCGCGCTGACGGTCGCGCTGCCGGCCGCGTCCTGGCTGCCGCGAGAGATCGTGCGCGACACCGGCCGGGTCGGTCTGCGCATGCCGGACCACGTATTGGCGCGGTCGATCATCGATGCCGCGGGCGGCGCGGTGGCGACGACGAGCGCCAACCGCTCCGGCGAGCCCGACGCGCGCGACGCTGCCGAGGCGGAGCGGGCGCTTGGTGACCGCGTCGACCTGATCGTCGACGGTGGACGGGCGCCCGGCGGCGTGCCGTCGACCGTGCTGGTCGTCGATGGCCACACCCTCTCGGTGGCGCGGGTCGGGGCGATCGACCCGGACGAGATCGCCCGCGAGTTCCCGAACCTCACGTTCCGTCCTGCCTGACGCCGGTCGTCAGAGCTGGCCGTCAGGCGACCCTCCATCTGGCCCACAACTTGCGTTTCCCCGCCCGGCCACGGCTCCCGTTGTGCGCGGATAGCAGCCCAGCGGGTGGCCCGCGCGTCGGGCGCGGGCGCGACACTTCGTGGCCGTCACGCGACGAGGAGACGGGGCTACCAATGCAGCAGAGTCGCGGGGCGGACCCGCCGGGTTCGAGTGCGGCCGGCGCGGTCGCCGTCGAGATGCACGACGTGCGGAAGGTCTTCGACCACGTCGTGGCGCTCGACGGGATCGACCTCGAGATCGCGCGTGGGGAGATCGTCGGCATTATCGGGCCCAGCGGCTCGGGCAAGACCACCACTATCCGGATCATACTCGGCTACTACGCGCCGACCGAGGGAACGGTCAGGGTGGAGGGGCACGATCCGAACCGCTTCACCCGCCGCGACCGCGAGGCTATCGGCTACCTGCCGCAGCACTTCGTCCTCTACCCGGACCTCACCGTCGCGCAGAACCTGTCCTTCATCGCCGGCGCATACGGGATGGGCTGGATTGCCCGTCGGCGCGCGATTCCGCGCCTGCTCGCGATGATGCACCTCGGCGACGCGCGCGACCGGCTGGCGGAGAACATCTCCGGCGGCATGCAGCGACGCCTGGAACTCGCGTCGGCGCTCGTCCACGACCCGCGGCTCATCGTGCTGGATGAGCCAACCGCGGGCATCGATCCCGTCCTGCGTACGGAGCTCTGGGGGATCTTCCGCGACCTGCGCGACCGTGGACGCACGTTGATCGTGACCACACAGTACGTGACCGAAGCCGAGTACTGCGACCGCGTCGCACTGATCGACGCCGGGCGCGTCGTCGCGCTCGGCACGCCCGACGAGCTCCGCAAGCTGGCCTACGGCGGCGAGCGGGTGCACCTGACCATACCGGACCTGGACCGGGCGCTGACCACCGCGCTGCTCGAGCTGCCGTTCGTGCGCTCGGGCGAGCGCGTCGGTGCCGAAGACCTCGACCTGGCCGTGGAGAGCGCGCGCGAGGCGATCCCGCTCTTGACCGAGCGAGTCCAGACCTCAGGGCACACGGTGACGACGGTCGAGGAGGCGCGGGAGCCGTTCGACGCCGTTTTCGTGCGGCTGGTCGAGCGTCAGGGAGCACGATCGGCGGACCTCGTTGGTTAGGGGTATCAGCCGGGCATTCTTCCGGCCGCTGGCATTCTTCACCAAGGAGTTCGTCCAGATCTGGCGGCAGCCCCGCCTGATCCTCACGCTGATCGTCGGCCCCTTCGCCGTGCTCCTCCTCTTCGGGCTGGGCTACAACGCCCAGGTCGAGCCCATTACGACCGTGCTGGTCATCCCCGCCGACCTCGGGCTGCCGACCACCGTCGACGCCTACAAGGGGCAGTTCGCGCCACCGTTCGAGCTCGTTGGCGTGACCGAGAACGAGAGTCAAGCCGTAGCGCAGTTGAAAGCGCAGCAGGTCGGTGCGGTGCTGGTGATCCCGAGCGGCGCCTACCGCACCATCGCCAGCGGCCATCAGGCGACCACCCTGCTGCTTTTCAATGAGCTCGATCCGCTACAGCGGACCTGGCTCGAGTACTACGGCTACGTCCAGACCTCACAGCTCAACCGCCAGTTGCTGGTCCAGGTCCTTCAACGCAGCCACCTGCAGCCGTCCGCCGCCGCGGCCGCCACGTCGCAGAGCGGGGTCGGCGCGGCCGCGGTCGCCGCGGCGGTGAACCACATCCCCCCGCAGGTGCTGGTGTCGCCGTTCCGCCCCACGTCGAAGAACCTCGCGCCCACGAACCCTGGCTTCGTCGCCTTCTACGCGCCGGGCGTGCTGGCGTTGCTGGTCGAGCACATCTCGGTCACCCTCACGGCGCTGTCGCTGGTGCGCGAGCGGCTCAGCGGCTCGTTGGAGCTGTTCGGGATCGCGCCGGTGAGCCCGCGCGAGATCCTGGCCGGCAAGTACGTCTCGTACTTCCTCCAGGCAGCCGTGATGACCGCGATTCTGGCGGCCGTGCTGATCGCGGGCCTGGGCGTGCCGTCGCTCGGCTCCTGGGGGATGCTGGTGCTGACGCTGGCGCTGCTGATCGCGGCCTCGCTCGGGCTCGGGTTCTTCATCTCGGCGGTCTCTCGCACCGAGACGCAGGCCGTCCAGTTGTCGCTGCTCGTCCTGCTGGCCGCCGTCTTTTTCAGCGGCTTCTTCTTGCCGCTCCAGAACCTGCTGAAGCCGGTCTGGGTCGTCTCCTACGCGCTGCCGGTTACCTACGGGATCCGGGCACTCCAGAACGAGATGCTGCGTGGGCAGGTGCCGCAGGCCTGGGTCCTCGCCGCGCTGGGGGGCATCGCCCTCGTGCTGGTGGCGTCGGCGACGACGATCTTCCAGGCCCAGTTCCGACGCCGCTGAGCGACCAGTGCCTGAGGGCCGAGACAACGACATCGCGGGGAATAGCCTGTCGGGCCGAACAGCGTTGGCGAGAGGGTCATAGTCCAGCAGGTTCGTTGCCCCGGCATCACAACGCGAGAGCCCCGGCCAGAACGGCCGGGGCTCTCGCTCGTTTGGGTGCCCGCGTTGGTTACGGGGTCGGCGTCGCCGCGGTCGGCGCGGTGATGGCCGGCGCGGAGCCGATCTGGGTCACGTCGATCGTGACCGTGGAGTTCGCGCCGGCAGCGACCGGCGTGGCGGCGGTGGTCGGTGAGGCCGCGCTGGAGGACGCCGACCCTCCGGTCGCGGTCAGGTTCAGGGTGCCACGCACGAGGTAGTTGCCCTGGGTCGCCACGTAGATGGTGGACTGCACGCTGGCGCCCGCCGCTGGGAAGAGCACCGAGCTCGCCGCGTCGTTCACCGAGAACTGCGCCTTCTCGACGGTGGTCTGCACACCGTTGACGGTCTGCTGGCCGGTCACCGTGTACTGGTCATTCGCTGCCGAGAAAGTCTGCATCATCAGCGCCGGCGAGTTGACGATCGGCGTCAGCGCCAGGAGTTCCGCGGCGTTGGCGTTTGCCTGCTGCGGACCACTGCCGGTGTCGACCCACTGCTGGCCGTTGACGCGCCACACCTGGGCGAGCGTGCCGCCGGTCTGGTTTGCGACGACGATGTGCGCGTTGCCGTTGTTGCGCGTCGTCGTGATCACGAGCGTCCCGGATGCGTTGGGCAACACGCTGGCGATCCCGCTCGCGCCCGTCATCGTCATCTTCATCACGAACGACGACTGCTGCGACAGGTTCGCGAACGCCTGCGCCAGGCTGACACCGGATGCCGTCGGGCTGGCCGCCGGACTCGCGACCGGGCTCGCGGTAACGGACGGCGAGGCGAGCGACGCCGCCGGGGACGCCGCCGGGCTCGCCGCTGCCGAAGATGGGCTCGTGGATGAGGTTCCGGTCGCGCTGGACGACGACGGGGTCGTCGAGCCGGAGCACGCGGCGACGACCAGGGCGAGGCCCAGCAGCACGCCGACGGCGACAAGTCGGGACAGGAAGATCCGCATGATTTCGTGCCTCCCAAATACTCACGTGGTGGCTGAATGTCGACGTCGTCCCGCGACGCCGACGCAGCCGGTCCGGTACGCTGGGAAGGCGGGGTGCAAGTACCATGCCTCAGGCAAAAAATGAACTCCCCGCGGGCGGCCGAGGATGAACCGCCCCGGGGAGTTCTCGGTCGTCGGGTCGTCAGCGACCTGGGACGTCCGGGGTGACGCCGACGTAGGAACCGAGCAGGATTGCCACGACGCAGCCGATGATCGCGCCCAGCACGGCCACCGTGTCGGGCGCGGCTCCCGGCGCGACCAGGCCGCTGCTCAGGTAGCCGATCACGGCGCCCAGGAGCAGGCCCGGCAGCACGGCCATCGCCATCGCTCGCTCGGCGTGGCGCATCGCGGTCGGTTCAGCAGCGTCGGTTGCCTGGCCGTCCTCAGTCAGCAACCCCTCGCTCACGTATACCGCGCCGAGGGTAAGCCCGTATACCACATGCAGGACGACGTTGCCGATGATCGGCAGCGGGCCGGCCCCGAGGCCGAGGCCGAGGATGCCGGCCCCCGCGAGCGGCAGGAACACCAGCAGCGAGAAGGCCCAGGGAAGCGCGGCGAAGAGGAGCCCACGGCGCCAGCCTGGCCCGTGGAGGCGTGGTTCAACCACGGCGGCATAGACCAGCGCCCACAGAATCCCAGCCACGAAGTGCACCACCACCGCGAGGGCGAGGTTGGTGCGCGCCGTGGCCGTGAGTGGGTTGTGGACGAGCGCGCCGACCCACTGGGCGGCCAGCCCACCGCCTCCCCTGGTGCTGAATGCGGCGGCAAATCCGTAGGCGAGCAACAGCGTACAGGTCATCAACGAGGTGGCGACGAGTCCGGAGATGATCCCGGCCGGCATCCAGTCCTGCAGCCGACCGTCCGGCCGGCGCGGCGGATCGGGACGAGGGGGTCGCGGCCGCTTCGGTGGGCGCGGTACCGGCAGCGGGCTCGGCTCGGTCCCGCGCAGCACACCGATGACGAGCAGGACCAACCCGACAACGAACGCACCCAGGGCGATCAGGGCGTTGGCGTACCGTCCCTGCGCGAAGTGGAAGGCCGCCGCCAGCGCGGCGACGACCAGCAGCGCGACGAAGACGAGGTCCCAGAGACTGAAGCGTCGCTTCGTCATCGTGTTTCCTCCTTGTACGCTGACTGCTGCGAGCGGCAGAGAGGGTAGTCGCGAAGGTGCCGGATCGCCCGGAAAGACACGAGATTCGGGCCCTCGCGGCGCGTGCCGCTCCCCGTGAGTGACGTGTATCGAAACGAGATCCTCCAACGCGTCGATACGTGCCTCCACTATACTCCCGAGAGCGAGACCGCTCAACGTGGTTACGCAGACGATTGTCGGTCGACCCGGGTTGGCGCGATCCGCGTGGTCGGCTACGATTTGGCCGGTCTCGCGCGTCGCCAGCGAATGGAGTCGATCGGCAGCGATGTCCAACAGTCTCGCGACCTACACGCGCGCCGTGCTACAGGGTCTGGTGGTCACCGGATTGGTGGCGGTGCTCGGACTGTGGGCGCGGCGGCTCAACCTGCAACCCGGCAGCATCCCGATCTACGACGCGGCGGGGCGCGCCTACTGGCTCGCCGGTCTGGGGTTGGCCCTGCTGGCGGGCGTCGTCGCGCAGGTGCTCGACCGCGAGGCCAGCTTTGCGCTGGCGACGGCGGAGGCGCGCGAGATCCGCTATGAGCCCGTGTCCGAGCTCCCCACGGGGTGGATCTTCCCGGCCGCGGCGACGTTTGCGGCGGTGACGCTGCTGGCGATCTATCACCGCCCCAGTGCCCTGACCGGGATCCTGGCCGGGCTGTTCCTGGTGCTGAGCGCCGGCATCGCCGCGCGTCACTACCTCTTCGTCCCCGACGAGGCGCTCCGTCAGCGAGCGCGGGGGGTGTACACGATCCTGATCCACGTTGTCGCGTTCGTCTCGCTGGCGATGGTGTACCTCAACAAGGTGCGCAGCCTGTTCTCCGCAACCACGGTGCTGCTGCTGGGCCTGGCGCTCCTGCTCCAGCTCACCGAGGGGGAGGACGTCCTGTTCGGGCGGCGCCTGGTATACGCGCTCGCAGGCGGCATCCTGTTAGGCGAAGTCACCTGGGTCCTCAACTACTGGCGCGCGACCGGGTGGACCGGTGGCGCGACGCTGCTGATCTTCTTCTACCTGGCCGCCGGCCTGATCGCGGCCCAGGTGCGCCGGGGGATCGAGGCGCGGGACGTGGCGGAGTACGCCGGCATCAGCGCGCTGGCGTTCGGCATCGTGATCTACTCGATGCTGCGGTGAGGGGATGGACGTGACGACGGCTCAGCCCGATGCCGAGGACCTCCACCGGCTCATGCTCGAGCTCGACCGGCTCGAGGAGGTGCGAGAGGACCTCGAGGAGTTTGGGCTGCGCACGCTGGAGGAGGTGGAGGCACGCATCGCGGAGCTCCACCGCCTGCTCGACGACCTGGACGGCGCCGAGCCCTCGTGACCCTCCGTCCGCTCAGGCCGGCACCTCGACCCGCTCCCGCCAGGCGCTGAGCGAGCCGCGTAGCAGTTCGGAGGCGGAGTTCATCGTCGTCGGCCCTTCTGGCCCCTCAGCGAAGACGGCCACCAGCGCCAGCGCGCCAACCTTGCCACTGTCGAGCACCGTGGCCACCGCGTTCAGCGTGTCGGCCACGCTCGGGCCGTTCGGCTCGCGAGTTGGGTGCGTCGGCACCAGGCTGCTGTCCAGGATGTCCACGTCCATGTGCAGGTAGATGAAATCGGTGTCCTCGGCCAGCCGGGTGATGGCGTCCGTGAGCGAGTCGCCGGGACGAACCACCGTAACGTCGGTGGCGGCGATGAGTTGCTCCTCCGCCGGATCCAGGTTGCGCACGTCCACCATGACGATCCGGTTCGTCGGCAGCGCGAACGGCTGATGGG
>DASSZN010000134.1:0-28170 GCA_035702805.1 Thermomicrobiaceae bacterium | reverse complement strand
GCCGCGTAGCTGATCGTACTCGCGGGCCTGACGTGCCGCGCGCTCGAGCCCGCGCAGCCGCGGCTCGACCTCGCGCAGCAGGTCCTCGAGGCGGGCGCTGTTGGTCTGGGTCTCGGCGAGGTGACGCTCGGACTCGGCGTGTTTGAGCCGCAGTCCGGTGATGCCGGCCGCGTGCTCGAAGAGCCCCCGCCGCTCCTCGGGCCGCTGGGCGAGCACTGAGTCCACGAGGCCCTGACCGATGACGGTGTAGGCCTGGCCGAGCGCGGCGGTGACCTGGGCGACGTCCTTGAGCCGGACCCTGGCGCCGTTAATGAGGTACTGGTTCTCGCCGCTGCGGTAGGCACGCCGCGTGATGGTAACCTCGGCGAAGGGAGTCGGCAGTTCGCCGGATTCATTGTCCAGCGTGAGGGCCACCTCGGCCATGCCGAGCGGCGTCCGCGCGGCGCTGCCGGCGAAGATGACGTCCTCGGTGCGCCGACCGCGCAGGGTCGCGTAGCTCTGTTCGCCGAGCACCCAGCGCAGCGCGTCCGCGATGTTCGACTTGCCCGAGCCGTTCGGTCCGATCACGGCGGTGATCCCGGGATCGAAGACGAACGTGGTTGGCGTGGCGAAGCTCTTGAACCCGTGCAGGTCGAGCCGTTTCAGCCGGGTGGGCATCGCTTTCCCGTCGGTCGCGCGCGGACGGTCAAGTGGGGCGCGGCCGAGAATGCTAGCACCCGCCTTGCGCGCGGGACAACCGGATCGCGGCGCGGCTCGGAGCGGACGAAGGAGTGCGGCGATGCAGATCGGAGCGTCGACCGGGGCGCTCTACCCGACCACCACGACGGACGAAGCGGTGGACGTGCTTGCGTCGCTGGACTTTCCGGTGCTGGAGGTGATCCTGCAGACGCTCGGCGAGTATCAGCCGGCGTTCGCGGGTACCCTCAGCCGGCGTGCGCGTGACGCGGGTGTCCGGCTGCATTCGGTCCACACCTACACGCAGCTACACCCGCTGTTCGACCCCTACCCGCGACGGCGCGCGGAGGGGATGGACGCCTTCCGCCTGGCTATCGAGGCGGCCGCCACGCTCGGCGCCCGCTGCGTCGTCTGGCACGGGCTCACCGTGCGGGATCGGCAGCGCGGTGCCACGCTCGAGGCGTTTGCCGACACGCTGCACCGCGTGGCGGACGAGGCCGATCGCCGGGGGGTCGTGGTGTGCCTGGAGAACGTCGCCTGGTGCGCGGTCCGCGACCCCGAGAGCGTGACGATGGCGCGCGCCCGGGAACCCCGGCTGGGGTTCACCTATGACCCGTTCCAGGCGATCGACGCCGAGGCAAGCCAGCCCGCGATCCTCGAGGCGATGGCGGGGCGTCTCCTCAACGTCCACGTGAGCGACCACGCGCCGGGCGGGCCGCGTCACCTGCCGCCCGGGGAGGGCGTCATCGACTGGCGCGCCCTCGTGGCACAGCTACGCGCGATCGGGTACGGCGGCCCGCTGGTTATCGAGGGCGCCTGCGACGGCGACCTGTCGCGGCTGGTCCGCGCCCGCGCGCTGCTGGCAGGCCTCGTCGCCGGACCGCCCGTCGACGAGGCGCACACGACATAACAACAACCGCGGAGCTAGCGTCCCGCTGCGCGCGCCTCGAGGAAGGCGAGCAGGGTCCGCACCGGGTAGCCGGTGCCGCCCTTGACGGTCAGGTCGCCGACGCGCTCGGTCCAGGCCGGGCCAGCGATGTCCAGGTGTGCCCAGTCCACGCCCTCGGTGAACTCCTTGAGGAGGAGCGCCGCCGTGATCGCGCCGGCCGGACGGCCGCCGCTGTTCTTGATGTCGGCCACGTCTCCCCGGATCAGTTCGCGGTACTGCGGCCAGAGTGGCATCGGCCACATCAGTTCGCCGGTGCGTCCGGCCGCCGCCAGGATGTCGTCGACCAGCGGCTGGCTCGTGCCGAAGACGCTCGCGCAATCCAGCCCGAGCGCGACGACACTGGCGCCGGTGAGCGTCGCCAGGTCGATCATGGCCTCCGCGCCCTGGCGGGCCGTGTAGGTAAGGGCGTCGGCCAGGACGAGTCGCCCCTCGGCGTCGGTGCTGATGACCTCGATCGTCTTGCCGTTCATGGCGCGCAGCACGTCGCCGGGACGGTAGGCGGCGGCGCCGGTCATGTTCTCGGCCGAGGCAACGACGCCGTGGACGGTGAACGGCAGGTCGAGGGCGCCCAGCACGCTCATCGCGCCGATGACCGCGGCGCCGCCCGCCATGTCGCTCTTCATGTGCTCGAGCCCGCTACCGGTCGGCTTCAGGTTGATGCCACCAGTGTCGAAGGTGATGGCTTTGCCGACGAGGCCGAGCGTCCCCCGCGATGCACCGCGCGGCGTGTAGATCAGGTGGATGAGGCGGGGCTCCCGCGCGCTCCCCTTGCCGACCGCCAGGGTCGCTCCGGCGCCCATCGCCTCCAGCGCGGCACGGTCGTGGACGCGACACTCGAGCCCGGTTCGCGCCGCGACGTCGCGCGCGATCTCAGCCAGGCGCTCCGGGTAGAGCGCGTCCGGCGGCTGATTGACGAGGTCCCGCGCGAGCGTCACCCCACCCGCCACCGCCGTACCGGCGGCCACGCCGCGTCGCGCGTCATCGCTGTCGGCGGCGAAGGTCAGTGCGTCGATCGCGCGAGTCGGGCGGTCGAGCGTCCGGTACTCGAGGAACTCGTAGGTGCCGAGGAAGCCACCGAGCGCGGCGGCGCGGAAGGCGTCGGTGAGGCCGAGACTCGACCCGGTCGGCGGGGTGGCGCTGACGACGTTTCGCGCACCGCTGTCGCGCGCGGCACGGCTGCCGACGGCCCAGGCACGGGTGATATCCGGCGCCGTGAGCGTCGCCGGGTCGCCGGTACCGACGACGACGACGCGGCGCGCGGGCAGTTGCCCGAGCGTGGGGATGACGACCACTTTGCCCGGCTTCCCCTCGAAGCCGGCATCGGCGAGCGCCGCCGCGAGCGCGCCGTCCATCGCGCGGTCGACAGCCATGCCGTCGGCACTCAGTGCCCGATCGGCGCCGACCGGGAGGAGGATCGCATCGGCCTCCTCGGTTGCCAGTTCGAGGCTGCGTAGGCTTACGTCCATTTTCGTTACCTTCCGCCGTTCAACCGTCCGTCCATCACGTGGACAGTATCGGACACGGCAGCGGGCCGGTCCATCGGCGCGCCGATTCTCGCTGGCGCCGGACGTCAGTCACGCGGTGCGAGTGCGGCGATCCCCTCGATCTCGACGAGCTGGCCCGGGTAGCCGAGGAGCGCCACCCCAAGCAGGGTGCTCGGCGTCCGGCCGAGCCGCCCGGCGACGACGTCCCAGACACGGACCAGGTCCTCGCGCTCGCGGGCAACCACGTAGATCGTGGTCTTGAGCAGATCTTCGGGGCGGCTGCCGGCCTCAGCCAGGGCGGCGACCAGGTTGTCGGTCGCGGCGGCGGCCTGCGCCGCGAGGTCGCCCCGGCCGACGACGTTGCCGTCCGCATCGAGCGGGCAGGCGCCCGCGGTGAAGAGGAGTCCTCCGGCGGCGGCCGAATACTCGTACGCCGCGCCGCGAAAGAGCGTCATCGTCTCCTGCCTTTCCCGGGTTCCGAAGCTCCGCACGATCCTCCGTTGTCCACCCGGCCCCCCTCGCAGCCGACCGTGATCGCCATCCTCGGGACCGCGACCGCAGTGGCGTTTGACGGCAGCCGGCCGCGCGCGTTACGCTCCCGGCACCGTCGAGGACGCCCAGGTCCCGACGGTGCCGGCTTGATGGAAGGGATGGGCCCCATGTCGATGACCCTGACGATTGTGCAAGAGGTCGCGGCCAACACGCCATCCCGCCGTCCCGCTGAGCGCTAGCTTCTCCCGCTGATCGGCGCGGTCTTGCGCCGCTCCCTCACGTCACGACCCCAACATCAGCGGAACCGGCGGCACGCGATGGCGTGATCGCCGCGACCCGGTGACGGCTCGCGGCCGGTCCGTGCACGCTGCCGCTCCGCGCCCTCCGAACGACCGTCGTTCGAGGGCCGACGGCGCTGCCCGACCGGGCGCGGCGCGGCTTGGTGCTGCCCGAAAAACCCGTCGAGCGCCGCCGAGACCGGCGGCTGAAGGAGGGCCACATGGCGAGTGTGTTCGGGGCGTGCTCCCACCACGGCGTCCCGCTGATCATCAGGGGAGAGCATCGCCTTGGGAGACGATCTGAGAGACACCTGGGAGGACATCGACGACGATCGCCCGTGCCGGGAACCGATCCGCCGGGCGGTACGACCGCCTCGCCAGACAATCGTCGGGAACCGGTCGGGACGGCGCGAGCGCGTCGCCGCCCGGCGCCCGGAGACCGAGTCCTTCCGCTGCGGACACTGCCGGTCGATGGTCGGCCCGACCGTCGGCGGCGGCCGGCACCGCAACCACTGCCCGTACTGCCTGCACTCGCGTCACGTCGACGAGCGGCGGCCGGGTGACCGCGCCAGCAGCTGCCGCGCGACGATGCAGCCAATCGGGGTACTCACGCGCCACTCGGGTGAGCAGGTGCTGGTGCACCGCTGTCTGGGCTGTGGCGTAGAACGACACAATCGCGTGGCCGCGGATGATGACCCGCTGGTGCTGATGCGTATGCCGCTGCTCGACGGTGGCGGGGCAGCCGCGTCCGGCATGGCGGCGACGCCGTAATCCGCGCGATCGGCGGGCATAACAAAGGCCGGCGCCCATGGGCGCCGGCCCTCTGGTGTCTCGGGTCATCACCGAGGCAGTGTCGGTCTAGCCGACGAGCTCCTCGGTGATGCCCCGCGTACCGTGACTACTCATATGTGGGCATCACCTCCTTCACCCTGCTCGGTCCGAAGACTTTGCGATGAACTGCACAAACCTTACCACGCGCCGCCACCGCGTGTCAACGCGAAACGAGTGCCACGCCCACCGGGCGGGGGGCTACGGCGTGCCCGGCGTCGGCACCTTCAGGATCTGGCCAACCTGCAGGCTGTTCGGGTTGGAGATGCCGTTGGCGGTCGCCAGCGCCTGCACGCTGACGTTGAGCTTGGCCGCGATCACGTAGAGCGTGTCCCCCGCCCGGACGACATACGTGCCGTTGGCCTGGGTCACCGCGGTCTGTGCCGCCGACGGCACGGCGGGTGCCACTCCCGGAGTACCCGCGGGTGCCGGCGTCGGCGTGACGATCTTCATGAGCGGGGCGGTCGTGGGGGTGGCCAACGTCGTCGGCGTCCCCGTCGTCGCCGCGCCGCCCGCGCCTCCGCAGCCGGCGACACCGAGCGTGAGCGCGGCCAGCACCGCCGGCCGGAGGATCCATCGCTTCACTGGTCTTCGCGGAGCCAAGATCACCTTCCTTCCGAGACCCAAACGCACGCCGTCCCCGGCCGGTTACGCCGGGCGGCGACCCGTGGGAGGGGACCCGGGTCAGTCCGCGCGCGGGTCGGCGGCGCGTGTGGCGCGCCAGACGTGGAGGATGCGCTGGGCGGTGGTGAGGTTGGTGAGGATGGCCAGGACCCAGAGCGCCCAGACGGGGCGCCGCAGGATGAGGAACAGGGCCAGCAGGACGACGCGCTCCGGCCGCGCGAACAGCCCGACCTCCGCCTTCACCCCGGCGGCCTCGGCGCGCGCACGGGCGTAGCTGACCATGATCGAGCCGACGACGGTGGCGTAGACCAGCATGACGCCGGTCTGGTTGTCCCCGGAACGGAGCAGGTAGACGAGGAGACCGAAGTAGAGCACGGCCTCCGAGTAGCGATCGAGCGTCGAGTCCAGGAAGCCGCCGAACCGGGTGATCCGGTTGGTGACGCGCGCCACGGCGCCGTCGAGCATGTCGAAGGCCCCGGCTGCCAGCGCGAGCGCGCCGGCCAGGACGAGATTGCCCGACGCGATCACGGCGGCGACCAGGACGTTGAGCGCAAGCCCGATCAACGTGAAGGCGTTCGGCGAGAGGCCGGTCCGCGCGGCGATCGAGCCCACGCGCCGCAGGCGCAGTCGGACCCAGCTGCCGAGGAGCGTGCTGATCATCGAACCCCCGGGTCCCTACCGTCGCGTCGCGAACAGCGGCACGCCGCTCGCCGGCCGGTACCGCTCCAGCGCCTGCTCGTACACCGCCAGGACCCGCCGCGCGACCACCGGCCAGGAGTGCTCCTCCGCCCGAGCGCGGCCCGCCGCGCCGAGCCGCGCCGCCAGCCGCTCGTCGGCCAGGACGTGCACCAGCGCCATCGCCAGCGCTTCCGGGTTCTTTCGCTCGACCAGCAGCGCCTCGATGCCGTGCCGGGCAACGGCGGTGTAGCCGGGAATGCTGGTGGCCACCACCGGCTTGCCGGAGGCCATCGCCTCGAGCAGGACGATGCCGAAGCTCTCCCGGCCGGTCGATGGCGCGCAGAAGACGTCGCACGTCGCGTAGTACGACGCCAGTTCCTGCTTCGACACGGCGCCGACGAACTCAACGTTCTCCAGTTCGAAGCGCTCGAGCTCGCGGTCGTAGCGGCGCGGCGTGCCCGGGCCGACGACCATCAGTCGCGCCTCCGGAAACTCCTGTCGCACGAGGGCAAATGCTCGCACCAGGAATTTGAGGCCCTTGCGGGACTCGTTGAAGCGCCCGACGAAGAGCAGGTTGCGGGCGCCGTCCGCATAGCGCGCGATGGGCTGGACGTGCGGGCCGAACTGGGCGATGTCGATGCCGTTCGGGATCACCTCGTAGGTCGACGAGAAATACTGCTGCACGAACTCGTGGGCCGCCGGAGACACGGCGATGCGGGCGTGGAGTCGGCCGAAGAAGTAGGAGAGGAGCGGCTTTCCGTAGAAGTACGCCAGGTTCGACGAGCGCGCCGCGTGGAACGTGCCGACGTTGACCGCCTTCGAGTGCAGCAGCACCATCAGCGGCAGGGTGGGCGCCAGCGGCTCGTGCAGGTGGATGACGTCGAACTCCTCGCGCTGGAGGAACTCCTTCACCTTGCCCGACACGAATGGGGAGAGGGTGATCCGGGCCGTCGAGCCGTTGGACGGCACCGGCAGGGCCATGCCCAGCTTGTAGAAGTGGCCGTCATCCTCCTCCCCCTCCTCGTCGGAGCGCGGGGAGAGGACGCGGGTGAGGTGCCCGAGCTCCTGGAACTCCCGGTCCAGGTGCAGGACATGCTCATTGACCCCACCGGGGTAGCGGAAATCAAACGGTGACACCAGGAGGATCTTCATCGGGATCTCTGCAGGCTCTTGGGCGTCGCCGCCCCGGTGATCGGCGGAGTCACCGACCCGGAGACGTCGCCGTCGGTCGCCGATCGCGCCACTCGTTGTCCTTTCAGGGACACGGCTCGGCGCCGCGCGGGCGGAGATGGGCGCCACTGGGCGGCATTATAGCCAGTGCCGCCGGCCCCGTCCAAACGCGTCGCGGCCGTCCTGCCGGCCCGAGCCGCCCGCTCAGTGCGCGTCGCGGCGAGCGCACCTACATCGAGCCGCGCGACATTCCACCGTCGACGATCAGCGTCTGGCCGGTCACGTAGCTCGCCGCCGGCGAAGCCAGGAAGGCGACCACCCGGCCGAACTCCTCCGGCTCGCCGAGCCGGCCCAAGGGGATGCCAGCCGCGCTGTGCTCGAGGGCGGTGTCGAGCGCGATGTCGTCGCGTCGCGCCCGCTGCCGCGCGAGGTCGACGATGCGGTCCGTGCGGGTGGGGCCCGGGCCGACGTTGTTGACGCGGATGTTGTAGCGGCCGAGTTCGTTCGCCATCGACTTGACCAGCCCGACCACTCCGGTGCGCGCGGTGTTGGAGAGGATCAGCCCGTCGAGCGGCTGCTTGACCGAGATCGAGGTGATGGTCACGATGCTGCCTCCGTGCTCCTTCATGTGGGGCACGGCAGCGTGGCACATCCGCACGGTGCTCATCAGGTTGAGCTCGATGGCCCGCTCGAAGTCCTCGTCGCTGAGCGTCTCGAAGGTTCCGGCCGGCGGCCCGCCCGCGTTGGTGACCAGGATGTCGAGCCTGCCGAAGCGGCGCACCGTCTCGTCCACTGCCCGCGTGATGTCCTCCGGTCGGGTGACGTCCACGGTGAGGCCGAGCACCTCGGCCCCGGTCGCCGCGCGAATCTGCTCGGCCGTTCGCTCGATCCGGTCACCGTCCCGCGAGAAGATCGTGACGCGGGCGCCCTCCTCGGCCAGGATCATCGCCACCGCGCGCCCGAGGCCCTTGCTCGCCGCGGCGACGACGGCGACTCTGCCGTTCAGACCAAGATCCATCGACAGCCTCCCCTGGTCGCGCGATCGGTTCCCCGACCGCGCCCTACCTGCATCCGATGTGCTCACGATCCGGCGCATTTTAGCAACAGCGCTGGCCCGCGGAACTCGCGGGGGACCATGGTAAGATGCGGCCGATCCGGCGCTGCCGGTCAGCAGAGCGCACGGGGAGGTGCGGGACTCTCCGGCGGGCGCGGTCCGGCGGCATAGAGGGCGTACGGACTGCGTGATATAGTACACAAAGTGCGGTTCCGCGCGCGCGGCATGGGAGAGGGTGCCGGACGATGCTCGAGGGCTACGCGATCATCGGGCTGATGTTCCTCACGGCGGTCCTCATGGGCACCGGCCTGCTGGGGCTGGGCCACCTGATCCGCCCGAGCCACCCGACCCCGGCGAAACTGCAGCCGTACGAGAGCGGCGTCCCCGACGTCGAGCCGATCCGGGCGCGCTACACGCCGCGCTTCTACGTCGTCGCGATGCTCTTCGTGGTGTTCGACATCGAGGCGATCTTCCTCTTCCCCTGGGCGGTGGCGTTCAACGTGCTCGGACTGTACGGGTACGTCGAGGCGATCATCTTCCTGGGGATCCTGCTCGGCGGCCTGATCTACGAGTGGCGAAAGGGCGCGCTGGAATGGGTGTGATCGAGGACCGGTTCGAGAAGAACATCGTCACCACCACGGTCGACTCGGTCTTCAACTGGGCGCGACGCTCGAGCCTGTGGTGGCTCCAGTTCGGACTCGCCTGCTGCGCGATCGAGATGATCAGCGCGTCGATGCCGCGCTTCGACCTGGCCGAGCGCTTCGGCATGCTCTACCGCGCCTCGCCGCGCCAGGCCGACCTGATGATCGTGGCCGGCACGGTGACCCGCAAGATGGCGCCGGTCGTGCGGCAGCTCTACGACCAGATGGCCGACCCCAAGTGGGTCATCAGCATGGGGAGCTGCGCCAACGTCGGCGGCCCGTTCGACACCTACGCGGTCGTCCAGGGCGTGGACCAGGTGATCCCGGTCGACGTCTACGTGCCGGGCTGCCCGCCGCTGCCAGAGGCCCTCTGGTACGGCGTGATCGAGTTGCAGAACCGCGTCATCAACTACGAGACGATCGCCAAGAAGCATGGCCCGGAGCAGGCCGAGGCCGAGCGGGTGCGTGCTCGCGAGGAGGCGAAGGTCGCCCTGGGACCGCGCCGCTGAGGCGCGGACCTCCGGAGAGGGGTGGACGTGTCCGAGGACCGGCAGATCGCGACGACTCCGGTGCCGGGCCCCTGGGAGCGGACCGGCTATTGGGGACCGACCAACCCGGAGGAAAACCCGGCCGTGCTGGCCATCCGCGCGGCCTTCCCCCAGGCCTACGTCGACGCCGTCAACTTCCGCGACGAGATGACCGTGCGCATCGAGCGCGAGTTCCTGCGTGAGGTCGTCCAGTTCCTCCGCGACGAGCCGGAGCTGCGCTTTAACCTGCTGACCGACGAGACGTGCGTCGACATGCTGCGGCTGCGCGACGAGCCGCGGTTCGACCTGGTCGTGCAGCTCTACTCCGTGCCCACGCGTCGACGCCTGCGACTCAAGGCCGGTATCGCCGACGGCGAGACGGCCCCATCGCTCGTTCCCGTCTTCGCCGCGGCCAACTGGCTCGAGCGTGAGGTCTACGACATGTTCGGCCTCATCTTCGAGGGCCACCCGGACCTGCGGCGCATCCTGCTCGCCGAGGACTGGGACGAGGGACACCCGCTGCGCAAGGACTACCCGATCCGCGGATATCGCGAGTACGTGCAGCCCGGGTTCGAGGCGCCGGCGCCGCGCGTCCGCTCGAGACTCCGGAGGCCGTAGCGACCATGACGATGGAATTCAAAGAGCCCACGCCCGTCGTGGTCACCGAGGAGCACCTGCTCACCGACAACCGGCGCGAGATGGTGCTCAACATGGGGCCGCAACACCCGAGCACCCACGGGGTGCTCCGGGTACGCCTCTCGCTGGAGGGCGAGGTCGTGACCGCCTGCGACCCGGTCATCGGCTACCTCCACCGCGGCGTCGAGAAGATCGGTGAGACGAAGCGCTACTCACAGTTCACGCCCTGGACCGACCGGACCGACTACGTCGCCGCGCCCTCGAACAACCTGGGCTACATCCTGACGGTTGAGAAGCTCATCGGCATCGAGGCGCCGGAGCGGGCCCAGTACTGGCGCATGATCATGGGCGAGCTGGCGCGCATCGCCTCCCACCTGGTCTGGCTCGGCACGCACGCGCTCGACATCGGTGCGCTCTCAATGTCCCTCTACTGCTTCCGCGAGCGCGAGATGATCATGGACATCTTCGAGACGTTCTGCGGTGCCCGGCTGACCACGAACATGATGGAGATCGGTGGGTTCTCCCGGCCGATTCCGCCGGAGTTGCCGGGCATGGTCCGGCACTTCGTGGACGTCTTCCCGGGGTACCTCAAGGAGTACTCCGACTTGCTGTCCGCCAACCCGATCTGGCTCTCGCGGACCCGCGGCGTCGGGGTCATCGAGCCGGACGTGGCGCTCAGCTACGGGTTGACCGGCGCGTGCCTGCGTGGCTCCGGTATCAACTATGACGTGCGCAAGGCGCAGCCCTACCTGTTCTACGACCGCATGGACTTCGAGGTCCCCCTGGGAACGCACGGCGACGTCTACGACCGCTACCTGGTGCGGATGGAGGAGTTCCGCCAGTCGGTCAAGATCATCCGCCAGTGCATCGACCAGGTGCCGACCGACGGCCCGCTGAAACTCGCCGAGTCAAACTTCGTCATCCCGCCCCACGAGACGGTGATGACCACGGCCGAGGACATGCAGCGCCACTTCGTCTGGGTCATCAAGGGATTCTCGCCGCCCAAGGGCGAGGTCTACATGGCGATCGAGCACTCCAAGGGAGAACTCGGGCACTACATCGTCAGCGACGGCTCACAGGTGCCCTACCGCCTGCGCATCCGCACGCCGGACTTCGTCAACCTGCAGTCGCTTCCCTACATGGCCGAGGGCGCGATGCTCGCCGACGTCGTGGCGCTGATCGGGACGATCGATATCGTGTTAGGATCGGTCGATCGCTGAGGCGCGGGTGAGCGCACCGTGCGCCCGGCGGCACGCGGGCGACCCGGGCGCCGGCCACTGGTGGTGTGACGGCGCGCGCGGGCGGGCAGCCGGCAGGAGGAGTGGGGCAAGGAGCGCATGCTGAGCTCGTACGTGAGCAGCTACATCCTCGCCGTCATCGTGCTGATCGTGCTCCTGACGATGATGGCCTACATGACCTACTTCGAGCGCAAGGTCCTGGCGGTCATGCAGGATCGCATCGGGCCGAACCGCACCGGCCCGTTCGGGTTGATGCAGCCGCTGGCGGACGGGGTCAAGCTCCTCCAGAAAGAGGACATCGTCCCCAACGCCGCGGACAAGCTGATGTTCCTCATCGCCCCGATGGTGTCGTTCGTCCTGGCACCGCTCGCCGCCGCGGTCATCCCGTTCGGGGGCACGATCAACCTCTTCGGCTACTCGGTCCACCTCTACGTCGCCGACATCAACATCGCCGTGCTCTACGTCCTGTCGATCGGCAGCATGGGGGTCTACGGCATCATCCTCGGTGGCTACGCCTCGGGCAACCGCTACGCGCTGCTCGGAGGGCTGCGCTCGGCGGCCCAGGTCATCAGCTACGAGATCACGCTGGGCCTGTCGCTCGTCGGGATCTTCATCCTCTCCGGGTCGCTGAGCCTGGTGCAAATCGTGCACCAGCAGGAGCAGTCGCTGACGTTCGGGGCGCTGAGCGTGCCCAACTGGTACATCCTCAGCCAGCCGCTCGCCTTCGTGATCTTCCTCATCGCGGCCGTCGCCGAGACGAACCGCGCGCCGTTCGACCTGCCGGAGGCCGAGACGGAGCTGATCGGCGGCTTCCACACCGAGTACTCGGGCTTCCGCTTCTCCTTCTTCTTCCTGGCCGAGTACATCAACATGATCATCGTCTCGCTGATGGCCTCGACCCTCTTTCTGGGCGGCATCAGCGGGCCGATCGCCTCGGGCGTCTGGTGGCTGCTGATCAAGGCGGGCGTGTTCCTCCTCTTCTACGTCTGGCTGCGCGCGACCCTGCCGCGCTTCCGCTACGACCAGCTGATGGGGCTGGCCTGGAAGGTCCTCCTGCCGCTCGCGCTGATCAACATCGCCCTGACCGGCCTGATCCGCCTGTGGGGTCTCGGGCTGCTGTAACGGTACGAGGGACGTCGCGCGCACGAAGGGTCGGCATGCGTCATGGGGGCTGAGGTCGTCGTCTTCGACATCCTGGGCGTGATCGCGGTGCTGGCCGCGCTCGGCGTCGTGCTGGCGCGCAACCCGGTGCACAGCGCCGCCGCGCTGGTCGTGACCTTCATCAACCTCGCGGCGATCTACGTCATGCTGCGCGCGGACTTCCTCGCGGTCGTCCAGATCATCGTCTACACCGGGGCGATCCTGGTGCTGGTCCTGTTCGTGATCATGCTGGTGCACATCGAGGACCTCCCGGAGTTCCACGGCGGGCGACCCATTCAGCGGGTCGCCGGTTTCGTGCTGGGCCTGATCCTCCTCGGTGAGGTGGCCGCGGCCGTCCTCACGCGCTCGATCACGGTGCCCTCCGGACCGTGGACGACCTCCGCGGTCCAGTCGGTCGGCGGCAACGTCCAGGCCCTGGGGCAGGTGCTCTACTCAGGCTACGTGCTGCCGATCCAGGCGACGGCGCTGGTCCTCCTGGTGGCAACCGTCGGCGCGCTGGTGCTGGCCCGGCCGGACCTGCCGCGGCTCCGCGCGACGCGCGAGACCTCGACCATCTCGCTCGCGCACCCGCGCGGCAGCGACAGCGAGCCCGAGCCGGCCACCGCGCTGCCGGCGATCGCCGCGAGCCAGCTCAAGCCGGAGACCGGCGAGCGCGACCTGGTGATGGCCAAGTCGGGCGACGAGTTCGTCGATCGGCCCGTCTGGGGGGAGCGTCAGGAACCATGACCCAGCTGACCGGCAACAACTTCCTGCTCCTGAGCGCGGCCCTGTTCATCATCGGCATGATCGGGGTGCTGACCCGTCGCAACGTGCTCGTCATCTTCATGAGCATCGAGCTGATGCTCAACGCGGTGAACGTGTCCTTCATCGGGTTCGCCTGGGAACAGAACTCCATGGTCGGCCAGACCTTCGCCCTGTTCGTCATCGCGATCGCGGCGGCGGAGGCGATCGTCGGCCTCGGGATCATCATGGCGCTCTCGCGGCGCGTCGACACGGTGGACATCGACCAGGTCCGCGAGCTCCGGGAGTGAGCGGCGACCGACCCGGCCTGACGGGGTCAAGGTAGGGGAGTAGCCCGAGATGGCGAACTGGCTGTTTCTGATCCCGCTGGCGCCGCTCGTCGCCGCCGTGGTCAACTTCGTCTTCGGACGCTGGTACATCCGTGACCGGGCGCACTGGATCAGCATCACCGCCGTCGGGATCTCGTTCGTCGTCAGCGTGATCGTCTTCGCCCAGATCTACGGTGGGACGGTGCCGCTGTCGCAGCACCTCTACACCTGGATTCCGGTCGGCGACTTCCAGATCCCGGTGACGCTGACCGTCGACCAGCTCACCGCGATCATGCTCCTGGTGGTGAGCGGGGTCAGCCTCCTGGTCCACATCTACTCCGTGGGCTACATGCGCGGGGACGGGGGGTACTACCGCTTCTTCTCCTACCTCCCGCTGTTCGTCTTCTCGATGCTGATGCTGGTCCTGGCCAGCAACTACCTGCTGCTCTTCGTCTTCTGGGAGGGCGTCGGCCTCTGCTCCTACCTGCTGATCGGGTTCTGGTTCCGGCGGCTCTCGGCGGCCAACGCCGCCAAGAAGGCGTTCATCGTCAACCGCGTCGGCGACCTCGGCTTCGGCATCGGCATCATGTTCATCTTCGTCAAGGTCGGGTCGCTGGACTATACGCGCGTCTTCGCGGCGGTCCCGCACCTGCCGTCGGGCTCGATCACGCTGATCGCGCTCCTGCTCTTCACCGGCGCGATCGGCAAGTCCGCGCAGATCCCGCTCTTCGTCTGGCTGCCAGACGCCATGGAGGGCCCGACCCCGGTGTCGGCGCTGATCCACGCCGCGACGATGGTGACGGCCGGCATCTTCATGGTGGCGCGCTCGTTCCCGATCTTCAGCGCGTCGCACACGGCGATGCTGGTGGTGGCGATCATCGGCGCGATCACCGCGTTCGTCGCCGCGACGATCGGCCTCACCCAGTACGACATCAAGAAGGTCATCGCCTACTCGACCGTCAGCCAGCTCGGCTACATGGCTTTCGCCCTCGGCGTCGGCGCCTGGACCGCGGCAATCTTCCACCTGATGACCCACGCCTTCTTCAAGGGTCTGCTCTTCCTGGGCGCCGGCAGCGTCATCCATGGCATGCACGACGAGCAGGACATGCGCTTCATGGGCGGCCTGAAGAAGTACATGCCGATCACCTTCTGGACCTTCCTGATCGGAGCGGCGGCCAACGCGGGGCTCTTCCCCTTCGCCGGGTTCTGGAGCAAGGACGAGACGATCCTGGGCGCGTGGGCCGGCGGCTTCCCGATCATCGCCATCGTCGGGCTGATTGCCGCCTTCTTCACGTCGCTCTACATGTTCCGGGTCGTCTTCCTGACCTTCCTCGGTGAGGAACGGTTCGATCACGCCCACGTCCACCCGCACGAGTCGCCGTCCACCATGACGGTGCCGCTGGTGGTCCTGGCGATCGGGGCGGGGTTGGCGGGGTTCCTCGGCTTCCCGGACCACAGCTGGATCGCCAGCTTCCTCGGACCGGTGTTCACGCACAACGGCGTGGTCGCCGAGCCTCACCCGTCGGTCTCGACGACGGTCATCTTCGCGGTCGTCTCGACGATCATCGCGGTGAGCGGCATCCTGCTCACCTGGCGGGCGTACGTGTCGCGCAAGATCGTGCCGGCCGCCATCTCGGCGCGGCTCGGTCCGCTTTACCAGCTCTCATTCCGCAAGTGGTACTTCGACGAGATCTACGAGCGCCTGATCGTGCATCCGCTCTACCTGGCGTCGGTTTTCCTCTGGCGGGTAGTCGACGTCCGCGTGATCGACGCCACGGTCAACGGCGTGGCCGGGGTCGTCTCCTTCACCAGCGAGCGCTGGCGCCGTGCCCAGACGGGGCTGGTTGCCAACTACGCGCTGGCGATCGCGCTGGGCGCGGTGATCATCGTGGGCGTGTACCTGATCGTCGACAGCAGTCTGATCCGCTAGCCGAAAGAGGAGCGCGCGGGTGAACGGGTTTCCGATCCTGAGCGTGATGACCTATGCGCCGCTGGTCGGCGCGGCCGTCATCTTCTTCTGGCCGCGGGCGTCGGCCAACGCCGCGCGCTGGATCGCGCTGATCGCGGCGTTTGTCGCCCTCGGGCTGTCGCTCGGCATGCTCTTCGCGTTCAATCGCTCCCTGCCCGGCATGCAGTTCAACGAGAACGTGAAGTGGCTGCCGGACGTCGGCATCTCCTACCGCATGGGCGTCGACGGCATGGCGGTCCTGCTAATCGTCCTGACCACGCTGCTCACGGTGATTGCCATCGTGGCCTCCTGGGATCCGGTCGAGCACCGGGTCCGGGAGTACATGATCACGATGCTGCTGCTCGAGACCGGCATGCTCGGCGTCTTTGTCAGCCTGGACCTGTTCCTCTTCTACATCTTCTGGGAGATCATGCTGATCCCGATGGCCCTGCTCATCGGGGTCTGGGGCAGCGCCAACCGCGTCTACGCCTCGGTCAAGTTCTTCCTCTACACCCTCGCCGGCAGCCTGCTGATGCTCGTCGGGATCATCGCCACCTACCAGGCGTACTTCAACCAGACCGGAGTCCGCACGCTCGACGTCACCGTGCTGGCGACCGGGCACTACAGCCACACCTTCCAGATGTGGGTCTTCGCCGCCTTCTTCATCGCCTTCGCCATCAAGGTGCCGATGTGGCCCTTCCACACCTGGCTGCCGGACGCCCACGTCGAGGCGCCAACCGCCGGCTCGGTCATCCTGGCGGGCGTGCTGCTGAAGATGGGCGGCTACGGCATGCTGCGCTTCAACCTGCCGCTTTTCCCGTACGCCGCGCGGACCTGGGCGCCCTACATCGTGATCCTGTCGGTGATCGCGATCATCTACGGGGCGCTGGTGGCGCTCGTCCAGCCGGACCTCAAGAAGCTGGTGGCCTACTCGTCGGTCAGTCACATGGGCTTCGTGACGCTGGGAATCTTCGCCCTCAATGCCCAGGGTATGGAGGGCGCGCTGATCGTCATGATCAGCCACGGCCTGGTGACGAGCGCGCTCTTCCTCTGCGTCGGCATCATCTACGTGCGCGGCCACACGCGGCTCATCTCGCGGTTCGGCGGGCTGGCGACCAACATGCCGGTCTACGCCTCAATCTTCGCCGTCTTCATGCTGGCGTCGCTCGGTCTACCGGGGCTGAGCGGGTTCGTCGGGGAGTTCCTGTCGCTCCTGGGTGGATTCCGGACCTACCGCGCCGCCGGCATCGTCGCGTTCGCGGTCGTGATCCTGGCCGCCTGGTACATGATGTGGATGTACCAGCGCGTGGCGTTGGTGCGCGCGCCCGGCGAGCCACCCGACCCGAGCGACCCGGCCTCGCGCGCGCTTGGCGCCGCCGGGGCTCCACCACCGGTAATGGGCGGCTCCGACCACGAGGAGCACATCATCTCGCCCAGGACCTTCCCCGACCTCAACTGGAAGGAACTGGCGACGCTCCTGCCACTGCTGGTGCTGACCATCTGGATCGGCGTGTACCCGCAGTGGGTCATGAGCGTACTGCACCCGTTCATCACCACGGTGCTCCGGCCGTTCGGCGGGGTTGGGTTGTAGAGGGGCTGTCCGGCTGGGGCGCGTGAGCGTGCGTGCCCGCCGGCCGGTGAAGGAGAAGCGGCGTGCCGGTCAATCTCGTCCATCCGGAGTGGGGCCTCTTCATCCCCGAACTCGTCATCCTTGGGACGGCCGCGCTCGTCCTGATCGGCGATGTGGCGCTGCCGCGCGCGCGCCACGGTCTGCTGACGTGGCTTGCCCTGCTCGGTCTGGCGCTGTCCCTGGCGTCGAACCTGCTGGTCAACTGGGGCGCTGGCCGCACGACCTTCAACGGCATGTTCGAAGCGACCTACTTCAGCCTGTTCGTCAACATCGTCGTGCTGACGGCGGGCATCCTCTCGGTCATGATCTCCTCGTCGTACGTCCAGGGGCTCACCGAGCACGAGCGCATGCCGCTCCCCGAGTACCTGGTGCTGCTCCTCTTCTCCATCCTGGGCACGATGCTGGTGGGGGCGGCCGGCGACCTGATCATGATCTTCATCGGCATCGAGATGGGCTCGCTGGCGATCTACGTCCTGACCGGGTTCGCTCGCGGGCGCGAGACGTCGATCGAGGGCGCGCTGAAGTACTTCCTGCTCGGCGCCTTCGCCACCGCGATCCTGCTGTACGGGATGGCCTGGACGTACGGCGTGACCGGAACCACCTCCCTCTCCGGCATCGCGGCGCGCCTTCGCCCGCTCGTGACGGGGCAGGGCCGGGTCGAGGCGTCGCTCCTGCTGGCGCTGCTGCTGCTGGCGATCGGGCTCGGTTTCAAGATCGCGGCGGTGCCGTTCCACATGTGGACCCCGGATGCCTATCAGGGCGCGCCGACGCCGGTGAGCGGCTACATGTCGGTGGTGCCGAAGGTGGCGGGCTTCGCGGCGCTGGCGCGCGTCATGGTCCAGGCGCTGGGTCCCCTCAGCCACTCCTGGTTGGACCTGATCGCGGCCCTGGCGCTGGTGACGATGGTCTACGGCAACGTCGTGGCGATCGCGCAGACCGACGTCAAGCGCATGCTCGGCTACTCGTCGATCGGGCACACCGGGTACATGCTCGTCGGGCTGGCGGCCTTCAGCGGGCTCAAGCCGGGCGATCAGAGCGTCGGCGCTCTCCTCTTCTACCTCTTCGCCTACGCCTTCATGAACATCGGGGCCTTCGGCGTCGTCACCTGGCTGCAGTCGCGCGGACACGGGGTGACGCTCGACGACTTCCGCGGGCTGGCCAGTCGCAGCCCGCTGGCGGCAATCGCGATGACCATTTTCATGCTGTCGCTGATGGGGATGCCGCCGCTGATCGGCTTCTACGCCAAGTACTACGTGATCCTGGCCGCGATCCAGGCGGGGCTGATCTGGCTGGCAGTGGCGGTCGTTGTCATGAGCGCCGTGTCGGCCTTCTTCTACCTGCGAGTCGTGGCGACGATGTACTTCCAGGAACCGTCCGGCTCGTGGTCGATCGAGCAGACGCCGCTCTTGAGCGCGGGCCTGCTGGTGATGGTGCTGGGGACGATCGGTTTCGGTCTCTTCTCCGGGCCGCTCCTCACGCTGGCACAGCACTGGGTCCAGGCGTTTACCGTCGTCTGAGCCAGGCTCGAGAGGAAACGGGCCGCCGAGCGATCTCCCGCGCACACCTCCGCTCCTAGTGAGCACGACGATGCGTTTGCCGCTGCCCCGGTCGCGCTTGGTGAAGCACGCCGGGGCAGCAGTGACTCGCGGCGGAAACCGGTATACTCGGGTCGGCGTGAGGACATCATCCCCGCCACCTCGGGTTTCTATTCATCGATCGCCCTCCTGAATCTCCGCGCCCGTGGTGCGTAGTGACAGCCAGGCGAGTCCGCGGCGGCACTGCCCGACCGTGGCGATCACGACGTGCGGCATGTCTATGCGGCTTGAACGCACCCGGCTCAATCGTGCCGGTCATTCGCCGGTTGGGCAAACTCAGCGGGCGTGTGTCCGTCGGCGCCATCAGCAAGGTATGCCTGTGCCGGAGGTGCAGGTTGACGGAGGTGAGTCAGTGCCCCAACCACGGTTCATGGCTCTGCGCCGAGGCGTGCTCCTCGTGTTCGTCATCGCGCCGCTGCTGGCGACGATCTACGCGATGGCGAGCCTGTGGAACCACATGATCGGCTGGCGTGAACTCGCGCTCTTCGTGGTCCTTTATGTTCTGACTGGAATCGGCGTGACCTTCGGCTACCATCGGATGCTGACGCACCGCAGCTTCGACACGGGACCGGTGATCAAGGTCGTCGTGCTGATCCTGGCGGCCATGGCCGTGCAGGGGCGGGCGATCGACTGGGCGGCGAACCACCTCAAGCACCATGCCTTCGCCGACGAGGAGGGCGATCCGCACTCACCGCTGGAAGGATTCTTCCATGCCCATATCGGCTGGTTCTTCTCGGCCCCGCCCGCGGACCGGGAGCGCTACTGCAAGCGCCACCTCGCCGATCCTCTCGTCGTCGCGCTGGACCGGACGTTCCTCCTGTGGGTCGTCCTCGGCCTCGTGATCCCCTACCTGATTGGGGGTTGGGAGGGATTGCTCTGGGGCGGCCTGGTGCGCATCGCCGTCGTGAACCACGTGACCTGGTCGGTGAACTCCGTCTGCCACACGTACGGCGATCGGCCCTTCGACATCAAGGATCAGAGCCGGAACAACTGGATCGTCGGCTTGCTCGCCTTTGGCGAAGGGTGGCATCACAATCACCACGCGTTTCCGGCGATGGCCTACCATGGGATGACCTGGAGGCAGTTCGATCTGACGGGGCTGACCATTCGCCTGCTCCGGCGATTCGGGCTGGTGTGGAACGTCAAACTCCCGTCGCAGGAACTGATCGCGCGTCGGCGACGCGTTCCCGTCGTCGTTGCCGAAACCGGGGACTGACGTTGCCGTCGGCTGCTACAGCAGGCTCACCGGGTCGACGTCGACGAGCCAGCCCGGATCGAGGTCCACGCCCGCGAGCAGGTCGTGCGCGTCGCCGCCCCGGACCACCAGTTGCCACTGGTAGCGACCGCGCAGCTTGGCGGTGAAGGCCGGGGTCGGCCCGAGCAGGTCGACGTCGCGCAGCCCCCGCCGGATCGCGCTCCGTGCCAGCTCCTCGGCCACCTCCTCCGCCACCGCCTGGCACGTCACCTCGTCGGTATGGCGGTAGACCAGGCGCACCAGCCGCCGGTAGGGCGGGTAGCCGTGCTGGCGGCGGAAGGCGATCTCCTCCTCGTAGAACCCGAGATAGTCGTGCCGGCTCGCCGCGCGCACGGCGTAGTGGTCCGGCGTGTACGACTGGAAGATGACGCGCCCGCCCGGAGCGCGCCGGCCGGCGCGCCCTGCCACCTGGGTGAGGATCTGGAAGGTTCGCTCGCCCGAGCGGAAGTCCGGCAGGTGCAGCAGCGTGTCGGCGTTGATCACGCCGATGGTCGACACGAGCGGGAAGTCGAGCCCCTTGGCCACCATCTGGGTGCCGACCACCACGTCGACCTCATGCCGCAGCACCTTCTCGATCAGGTGGCGGTGCTCGACACCGCGCCGCAGCGCGTCCTGGTCCCAGCGGAGGACCCGCGCCTCGGGGAGGAGCCGGCGGACCTCCGACTCGACGCGCTGCGTGCCGGTCCCGTAGTAGCCGATCGCCTGGCTGGCGCACTCCGGGCAGCTCCGCGGTGGCGGGCGGCGCTCGTTGCAGCGGTGACAGACGAGCTGTCCCCGGTCGGCGTGGAAGACGAGCGGGATCTCGCAGAACGGGCACGTCTCGACGTGTCCACAGGCCCGACACTGGACGAAGGTCGAGGAGCCGCGGCGGTTGAGGAAGAGGATCGCCTGCTCACCGCTGGCGACAGCGCGGCCGACGGCGTGCTGCAGCGAGCGGCTGAAGATATGGGTATTCCCCTGCTGCAGCTCCAGGCGCATATCGACGCGCTCGACCTCGGGCAGACCCAGGGGACGCCGCTCGGCCCGCCCGTCCGGGCCGAGGACCAGGGGGCCGACGCGTTCGGCAAGCTCGAGCAGGCGGATCGGCCCCTCCCGCGCGGCCCAGTAGGTCGCGACGTCGGGAGTCGCGCTGCCCAGGATCAGCGCGGAGCGGTGCAGCCGTGCCAGGCGCCGGGCGACCTGGCGGGCGTCGTAGCGGGGCGGACTGTCCTGCTTGTAGGAGCCCTCGTGCTCCTCATCGATGATGATCAGCCCGACGCGCTCCAGCGGGGCGAACAGCGCCGAGCGCGGGCCGACGATGACCGGGATCCGGCCCTCCGCGGCGGCCGACCAGGTCTGGTAGCGCTCGGCGTCGGGCAGGGCGCTGTGGAGCACTGCGACCTGGCCGGGGAAGCGCTCGGTGAAGCGGGCGACGACCTGCGACGCCAGGGCGATCTCCGGGACCAGCACGATGACCTGGCGGCCTCGCCCGAGGCACCAGGCGGTGGCCCGCAGGTAGATCTCCGTCTTGCCGCTGCCGGTGATGCCGTGCAGCAGGAACTCGTCGGGCGTATCGCTCCGCAGCGAGGCCAGGATCGAGCGCCAGGCAGCCCCTTGTTCCGCAGTGAGCTGCACCATCGCCGCGCCCGCCGAGGCGGTGACCCTCTCGCGCGCGGGAGCCGGCAGGTCCAGGATCTCGAGCGCGCCCCGAGCGGCCAGACTGCGGACCGCTTCGGCCGTCACGCCGGGGCGCCGGACCAGGTCCTCCCAGGCGAGGGGCTGCCCGCCGCCAAGCGCCGCGCGACGGCGCACGACCTCCCAAGTACGCCGCTGAGCCGGCGCGCGGGAGAGGTCAAGGTCGACGCCGGCGAGCGGGCGCACGTAGCGCGCGCTCGGTAGGCGCGTCGGTCGGAGCTGGACGCGCGCCACGCGCTCGATCACACCCGCGCGCTCCAGTTCCGGGATCACCGTGGTCAACGCACGGTTGAGCGCGCGCCGTGCCGCGTCGAGGCTGATCTCGCCGCGTTCGCCGAGCAGCTCCACCAGCCGGCGCTGTACCGGCGTGAGCGTCGGTTGCGCCGGTGCGTCCGCCCGCAGCCGGAGGTGCTCGACGCCCCGGTGCCCGACGCCGGGGGGCAGGAACGGCGCGGCGGCCTCGAAGAGCGAGCACAGCGTCTCGTCGCTGAGCCACTCGACGAGCGCCCACTGCGACTCGCTGAGGCGGAAGCAGGGCTCGACCGGCGCGTGGACGGGGCGCACCGGAAAGCCGGGTGGGCACCGGTGCGCGCGAACGACCACGGCGGGCTTGATCTCGTCGCGCAGGGGCACCCAGACGAGCTGGCGCGGACCCACGCTCGAGCGGAATGCCTCGGGCAGCGCATAGGTGAGCAGCCGGCCTCGCTCGCCGACGCGCGCGTCGGCCGCGACGTCGACGTACCACTCCCGCGGATCGGCTTCGGCGGCCCGGTCGTCCATGCGACAAGTCTAGCAGCCAGGACAGCTGGACGGTTGTGACGAGTTGTCACGCCCAGCGGTCGCCTGGACAGCCCACCCGGCGCTCGCGGATAATCGACCGGTGTACGGTGCGAGCGTCAAGGCGCGGCGGGCCTCGAGGGAGGGCACAGGGCCATGGCAGGGCGAACGATCGAGCAGGACTTCGTCGAGCAGTTCCAGGGGTCGCTCAAGCGGTACCGGCGCGCGGTCGAGGCGATCCCTGGGGGGATCACCCACGACGTGCGCCACATGGAGCCGTTCCCGCTCTACGTCGAGCGCGCGGCCGGCTCGCGAAAGTGGGACGTCGACGGGCACGAGATCATCGACTACTCGATGGGGCACGGCGCACTCATCCTCGGCCACAGCAACGCCGAGATCGCCGACGCGGTGGCGGAGCAGGTCCACCGGGGCACGCACTTCGGCGCCAGCCACGAGCTGGAGGTCGAGTGGGCAGAGCGGGTGTGCCGGCTGGTGCCCTCGGCGGAGCGGGTCGAGTTCACCTCCTCCGGCACCGAGGCGACCATGCTGGCGATGCGCATCGCCCGGGCGTTCACCGGCCGCGATCGCATCCTGAAGTTCGCCGGGCACTTCCACGGCTGGCACGACTACGCGGTGGCGGGCGAGCGGCCGCCCTTCGAGGGTAAGACGTTGCCGGGGATCCCGCGGGCGGTGCTCGACACCGTGGTCGTCGCGCCGGTGAACGACCTCGACTTCGTGGACCGGAGGCTGGCCGAGGGAGATGTCGCGGGCGTGATCCTGGAGCCGAGCGGTGCGTCCTACTCCTCGATCCCGGTGCCGGAAGGTTTTCTGGCGCGGCTGCGCGAGATCACGGAGCGGCATAAGACGGTCCTCATCTTCGACGAGGTGATCACCGGGTTCCGCTGGGCGCCCGGCGGCAAACAGGAGCGGGAAGGGGTCACGCCCGACCTGACCACCATGGCGAAGATCCTGGCCGGCGGCCTGCCGGGCGGCGCGGTCGCCGGGCGCGCCGACATCATGCAGTTGCTGGCGTTCCGTGACGAGCCGGGCTGGAACCAGACCAAGAAGATCGGCCATCCGGGTACCTACAACGCCAACCCGCTGTCGGCCGTGGCCGGAGCGGTGGCGCTGCAGATGGTGGCCGACCCGCGCGTGCAGCGGCGCGCCGACGAGATGGCTGCCCGCGTCCGCAAGGGGTTCAACGAGGTGCTGGTGCGCCAGGGAGTGCCGGGCTTTGCCTGGGGCGAGAGCTCCGTCTTCCACCTGGTGCTGGGCCAGACCTGTGCCAACCAGCATGGCGAGGACATCCACATCCCGGAGGGGGTCGACCCGACGGTGCTCAAGAACGGCGTCGGCGGCAAGATGGCGCTCGCGCTGGCGCAGGGGATGCTCCTCAACGGGGCAGACCTGTTCCACGGTGGCGGCCTGCTCAGCTCCGTCCACACGACCGAGGACATCGACCGCACGGTGCAGGCATTTGACACCACCATCGCGCGGATGCGGGACGAGGGCTTCTTCGGCGGGGCGTAGCGCGCCGCCCACACCCAACTCCAGAACGTGAGACGGGGCAGGCGATCCGCCTGCCCCGTTCCGCGTCGGTCGCGTCGATGCCGGCGAGGGCGTCAGGCCGTCGCCAGCGTGCCCAGCCCGACCGGCGTCCGCCAGTCCGCGTGGCGCGGATCGGTGCCGTGCAGCACGTCGTAGAAGAGCTGCTCCAGCCGGCGGGTAATCGGTCCCACGGTGCCGTCACCGACATCGTAGCGGTCGACGGAAACTATCGGCGTGATCTCGGCGGCGGTGCCGCACATGAAGACCTCGTCGGCGATGTAGAGCTCGGTCCGGTCGACCGGCCGCTCGACGACCTCGACTCCCAGGTCCTGGGCCGCCATCGTCATGATGGCGTCGCGGGTGATGCTCTCCAGGATGCTGCTGGTGATGTCGGGCGTGATCAACTTGCCGTCACGGACCATCATCAGGCACGACCCGCCGCCCTCGGCCACGGTGCCCTGCGTGTTGAGCAGGATGGCGGTGTCGTAGCCGTTGATCGCCGCCTCCATGTTGGCGAGCTGACCGTTGCGGTAGTTCGAGATGTTCTTGATGCGCGGCGGCATGACGTTGTCGGAGATGCGCGTCCAGGAGCTGATGCAGGCGTGCTGTGCCTTGCCGCTGAGCAAATGCGTCGGGTTGCCGCGCGTGTTGATCAGGATGGCCGCCTCACCGCCGAAGCCGCTGAAGCTCTTGCCGTCACCGCCGCCCCGGTAGGCTAGCGGGCGGATGTAGACGCTCTCGCGGTGGTCATTGTCGTGCACGAGCTTGACGATCGCGTCGCACAGATCTTCGGTGGAGTACTCCTGCTGCAGTCGCACCAGCTTCATGGAGCGCTCGAAGCGCTTCATGTGCTCCGGCAGCCGGAAGACGTACGACTCCTGCTGCTGCGGGTTCCAGTACGCGCGGATGCCCTCGAAGATCGCCCCGACCGTTGACCACCCGATATCGGTGACGTGGACCGTGGCGTCTTCCCACGGCATCTGCTTGCCGTTCCACCAGAGGTATTTCGGATGTGATTCGGCCATTGACCAACCTCCCACGTCTGCGGTCCCGTGCCGGGTCGCCATCGTCGTGGCCGGCGCGGCATCTGCTCTCCACGGTGCTGCTGCGCAGCATAGCACAGCGGCGTCCGCGAGAATACGGCCAATTGTTCGCCCGCGAGCGGGGTATGGTTGGGCTCCCCTGTTCAGGAAGCCGGTCGACCGGCGATCCGCAGGCCCATCAGTCGGCGGGTGAACACGCGGTCGATCAGGAGCGGGTAGCCCGCGCGGTCGACCGGGATGCCGCCGACCCACGGCTGGACGAGGTACCAGGTCGCGGGGTAGGCCGCTGGGACGTAGACCACGTCCGTCTGCAGCAGCCGCTCGCAGGCCGCGAAGCGAGCAGGCACCTGTGCCGGGTCCGTCTCGCCGACCGCGCTCGCCAGTAGGGAGACGAACTCGGTGCTCTGCCAGGTGGTCGGGCGCCCGGCGATCGGGCCGCTGAACAGGCTCCCGTAGGCGGACGCCGGATCCGGCGTCGTGAACCACGTCCGCTCCCAGACGAGCCCGGCGCTCCGGCGGCTCAGCGCCGCGTCGAAGGCGGCAGTGTCGAGGACGAGCGTCGTCACCGGCATGCCGAGGTTCTCCGCGAGCTGCGTGCCGACGTCGCGGCCGAGGAGGTCGGAGTCGGGGTCCTCGTGCCGCACCACGAGCGTGACGTCGGGCCAGCCCGTGCCGCCGGCATAGCGGGTGCCGCTCAGGGCGTCCAGCGCCGCGGTGACGTCGAACGTCTGCAGCGCGGTCACGGTCGGGTCGTCCACGTGCGCGGGAAAGCTCGGCGGCAGCAAGCTGGTGGCCGCGACCGCGCGCCCGGAGACGAGGTCGACCAGGCGACGACGATCCACGGCGTGGGCGACCGCCAGCCGGACTCGCGGATCGTCGAACGGCGGCACGGCGGCGTTCGGGTAGAGCGCCCACGACCCATTCCCGATCGTCCGCTGGAGCTGCGGCCCGAGCGTGGGGTCGGCCTGCAAGCCGGCGATGTCGGTCCCGAGCACGCCGACCTGGTCGACCCGGTTCAGGCGGTACTCGAGGAGCGCGGACTCGGCGGGGGTGATCGGCACGTCGACGCCGCTCAAGGTGACGTTCCCGGCGCCCCAGTACGAGCCGTTGACCGAGAGCTGGAAGCGGACGCCATGCTCCCAGCTGTCGAGCTGGAACGGCCCGTTCGAGACGCAGTTCCCGGCATCGGTCCACCGGGCACCAAAGCGCTCTACGCTGGCCCGGTGAGCCGGGACCGTCGCGAGCGACGCGACCGTGGCGAGGAACCCCGGAGCCGGCGAGGTCAACTGGACCTGGAGGGTCCACTGGTCGACGGCGGAGACGCCCAGTGCGGCGGGCCTGGCGGTGCCGGCGTGGACCGCGGCGGCGTTACGAATCGCGTACAGGACACCGGCGTCGGACGCACCGGTTGCCGGCTCGAGCTTGCGCTGCCATGACCACACGAAGTCCGCGGCCGTGACGGGATCCCCGTTGCTCCAGCCGTGGTTGCCCGGTCGCAGGTTGAACGTCCAGGTCAGGCCGTCACCGCTGACCTCCCAGGTCTGAGCCCAGTCGGGCGTCGGCTCGAGCCCGGCGGTGAAGGTCAACAGCCCGGCCCACAGTTCCGGCTCGCCGCCGCAGTTGGGGTTCGCGTTGAAGTCGTGGCTTACGGGGTCGGCGGTGAAGGTGCCGTCGACGAAGATCTGTGTGGCATCGACGGGCGTCGCGAGAGGTGCCGGCGTCGCCGTGACCGGGGCCGCAGTCGCGGTAGCGGACGGCGAGGCGACCGTTGGCCCGGTGGCCGGCGGGACCGCGGGTGGCGCGGTCGGCACCGCGGCGGTCCCACGGCAGGCGGCGAGCAGGCCCGTCAGCGTGGCCGCGATGGTGCCGAATGCCGCCCGGCGCGTGATCCGCGCACTCCACCACCCCGGAGGCGACGGACCGGGTGCGTCCGGCGCGGACCGACTATTCGTCGACCGGTGAGGTACTCGACTGCTCATGGTAGAAGACACGCGCCGCGGCTCCGAACAGGCCCGTGTTGGTGCCGAGCGCGGATGGGCGAATCGTCACGTCGGGGTAGATCTGTGCCATTGCGTACCGCGGCAGGTTCTCCCGCACCGGATCGAGCAGCAGGTCGCCCACCGCGGCGAGCCCGCCGCCGATCACGATCATCTCGGGGTTGAACACGTTGACCAGCCCGCCGAGCCCGATCCCGAGCGCCTGTCCCGCGCGCTGGAAGATGCCGCGCGCGGCGGCATCACCCAGCCGGGCCGCCTCGGCGACCACCTCGGCGGTGATCGGACCGTCCCGCGCCGCCGCCTCGATGGCGCCCGAGCGGCCGGACCGGACCAGCATCTCGCCGTCGCGGGCAATCGCCCAGCCGCCGACGTAAGACTCGATGCAGCCGATGCCGCCGCAGTGACAGCGGGGACCGAACGGGTCGACCGAGACGTGGCCCACCTCGCCGCCTACGCCACGAGTCCCCTCGATCAACTGGCCGTGCGACACGATGCCTCCACCGACGCCGGTGCCGAGCGCGATGTAGATCAGGTGCCGCACCTGCCGTGCCGCGCCGAACATCAGCTCGCCGAGCGCCGCGCTGTTGGCGTCGTTGCCGATGACGACCCGGCGGTTGAGGCGCCGGCCGAGGATGTCCCGCAGCGGGACGTCGTGCCAGCCGGGTAGGTTCGGGCCAAAGTGGAGCACCCCGGTCAGCGGGTTGAGCGGGCCCGGCGCCACCACGCCGACCATGGTCTCCGGCCCGGGCTGTGCCGTGTTCACGACCTCGGACACCAGCGCGACCATACGATCGATCACCGCGTCCGGACCCTCCGGGGCGCCGGTGTGCCGGGAGACGACCGGACCGATCTGCCCGTTCCGGTCGACCAGCGCCGCGCGAATATTGGTGCCGCCAAGGTCCACGGCGATCGCCGAATCGGTCATTGATGCCTCCCCAGTGCCGAGCCGCGCCCGCCTACCCGAGGAACCGGTACCGCAGCAAGGTGACCAGCACGCTCACCCCGTCGCGCCAGCTGATCTTCTTGCCTTCCCAAAATTCCCGACCATTGTAGGCGATCGGCACTTCGTAGATTCGGTGACCTCGCCGCAAAATCTTGGCGGTGATCTCGGGGTCGAAGCCCCAGCGGTCGGAGCGCAGCGTCAGGGCGCGAGCGACGTCCGCCGTGAAGACTTTGTAGCACGTCTCCATGTCGGTGAGCGTCGTGTCGAAGAGGACGT
>DASSZN010000104.1:0-19117 GCA_035702805.1 Thermomicrobiaceae bacterium | reverse complement strand
GCAGCGACACCGAGGTGAACTGGAGCGCCGGCACGATCAGCGCGGCGCCGACCAGCGCGCCGATCACCCCGGTCACCGCGCCGAGGCCGAGCACGCGCAGGCCGCCGAGGATGCGGTCGCGGTTCGAGCCGGCCCTGGCCGTCGCCCAGACGATCCCCCCCAGGGTCAGCCCGCCGATCATCAGGACGTGGTAGAAGGCGATTTGCGGGTGGCCGGCCAGGATCGCCATGCCGAAGCCCAGCCCCGCCGGAGCCGCCCAGATGGCGTTCTCCCGTACGGCGAGCACGAACGCCAGGGCCACCCACGGCAGCCAGGCGGCCGCCATGATCATCGTCAGGTGCCCCGCGCCGTAGTGGCCGACGAAACGCGGGCTCCACATGTAGGCCACGGCCGTGAGCAGGGAAGCACCGACCCCCAGTCGCACCCCGCGCCTGGCCAGCGCGTAGGCGCCCACGCCGGCGAGTACCATGTGCCCGATCATGATGATCAGGAAGAAGTTCCGCAGCGAGAAGAAGTAGACCAGCTCCATCGGCGGGTAGAAGATCGCGGCGAGCGGGTCCCCGGCGAAGGGCCTGCCGCTCATGGTGCGGATGTTCCAGAGCGGGATGGTATGGGTCTGTTCGACCGACTGCTTGAGGTAGGCGGCATCGCCCCAGGAGCTCGTCCAGAGGTCGGACTCCGGCCCGCTCCCTGGAAGGGAGTCCTTGCTCGCCAGGGCCGGCCAGTTCAGCAGGAGCGCGAAGACGATGACGAGCCCGAGCGCCAGCCCGTCGAGCCACCAGGCCCGCACGACACGCCGGCCGGCAGACCGCACCGCGCCCTCGGTTCGTCGCTCAGCGAGCACCACTGGCTCTGTCGTTCGCCTTCATCAGCTCAGGAGCAGTCCTGGAGTTCATCGAGCCGTGACGCCCGCCGGGCGGCACCGGCCGACCGGCCGGGTCCGCGTGCGAGCGACCCGTGAAGTGTACCCGAGTCTGGTGACTGGGACTGCCGGAACGGATCGAGCACGAGAAGCGTTGGGCAGCAGCGGCTACTGGGGGCGCGCTCAGGCGGTCCAGACCCCGTCGGTGTAGCGTGCCGCCACCGCGCCGCAGTCGGAGCAGCGCGCCTCGACCTCTGGGCCGGAGCGCCGCAGGCGTATCGCGACCGTGTCGGGATGGTCCGTGCCGCATTCGGGGCAGACGACCGGCTCCCAGGCCAGCCGCGCCTCCTCGATGTCTGGCACGCTCACGCGGGTACGTCGCGGCAGGCGCCCGGCGTGATCGGGCTGGACATCCTCCGCCAGGGCGCGTCCGCGGCGGCTCTTCATGGTGATCCTCCACGACCTGGATAGCGGTGTCGGAGCATCCCTCCCGGGTAGCCCCGGACCGTGTGGGCGGTCCGGCGATCGCGCGACTGCCCCGGCGCCGCACTTCCCATCGATGCCCTCACCAGTTCTATATACCTGCCGGACGGCAGAATCAAGCGCCCGTGCGCTATCCTCGGAACGGAGCCCGACAACCCGCGGCTCGCGCCGCGCGTGTGAGAGGGAGGCAGCGCTACGAGTGAACCCCAACTGATTCAGGCGGTCCGTCGTGCGGTGGGAGCCGATCCCGATCGCGTGCCGATCGAGCTGCTCCGAGAGTGGCTCGCCTGCGACGAGCCCGCGCGCGACGCCGCGCTCGTGGCGCTCCTGCCGGACCCGGCCGCGCGCCGCTGGCTGCGCGGGTCGGTTCTGCCGCACCTGCCATTGCCGGCGGCGGCCAGGCTTGCCGCGCGCCTGCTGGCGTTCCCTGGCGACTTCGCGGCCATGCACCGCGATCGCACGACGCCCAACGTCGTCGCTCACCTTGACTTGCCCGCGGTCGTCGCGGCTGCCCCGTTCCTCGCCGGCAGCAACGCCGCCGGCGCCCTCTGGGAGCGGCTCGCGCGGGAGGGCACGCCGGCCGTCGTCGCGGCCGCCCGCGCCGTCTTTGCCGCCGGGACGCTGCTGGCGCGCCGGAACACCATTGCCGTGCTGCTGGTGGACCGCTTCCCGCCGGTGGCTCTGCCGCCGGAGGCGCGGGCGGACCTGCTCGCGCTCGGCCTGGCTGACCCGGACGACGAGACGCGCGGCCTCGCGGCCGACGTCGCCGCCGGGGAGGCGCCCGCCTTGCTGTTACCGGACCGCGACCGCTGGGTGCGCGACCCCGCCGAGCGGGCACGCGTCGCCGCCTGGGATGCCGCCTTCGCCGACGACACGACGACGGCCACCGCCGCGGCCACCGTGCTGGCGCGAGACGCTGCCGCGCCGCGACCGGCGCGCGAGAGCGCGCTCCTCGTCCTCGGCGAGCACCTCGTCACCGAGGAGGTCGAGGATCTGCTGACGGAGTTCGTCGTGGATCCCGACGAGGGCGTTGCCGCCGCGGCCGCGGCGCTGCTGTGGTCCCGCCACCGCTCGCCCGTCGTGGCCATGGCGGCGGCGCGCAGCCCCCACGCCTCGGTCAGGGCCATCGCCGAGCGATTGCTCCACCCCACCCTCGGCTCGCCGACCGCCGGCGGCTTCCGTCCAGGTGCCGCCGACCAGGGCTTCGACCTCTACGGGCAGTTCCAGCAGGAGATGCGCCGCAAGCCCGCTCAGGAGCCGTAGACGCTGTGTCGCAGCGCCTCGGCGGCTGTGGCGCCGACGCCCCGCACCGTGATCCGTGCCGACCCGGCAGTCAGCACCAGGCGCGCCAGGAACTCCACCGTCTCCATCCGCCGCAGCGCCTCGGCCGGAGTCGTCCCCACCGTCACCGGCCCGTGGTTTCCCATCAACACCGCGGCCCCCTCGTTGAGGGCCGCGGCGACGGCCATGCCGAGCGTGTCCGATCCGGGCGGCACGTAGGGAATGCGCGCGACGTCCCCCAGGTAGAGGATCGACTCGGGGATCAGGTCCGTGGGCAGCGCCAGGTCGGCGCACGACGCCAGCGTCGCGTAGAGCGGCGAGAGGTGGAGCACCGCACGCACGTCGGCGCGGCGCCGGTAAAGATGCCGGTGGACCTGGATCTCGCTCGAGGCGTTCTCTGGGCCGTCCGCGCGTGTGCCCTCGACCGCGCAGAGCACCAGGTCTTCCGGCGTCAGCGCGTCGAGCGTCGTGCCCGTCGCCGAAATCAGGAAGCGCTCGTCGTCCAGCCGGGCGCTCAGGTTCCCGCCGGTGCCCCAGAGCAGGCCGCGCTGGCCCGCCAAACGTCCGATCGCGATCAGCTCGGCGGCCAGCCGGTCTTGCGCGGTCACGGTGTCCCCCTTCGCATCGATCGTGTCGTCAGCGGCGGGTGGCCGACGCGTAGACGAAGTAGCGCTCGGTCGCCCACGCCCGGGCGTCAAAGCCGTGGCGGCCGAGCACAGCCTCGAGCGTGGCCGGCTCGTAGAAGACCTTGACGATGGTGTAGGTTCGGCCGTCGTTGAGCCGACGGGTCATCGTCGTGGCGCCACGGCCGGGCAGCGGCTGGTCGGCCGTGGTGGAGGTCGGCTCGGGCCGCGAGTCGACCAGGAAGAGGCGGCCGCCGGGTTGCGTCGCCCGGGCAACCCGTGCGAGGAACTCGTCCAGGCGCTCCGGCGGGACGTGCGACAGCCAGAAGCCGAAGAAGACCAGGTCGTAGGTCCGCGCTGGCTCCCAGGCGAAGAGGTCGGCCGCCACGTAGCTGACGCGATCGGAGGCGACCCGCGCCCGGTTGATGGCGATCATCTCGGTCGAGGCGTCGACCACCGTCACCCGGTCGGCCAGGCGGGCCAGTTCCGCGGTCCAGATGCCGGTGCCGCCCGCCAGCTCCAGCGCGTCGGCTGCGTGGCCGATCGCGTGGAGCGCCGCCCGCACCGCCGCGGCCTCGTCGAACCAGGCGCGGTTCAGCTCCGCGCCCTGGTCGTAGCGCCCGCGCCGCTCGAACCACTCGTCGTACTCCGGCGCCCGCGCCCGGTAGTAGTCGATCATCTGGCGCTCGAGGTGACCGTCCACGGCGCCGTGCCCCCGTCACCCGCCGGCGGGATGGATCGCGCCGGCGTCCGTCGTCCTACGCCAGCGCCCGGTGCACCAGCTCCGCCACCTCCGGCGAGCTCTCGGCCACCGGCACCCCCGCCGCGTTCAGCGCCGCGATCTTCTCGGCCGCCGTGCCGTGCCCGCCGGAGATGATCGCTCCGGCGTGGCCCATGCGCTTGCCCGGCGGCGCCGTGCGCCCGGCGATGAAGCCGACCACCGGCTTGGTCACGTGCGCCTTGATGTAGTCGGCCGCGACCTCCTCGTCGCTCCCGCCGATCTCGCCGATCATCACGATCGCGCGGGTGTCCGGGTCGTGCTGGAACATCTCCAGCACGTCGACGAAGGAGGTCCCGATGATCGGGTCGCCGCCGATGCCCACGGCCGTTGTCTGACCGAGGCCGGCCTCGGTCAGGGCGTTGACTACCTCGTAGGTGAGCGTCCCGCTGCGCGAGACCAGCCCGACCGGCCCCGGCCGGTGGATGTAGCCCGGCATGATCCCGACCTTCGCCTTGCCGGGCGAGATCAGCCCGGGGCAGTTCGGCCCGATCAGCCGGCTCCCCGCCTGCTTGACGTAGTGGTAGACCTTCACCATGTCCAGCGTCGGGATGTTCTCGCTGATACAGACCACCAGCGAGATGCCGGCATCGACCGCCTCGTAGATCGCGTCCGGCGCAAAGCGCGCCGGGACGTAGATGATCGACGTGTTGGCCTCCGTCGCGGCGACGGCGTCCCGCATCGTGTTGAAGACGGGCACCCCGGCGACCTCCTTGCCGGCGCCGCCCGGAGTCACCCCACCCACGACCTTCGTGCCGTACTCGAGCATCTGCTGGGTATGGAACGACCCCTCGCGTCCGGTGATGCCCTGCACGATCAGGCGTGTCTGGCTGCCGACCAGAATGCTCACGGAATCCCTCCCGACGCTACGCCGCGCTGCCGGCCGCCGCGACCACCTGCCGCGCCGCCTCCTGCATGGTGTCGACCGCGGAGAACCCGGCGTCCGCCAGGATCTGGCGCCCCTCGGCCTGGTTGGTGCCGACCAGCCGGATCACGAACGGCTGGCTCGGCTTGATCGCGTCGATCGCGGTCAGGAGGCCGCGCGCGACCACGTCGCAGCGGGTGATCCCGCCGAAGATGTTGACCAGCACCGCCTGGACCTTGGGGTCGGACAGGATCAGCCGCAGCCCGGTCGCCACCTGCTCGGCGTTGGAGCCGCCGCCGGCGTCGAGGAAGTTGGCGGGTTCGCCGCCGCTGCGCTTGACCGCGTCCATGGTGGCCATCGCCAGCCCGGCGCCGTTGACCATGCAGCCGATGTTGCCGTCGAGCTTGACGAAGTTGATGCCGGCGGCCTTGGCCTCCATCTCGGTCGGGTTCTCCTCGGCCAGGTCCCGCAACCCGGCGAAGGCGGGACGGCGCGCCAGGGCGTTGTCATCGATGGTGATCTTCGAGTCGAGCGCCTGCCAGGCCCCGTCGCCGGTCAGCACCAGCGGGTTGACCTCGACCAGCGACGCGTCGGAGGTGACGAACGCCTCGTACAGCTTCGTGGCGATGGCCGCGAAGCCGTTGACCAGCTTCGGCTCGATGCCGAGCGCGAACGCGATGCGCCGTGCCTGGAACTCGTGCAGGCCGAGGAACGGGTCGGCCAGTTCGCGGTGGATCTTCTCCGGCGTCTCGTGGGCGACCTGCTCGATGTCGATCCCGCCCGCGCTGCTCGCCATCACCGTGACGCCGCGCGCCGCCCGGTCGACGGTCACGCCCAGGTAGTACTCGCGCTGGATGTCGACGCCCGGCACGACCAGCACCTTGCGCACGGTGTGGCCGCGGATGTCCATGCCCAGGATCTGCGTCGCGGCCTCTCGGGCCTGGTCCGGGGTGCGTGCGAGCTTGACCCCGCCGGCCTTGCCGCGCCCGCCGATGTGGACCTGCGCCTTCACCACGACGGTGCCGCCCATCTCCCGCGCCGCCGCCGCGACCTCGCCCGGCGTGGTGCACACGGTCCCCGCGTTGATCGGGATCCCGTAGCTCGCCAGGATCTCGGCGGCCTGGTACTCGTGAATATCCATCCATCACCCCCGACGTGGCGCGGCGGCCCCGGCAGCCGCCGTCGGTCCGATAGCGCATCCGCGATCATAGCACAGGCGCTGCCGCAGACCGTCGGAATGGCCGCTACGGCGCGGTGCCCGGCGTGGCGGCATCCTGGCACGCGAATTGAGGCGCGGGTCGGCGCCATCGGCGTCTCGGCCGTGTCTGCTACCATGTCCATGGTCGTGGGTCGTGTGCGGCAGGTGAGCCGCGCACCTGCCGGTGGCCGCGAAGGGAGGCGACATGGCTGGGGATCGCCACGACGGTGCGTTCGTCTTCGGGGCGGTGCTCGGCGCCGTGGCGAGTGCCGCCGCGACACTCCTCGTGACCCCGCGCTCCGGGGACTCCCTGCGCGCCGAGCTCCTCGGGCGTGGCCGGGAGTTGCGGGGACGCGCGCTCGAGCTGGTCGAGCAGGGGCGAGCCCAGCTCGGCCTCGGCGCCGAGCCCGAGTTGCCGGCCCCTGTCGTGCCGTCGGCAGCGCCCGCGTCGGCCGCCGAGGTGCCGGTCGAGCCACCCAGCGCCGAGGACACCGCGGTGCTGCCGCCGGTCCCACCGGCCGGCGCGCCGGAGGGCGTCCCCGTTGCGACGGTGAGGCCGGAGCACGCCGGGGACGTGGAGTAGGCAGACACCCGCGAACGAGGCACTGCTGGAGGGAGCAGAACGATGCTCACCCGCGCGCGCACCGCGCTCAAGTTCATGACCTACGGGCTCGTCATCGGGATCCTGTTCGCTCCGCGCCGCGGCTCCGACACCCGCGACGGTGTGCTCCGCTGGGCGACCTCGGCCGCTCGCGACATGGTCGGCGGGCTCGTCGGCAGCATCGGCGGCCAGCGCTAACCGGCTCGCTCACGCTGCCCGGACAGTCGGAGGGCGGGTGTGCGTCGGACGACGGGACCGCGCTCTCCTGAGCGACGGGTCCGAACGATGCCGCCCCACGGTGGCCCAGCGATCAATGCTGCCTGGACGACGCTCCGGCGCGACGCGCTACTGCCCCGCATCCGTCGCGGCGGCGCGGGCCCGCAGGAACTCCAGGATCACCGTGTCGACGTGCTCGTCGTCGCGCAGCCGCTCCTCGAGGTTCTCCCGCCCGGCGAAACGCGCCAGCGCCTCTCCGGTTGAGGTGTCGTCGTCGGTCAGGTAGCCGAGCGACGCGAGCTGGCCGCGGATCGTGGTCAACAGCGCCGAGTCGAGCGGGACCAGGTCCAGCTCCTCCTTGCGGAAGTAGACCCGGTGGAGCATCACCAGCCGCCGCAGTTCCTCGATCGGGCGCGGATGGTCGTCGATGCGCAGGTCGATGTAGCGGTCACTGCCGCCCCCGTAGCCGCCGCCGGCCCGTACCACCAGGATCGCCGCCGACTGCTGGCCGCGCGAGTCGCCGCCCGCCACCTGGCCGCCCTCGAGCGCCGAGAGGAGCCGGTGGGCAAAGCTACCGGTCGTGGTGCGGTAGCCGTCTGCCATCGCCTCGACCACGTCCGGCCCGACCAGGATGTTCCCCTGACAGCAGAAGCCCTCGCCGACGACACCGCCCGCCCAGGCGTTGCAGTTCTCGCCGGTAAAGGAGGCCGCGCGCCCCTGCGCGTCGACGACCCCCACCTGACGGCGCGGGCCACCGTCGTCGTCCCGCGTCAGCTCGGCCACCGTCTCCTCGGCGGACTTCCCGGCCGCCATCAGGTCCAGTCCGCGCGGCCCGTAGGTCACGTTCGCCCACGCCTGTGTGGCCACGGCGCCGATCCCGGCCCGCGCCCAGGGCACCACCGCGCCGACGGCCAGGAACTTGGACTGCACCGCGATCCCGAGGTCGCCGGTCGCCGGATCGTGCGCCACGATCGAGAAGGTGCTCACCAGCGGCTCACCGCGCCTGCGCAGCATCGTTTCCCTCCCACCCAGTGCTTTCTCGTCGGACGTCCGCGCATTATCGCGGTGCCAATGCTCCCGGCGCAACCGCGCCGCAGCGGCCATCGGGCATTCCGGCACGCGCGCTGCTGATGGGCCGGCGGCGGGCACCGGGTTCGCGTTGACCCTGGCGGCCGGTGGAGCGGTGGCGCGGCGGGACGACTGGCCACTGGTGGACGTGACGTACCCGGACCCCGACGCTGCCTATGCGGCCGCCCTCGCCGCCCTGCGGGCGGCCGCTCCACGCTGACCACTGAATCCCGACTCCGAGCGCGCGGCCGCCCGCTCCGGCCGCCCCGCCTGCCGCCCGCTCACTGGCCGGTCGAATCCGCCACGAGCGCACCGACTATGGACGATTCCGCCAAAGCTTGCGCAATCAAACGACACCTTGACGAATTGCCGCGCGCCCGTTATGCTGCGGAGCACCAGCAAAATCCCGTTCGTGTCCGGTCTCGGGTCGATCAGGATGCCCGGTTGGGGGAGGGGCGTACCGTCGATGCTACCCGGGTCAGTCGGCCTCGACGAGGCGGATCGCGCCATCATCCAGGCACTCCAGGAGGATGGGCGGCTGCCGGTGTCGGTCGTCGCGCAGGTCGTCGGGCTGCCGACGACCACCGTGCGGCGGCGCATCAACCGGATGCGGGACGACGGCACGCTCCAGATCGTGGCGATCGCGGACCACGAGCGGCTGGGACTGCCGGTCCACGTGATCATGCGCATCCAGTCGGACGTCGCCAGCGGTGACTCGGTAGGTCACGCGCTGGACGTGCTCGACGAGGTGCGCTGGGTCGCGATGGTCGCCGGGCAGTCGGACTACCTGATCGAGGCGTTCTTCGCTTCAAACGCGCACCTGCACGCGTTCCTGGTCGACGTGCTGGCGCGCATCCCGGGCATCCAGCGGACCGAGACGATGGCCGTGGTGAACCTGTCCAAGAACAGCTACCGCTGGTCGACGATGCTGCGGGCGGCGGCGGGGGCTCCGCGATCCGTACGGCGCGGCGACTGACGTGGATCGGGCAATCGGGGGTCTTCGGCATCCCGAGCGGTGCGCTCGGGACGGTTTCGCGTTGTGGCCGGCACGATGCGCCGGTCGAAGGGGGAGAGCGGCGTGTCGGACACGCGTGGTGACCTCGGGCGGTTCGAGCGCGAGTGGGTCGCGCGGGGATTGAACCGGCGGCACTTTGTCAAGCTCGTTGCGGGCGGCACCTCCGCCGCCTTCCTGACGGCCTTCATGGCCGCCTGCGGTGGGAGTTCGGCCACGCCCACCACCGCGTCGTCGACCAGCAGCGGGTCGACCACCACGACCTCGAGCGGCGGCACGACCGCCACGACCGGTTCGGGCTCGTCTTCGGCGTCGCCCGCGGCCGTCTCACCCGCCAACATCGCCACCAACGTGACCCTGACCATGCCGATCGTCACCACGCTCGACGTGACGCTCGACCCGCAGGCGACCCAGAACTACCTGCTCTTCTACAACATGTTCGATTACATCTACGGCGGCCTGGTCAAGTTCGACAAGGACGCCCACGTGATCCCGGACCTGGCGGAGCGCTGGGACAAGTCGAGCGACGGCCTGACCTACACCTTCCACATCCGCAGCAACGCCAAGTTCGCCAGCGGCCGGCAGGTCACCGCCGACGACTTCATTTACTCCTGGAAGCGCGCCCTCAACCCCAAGAAGCCGGCACCGGCCAGCTTCTTCATGGAATCGCTCAAGGGCGCGACCGAGTACACCAAGGGGACCGCGACCGAGCTGACCGGCGCGACCAAGATCGACGACAGCACCGTTCAGGTCACCCTGACCAAGCCGATCAACTACTTCCTGGCCTATCTGGCCACCATCGCCTGGTACGTCGTGGACAAGGACCTGATTGAAAAGTATGGGGACGACTCCAACTCCGACTGGACGAACCACCAGCCCTATGGCACCGGCGCCTGGAAGGTCAACAAGTTCGATCCCGCCACCGGCATCGAGTTGGTACCCAACGAGAACTACTGGGGCCAGCACTCGCCGTCGGTGACGAAGCTCGAGTGGCCGATTCTGAAGGGTCCGACCGCGGCGAACCAGGGCCTCAACCTCTACAAGGCCAACCAGGCGGATATCCTGTCGGCCTTCCCGCTGTCGCTGCTCGACGCGGTCGAGCAGGATTTCAAGAGCGAGATCGTCCCGGTCACGGTCGGCGGGGTGAACACCGTGGCCATGAGCTTCGGCAAGAAGCCGTTCGACAACGTGCTGGTGCGGCGCGCCTTCGCCATGGCGATCGACCGCAACACCTTCGACAACGTCATCTGGCGCGGTTCCTACACGCCGACCGACTGCTACGAGCCGCCGTCGATCCCCAACTACACCTGCGCGCCGGGCATCCCCTATGACCCGACCGAGGCGCCGAAGGTGCTGGCCGCGGCCGGCTACCCGGGTGGCAAGGGTCTGCCCCCGATCCAGTTCTACGAGGCCAGCGACACCTCCGCCGAGGACGTCAACCGCTGGCGCGCCCTGGCCGACATGTGGAACAAGACGCTCGGCGCCAACGTGAGCGTCAACACCTCGCTCACGTCCACCCAGATCCAGAACAAGATCGTGTCCGACAAGGGTCTCCAGATGGAGATCTTCGGCAACATCAACATCACCGACACGCCGGAGCTAATGAGCGAGTTCCTGCGCAGCGACTCGGTCTATCAGGTCAACCGCTTCGACTGGGGCATCCAGGTCCCGGCCATGACCTACAACGGCGTCACCTACGACCCGACGGCCGACGCCAAGAAGTTCGACGCGCTCATGGACCAGGCCGACGTCGAGCAGGACGCCACCAAGCGCAACCAGCTCTACCAGCAGGGTGAGGCGCTCTTCCTGCGAGACGCCGTCTTCGTCCCGTTCGGCTACTTCGTCTACCGAGAACTGGTCAAGCCCAAGATCAAGGGGCTCGACTGGGGGGGCTTCTACTACTCCTTCCCCCGCTCGATCGAGGGCAAGGTCGTCGTGACGAAGTCGTGACGGCGGTCGCTTGCGCCGCCCGCCCCGCGCGCGGGGCGGGCGGCTTCCCACCACCGGGGTGAAGGAGCTCGCATGCTCGGCTACGTGATCCGTCGCATCCTCTATAGCGTCATCGTCATCTTCGGCGTCCTCTTCACGGTCTTCGCCGTCGCCCGGCTGTCGCCGGTGGACCCGGTGAAGTATGTCTTGCTGCAGACCGGCCGAACGCCCGGGAGCATCGACCCGGTGCAGTACGCGCAGATGCGCCACGAGCTCGGGCTGGACAAGCCCATCCTGGTGCAGTTCGTCGTCTACGTCGGGCAGGTGCTCCACGGCGACTTCGGCACCAGCATCATCGAGCAGGGCCGCTCGGTCGGCTCCATTATGGGGCGGGGCATCCCCGTCTCTGCTGAGCTTGCCCTGATGGGGCTCGCCCTGCAGTTCATCGTCGGCAATCTGATCGGCATCCTGGCCGCGGCCAGGCAGGACTCGCTGTTCGACCGCGCGGTCATGAGCGTCGCGATCGTCGCCGGCTCGGTGCCCCAACTCGTCTGGGGCGTGGTGTTCATCGTGATCTTCGCCGTCCAGCTGCGCTGGCTGCCGATTCGCGGCTGGAGCCACCCCCAGAACTGGATCCTGCCGGTGCTCACCATCGGCATCTCCGGCATCGCCGCCTACGCCCGCTTCGGCCGGGCGGCCATCCTCGAGCAGGCGCGGCAGGACTTCGTCCGGACCGCCCGGGCCAAGGGCCTGAAAGAGCGCGGCGTCCTCTTTCGCCACGTGCTGCGCAACGCCATGGTGCCGATCGTGACCTTTGTCGGGCCGAGCTTTGCCTTCCTGATCACCGGCAACTTCGTCGTCGAGACGATGTTCGGCGTGCCTGGCGTCGCCTACTACGCCATCAACTCCAGCATTCACGGCGACTACCCGGTGATGCAGGCAACCGTGCTCGTGATCTCGATCATGATCATGGGCGTGAACCTGTTGATCGACGTGCTGTATGGGGTCATCGACCCCCGCATTCGCCTTCAGTAGAGTAGGAACGCCGGATGCAACTGGGGTCGCAGGCCGCGGCGGAGTCGCTCGAGCAGAACGAGGGTCTCGGTCAGCCGGTCAAGGTCCGCAAGAACTGGCAGATGGCGCTGACCCGGTACCGGCACAATGGGCCGGCGATGGTCGGCCTGGGGCTCGCGCTCTTCTCGATCCTGATCGCGTTGATTGCCCCCCTGATCGCGCCCTACGACCCGTCCGCGACCAATTTCGTCAACATCAACCAGTGGCCGACCCTGAAGCACCTGTTCGGCACCGACGGCTCCGGGTCGGACATCTTCAGCATCACGATCCTGTCGCTGCGCACCAGCTACACCGTGGCCGTGATCGCCCAGGGCATCACCCTGGTCGCTGGGATGGCCGTCGGCATGGTTGCCGGCTACTTCGGCAGCTGGGTCGACACCGTCCTCTCGCGTCTGATCGACGTCCTCTTCTCGTTCCCCAACATCATCGTCGCCATCCTGATCGCCGGAACCTTTGGCGTGCCGATGTACACGCGGTTCGGCCCGGCCGGGCGCCTCTACCTCACGGTCGGAGCCCTCTCGCTCTTCAACTGGGCCGGCTTCGCCCGCGTGATCCGCTCGGACGTGCTGCGGCTGCGCTCGCAGACCTACGTCGACGCCAGTATCGCCTCGGGCGCGTCGGGGCGCTGGATCCTCACCCGGCACATGCTGCCCAACCTGATCGGTATCGCCGCGATCCTGACCAGCCTCGGCATCGGCAACGCCATGACGCTGGAGGCCGTCCTCTCCTACCTCGGCCTGGGCGTGACCGCTCCGACGCCGTCGCTGGGCCGGCTGATCCAGGCCGGGCAGGTCTACATCGACCCCTTCTGGTACCAGTTCCTCTTCCCGGCGGTCGTGCTCGCGCTGATGGTGCTCGCCTACGCCTTCATCGGCGACGGTCTGCGCGACGCGCTCGATCCGCGCCTGCAGCAGCAGTGACGTCGAGCCGGGTATCCTGTCCGGGCGCTGGCGCGCGACCACGTCGCGGGCGCCGGTCGAACTGTGCGTGAACTGGGGAGGGAGCCACTTGATGGACCACTTCGCGGTGCTCGAGGAGTTGATGGGGATTCCGGGCCCGACCGGCCAGGAGCATCGGGTGATGGCGTGGCTGCGTGAGCGCTGGGAGCCGCGCGCCGGGCGCGTCTGGCGGAGCAAGGTGGGGAACCTGCTCGCCCACGTCGGTGGGACCGGGCCGGTCCTCCTCCTGCAGGGGCACGCCGACGAGATCGGCTTCGTCGTGCGCAGCATCGACCGCAACGGCTTCGTCTGGATCGCCAACGCCCAGGCCGGCGTCGGCAACCCGACCAAGCGCTACCCGGCCGGCCAGCCCGCCCTGATCGTCGGACGCGGCGAGCCGGTCGAGGGGGTCTTCGCCACCACCACCGGACACATCGTCAGCGAGGCGCAGCGCCAGCGAGACCGGCTCGACTACGACGACCTCTTCGTCGACGTCGGCGCGACCTCGCGCGAGGAGGTCGTGGCGCGCGGCGTCCACGTCGGAGCCGGCGTGATCTGGAACCCGCCGGTCCGGCGGCTCGGCACGCGCATCTACGGCAAGGCGATCGACGATCGGGTGGCGCTGGCGCTGATGACCATCCTGCTCGAGGAGGTCGGTCCTGCCGATCTCGCCTACGACCTCTACTTTGCCGCGACGGTGCAGGAGGAGATCGGGCTGGCCGGCGCGGAGTCGCTCCGCTGGGACGTCGACGCCGACCTGGCGATCGCGCTCGACAACGGCCCGGTCGGCGACATCCCGACCGTGTCAGACAAGGAATTGCCGACCATGATCGGGGGCGGCCCGGTGCTCGTCCACAAGGATGGACGCATCCACTACGACTACGACCTCACCTGGCGACTGGCCGACCTCGCCGAGCGCGCCGGCATTCCGGTCCAGCACGGGGTCTACCAGCAGTTCGGCAGCGACGGTGCGGCGCTCATCCGGCAGGGCATCCCGACGGCTCTCATCACGCCGGCTACGCGCTACACGCACTCGGCCTTCGAGATGATGGACGAGCGCGACCTCGAGCACTCGCTGGCGCTGCTGCGCGCCTTCCTGACCACCCCGCCCGCGTAGCGGCCCTGCCGGTGAAGCGCTGGCGTCTCCCTTGCATTGACGGGACCGGCGGCCGCGGAGGAGCGGCCGCCGAGACTGTCCGTGACCCAGGAGGGAGAGTCGCATGGAGCGTGATCGTGGCTGGAACCTGGAGCAGATGATCGGTCTGGTCCTGGCCCTGGTCTTGAGCATTGCGGTGGGGTTCTACCTGGTGACGACCGCGGCCATGTTCATCCGCTAGCCGTGCTGGCGGGGCTCCTTCAACGCGGGGCCCGGGTTGGCCCGCGATCCCCAACGCCCCGCCGCCACCGTCGCCCCGACTCTGCTATACTGTTTGGCTCGATACCGGCGTCGAGCGACTCGCCGTCGCGCGAGAGACGGGACGTGACATGTCCTCCAGGCGGAGCCGCGACGATGCCTTGATGCGGCGCTACGCGGCGCCCGGCGTGTCCTGCGACCCGTTCGCGGTCAACCCGATCCGGCGCTCGGCGCTCGCGATCGCGGTGGCCGGGTTCACCCTGTTCGGGGGCACCCGCGTGTTCGGGCCCGGGATCGGAACCACGCTGCTCTACACGTGCGGCTGGCTTGCCGCCACCGTGCTCATCTTCTCGATCCCGGTGCTGATCGTGAGCGTGTGCGCGGAACTGTGGACGTTACTGCGGCGCCGCACGCACCCTTCGATCAGCCAGCTCGACCTCAGTCCTCGGGTGCTGCACCTGCTGGAGCGGCACGGCTACACCGTGATCGACGAGGTCGACCATGCCCCGGATGGCGCGCTCTTGCTGCTCTCCAACTTCGACGCCCGGGCGCTCCGCGAGGTGCGCCGCGCCGTCAGCCTCTGGAAGTACCGCCGCTGGCAGGACGCCGGCTTCCCGGCGCGCGGCTACTGACGGCCGGCGTCACCAACGGCGCTCAGTCCCCGATGCCCGGGAGGTCGACCGTGATCTCGGCGGGGCGGGCCGGCGGCGCGAACCGGAGCGGCAGCGGCATCCGCTGGCGGCGGCCCGGCGCCAGCCGGTGAGCCAGCGCGCCGATGGCCTCGAACGGTACCGTCAGCAGGTGGGGGTAGCGGACACCGAGCACGCCGAATCCGATCGCGGTGCGCACCAGCGTGCTGGCCGAGCGGTGCGCGAGCGCGACCAGCGTGGCCTGCGCCAGCCCCAGCCCGACCACGCTGAGCATCCCGGCCAGGCTGGCGTCGCCGACCCCGTAGCCGCCCGGGACGGGCACGACCATCCGCTCGAGAATGCTGAACGTGTGTACGTAGAGCATGCGTAGCGGACCGATGTGGTCGCCGCTCAACCCCACCGCGATGGTCAGCAGCATCAGCACCGACAGGATCGTGGACACGATGCTGAACGCGGAGGCGCCGGCCAGGGCACGCGGCCGCATCATCAGCGCCGCGCGATCCAGCAGCTCCTCTTCGCGCGGCACCAGCTTCCGGGTGAACTTGCGGCGGCCGAGCAGCGACGTCGCCCAGTGACGGACCCGGCGGCTCCGGAGACCGAGCGCGGAGCCGGCCACGGCGGCCAGTGCCATCGCCGGCACCAGGAGTTCGACTGCCGGGACGTGGGTCAGGATCACCGCCGCCGCCCCGAGGAGGCCGAGAGCCGTCAGGTCGGCCATCGACTCTCCGATCAGGCCGGCCGTCGCCTGGTGCATGCGCACGCTGCCGTGCTCCTGGGCGAGGCGAACCGTCAGCATGGAGCTGCCGGGGAGAGCCGCGGCCGACCCCGCGGCGAGGTAGCTCGTCACCGCGTCGACGGCCCGGATGTCGAGCTGGCTGGACCGGAGCATGAACGCCCAGCGGGCGCCCTTGACCACCTCGTTCACGACGAGCAGGCCGACCAGCAGTGCCAGCGCGCCGCCGGGCAGGCCCAGGGTGAGCCGGCCGAGCAGCCCGGGGTCGAGTGCCGCGAGCACGACCACAACCGCCGCCGGGACTGCCAGGAACGCCAGTCTACGTTTCAATGTTCGCGCAAGCCGTTCACTGACGGGCACACCGTGATCCGATTCGTCACGGCATCGCACGCAGGGTGCCGCGGCCTCGTGTGAGGCCCCCGACGTTTTACCGCTCCCGCGGTCCCCAACCATGCTGTAATCACAGCATAACATATCTCGGCCGCCCGCGCTGTCACGCTGGGGTCTCTGCGTGGTTCGGTCGTCCTGGACCGGCGCCCCCACGGCCCCGCTGGAGACGCGCGTACCTGCCGTTTCGGACAGGGCCGGCCGTCTTTCGCACCATCACATCGTTCACTACTATGGTGCTGGCGTGATGGACGCCGGATCGGAGCAGGCACGTGGACGCGCCGGTCAGCGTTGAAGGGTTGACCCACTTCTACGGCAGTCGGCGGGGCGTCGTCGACCTGACCTTTGCCGTCGAGCCGGGTGAGATCTTCGGCTTTCTCGGGCCGAACGGCTCCGGCAAGACCACGACCATCCGGCAGTTGATGGGGCTGATCAAGCCGACGCGCGGCACCGCGCGCATCTTCGGGCTGGACTGCTGGACCGACGCGCCCGGCGTCAAGGCGCGGGTTGGCTACCTTCCGGGCGAGATCCACTACTACGAGCGCATGACCGGCGCGTCGCTGCTGGCATTTCTGGCCAGCTTCCGCCAGGGTGACCTCATGTCGCGGGCGCGGGTCCTGGCCGAGCGGCTCGAGCTCGATCTCGGCCAGCGGGTCCGGCACCTCTCGAAGGGCAACCGGCAGAAGCTGGCCATCGTCCAGTCGCTGATGTACGCCGCGCCGTTGCTCATCCTGGACGAGCCGAGCAGCGGTCTCGATCCGATCCGCCAGGTCGAGCTGCTCGACCTGCTGCGCGAGGAGCAGCAGCGGGGCGTCACCATCTTCCTCTCCTCGCACCTGCTGACGGAGGTCGAGCGGGTGGCCAACCGGGTAGCGATCATTCGCGACGGCGAGCTGGTGGCGGTCGAGGACGTGGCCCACTTGCGCGCCCTGCGCGAGCGGCGCATGGACGTGACGGTTCGCGAGCCGGTAGCGCCGGAACGCTTTGCCGAACTGGCGGGCGTGCGGGTCATCGGAGCGGACCCGGCGCACGGCGTGCTCCAGCTCGGCGTGCGCGGCCCGCTCGGCCCGCTGCTGGCCGTGCTGGCGACCCTCCCGGTCGAGGACCTGACCTACGGCCCACCCGACCTGGAGAGCGTCTTCCTGCACTACTACGGCGTGGCCGAGCCGGCGGTACCGGCACCGCTGGCGGAGGTGCCGCGATGAGCGTGCCGATGCTGCGCCGGGCAGCGCTCGACCTGCGCTGGACCGTCGTGTGGTACGCGGTCGGGCTCGCCGTCTACGGCATCCTGATCTGCGCCGTCTACCCCACCTTCCGCGATAGCCAGGCGCAGTTCCAGCAGTTGCTGCAGACCTACCCCAAGGCGTTCCTCCAGGCCTTCGGCGTCTCGACCGACATGGGGACGCTGCCGGCCTTCCTCGGCGTCGAGTTCCTCAACGTGATCTGGGCGCTGATCATCTCGGTCTTCGCGATCATGGCCGGCACCGCGACGGTCGCCCAGGAGGTCGAGCGCGGCACGGCCGACCTCTGGCTGTCGGTGCCGGTCGGCCGCGCGCGGCTGCTGGCGAGTAAGCTGCTGGCGATGCTCGTGGGCGCCGTGGTGCTGGTGCTGGCGACGGCGGCCACGATCGCCGTGGGTGGGATGGCCGTGGGTGAGCCGCAGCCGGTGAGCCGGCTCGCCGCGGCCGGCGTCGAGATGCTCGCCTTCACCGTCGCGGTCGGCGGCTACGCCGTGCTGCTATCGACACTGTTCGACGAGCGGGGCAAGGCGGCCGGTGTCGCCGCGGGGGTCACGCTGGCCTGCTACCTGGCGTGGGTGGTCGCGGGGCTAGTCAGCCGGGTCAGCTGGCTGCGCTACCTGTCGATCTTCACCGCGTACAAGCCGCAGGACGCCCTGAGCCACGGCACGCTCACCCCGGGGGCGGGCCTGCTCGTCCTCCTTGGGGTCGCCTGCGCGCTGGCCGGGCTGCTCGTCTTCCAGCGGCGCGACATCCTCGGCTAGCGCCCACGACCCGCGCTCCCGCGCCGTGTGCTATCCTTCGCGGCCCCGTGTTGGCGGATAACTCGCCGAAGCGCATGACGGAGGTGGCGCGTGGAGCAGCGGATCGGCCGTCGCGTCAACGTCATCGGCGACTCCAACGCCGGGAAATCCACGCTCGCGGAGCAACTCGCCGCTCGGTGGGGCGTACCTTTTGTCGAGCTGGACGCGCTGCACTGGGAGCCCGGCTGGGTCGAGGCCGACCTGTCGGTGTTCCGGGAACGGGTGCGCCGGGCGATCGAGCCGGACGGGTGGGTCGTGGCCGGCAACTACCGGAGCACGGTACAGGACATCACCTGGGCCGCCGCCGACACCGTCGTCTGGCTCGACCTCGGCCTGCCGACGCTGATCTCGCGCTGCCTCGCCCGCAGCTGGCGCCGCTGGCGCAGCGGCGAGCTCCTCTGGGGCACCAACCGCGAGCGCTTCTGGGACCAGCTGATGCTGTGGGACCGTCAGAAGTCGCTGATCGCCTTCACCCTCTGGACCCATGGCGGGCGGCGCCGCGCGTATGCGGCGGCCATGGCCGATCCGCGCTGGGCGCACCTTCGCTTCGTTCGGCTGCGCTCAGCGGGAGAGGTCCAGGCATGGCTCAGCGATGTCCTGGCCGAGGGTGCGCCCGGCGTCGCGGAGGCGACACCGGGCGAGGCGCCGGCTGGCTCCGCCGTCAGCGGCTAGGGGCGGGCTCGAGCCCGTCCCTACCGGACGTCTTTCCCCGAGGGGATGGCCCCAACGGTCAGTTGATCCAGCCGGCCTGGCGCAGCAGATCCGTCACCAGCAGCCCGTGGGTGATCTCGTCGGGCTTGCCCACCCGGTCGGGCCACCACTCGAAGCGTGCCCGCTCGAAGATCTGCGCCACGTAGCGGCGCCCGTCGGGCGTCGTGGCCGAGAACTCCTCCGTGATCGGGTAGCCGAACGCCTGCAGCCCGCCGTACTTCTCCCACTCGCTGAGGAAGCCGTAGCTCAGCGAGTGCTGGGTCTGCGGGAAGTAAACGTGCTGGGCGTCGTTGGGGAAGGGTGCGATCGGCGC
>DASSZN010000093.1:0-6235 GCA_035702805.1 Thermomicrobiaceae bacterium | reverse complement strand
GGCGGCGAGCCCCGCCAGCTCTCGGCCGGCCCCTGGACCGACGACCTGCCGCGCTGGTCGCCGGACGGGGCGATGCTCGCCTTCCGCTCCGACCGGGCCGAGCGCGGCAGGGGGCAGCTCTACCTGCTTCGGGGCACGCTCGCCGAGGCCGAGCCGCTCCATGCCTTCCCCGCCGGCATCGGCGCCATCCACTGGTCGCCGGACGGCCGCACCATCGCCGTCGTCGCGGCCGACCCCCCGGCCCGCGAGGCCCAGGGGCGCGACGAGGCCCGCGACTGGTTCCTCTTCGAGGACGAACCGCGCTACGAGCGCATCTGGCTGGTCGACGTGGCGACCGGTGACGTCCGGCGCCTCACCGACCGCGACCTCCAGGTCTGGGAGCTGGACTGGTCCCCCGACGGGCGCCAGATCGCGGCCCTCGTCTCCGACCTCCCCTACCCGTGGGCCTGGTACCGCGCCCGGCTCGTCGCCGTCGACGTCGCGAGCGGCGCCGCCCGCACCCTCTACGCCCCCTCGCGCCAGCTGGCCAGACCGGCCTGGTCGCCGGACGGCCGCGGCGTCGCCCTGATCACCAGCACCTGGAGCGACCCCGGCATGACCGGCGGCGACGTCGTCCTGGTGCCGGCGGACGGCGGCGAGCCGCGCGACCTGACGCCGGGGCAGCCGCGCTCGCACCTCGACCCGCACTGGCTCCCCGGCGGCGAGACGCTCGTGACCGCCGCGCTCGAGCGCAACCGCGCGGCCGTCTGCGCCGTCGGCCTGGACGGCGAGACCGAGACGCTCTGGTCGGACGAGCGCGCCTTCGCCGGCCAGGAGCTGTCGCTGAGCCGCGACGGGACGGTGCTCGTCGCGGCCATCGGCGAGCCGTCACGGCCCGCCGAGCTCTGGGTCGGGCGGCGCGGCCCCGGTGCCGGCGCCTCGGTCGCCTGGGAGCGGCGCACCGACTTCAACCCGGCCTTCGCCGAGCGCCGGGTCGCCCCGACCGAGACGGTCGCCTGGACCGCTGCCGACGGCACGCCGGTCGAGGGGCTGCTCGTCCGGCCGCTCGAGCCGGTCGCCGGGCCGGTGCCCATGGTCGTCCTGATCCACGGTGGCCCGACCGCCTCGTCCGACTACGGCTTCCGCGGCACCGGCCCGCGCGGCTGGGTGCAGTTGCTGGCGGCGCGCGGCTGCGCCGTGCTCATGCCGAACCCGCGCGGCAGCGCCGGCTGGGGGCTCGCCTTCGCCGAGGCCAACCACGGCGACATGGGCGGGCAGGACCTGGCCGACATCCTGGCCGGCGTCGACCACTGCGTCGCGGCCGGCATCGCCGACCCGGGCCGCCTCGGCGTCGGCGGCTGGAGCTACGGCGGCTACCTGACAGCCTGGGCCGTCACCCAGACGGACCGCTTCAAGGCCGCCATCGCCGGCGCCTCGATCACCGACTGGTACTCGTTCCACGGCGGGACCAACATCCCCGCCTTCGACGAGGTGTTCTACCGGAGCGACCCCTACGCCCTCGACGGCCCCTACGCGACCCGCTCGCCCCTCTTTTATGTCGATCGCGTCTCGACGCCGACCCTCTTCCTCCACGGTGAGCAGGACCCCTGCTGCCCGGTCGGCCAGGCCTACGAGATGCACCGGGCGCTCCGCGCGCGCGGCGTCGAGAGCCGCTGCGTGGTCTACCCGCGCCAGCCCCACCCCATCCGCGAGCGCGAGCACGTGCGCGACCTGCTCGAGCGCGGCGTCGCCTGGTTCGGCGACCGCCTGCTCGATCGCTCCGGCGCGTAGTGCTCCCGGCGCTACGGAGCTAGGGTAGCGACAGCACGGGCCTGCCGGTGACCGGGTGCTGCTTTACTGGCCGGGACGTTCGTCCCGGCCGGCGCCCTGCTTCAGCAGCGACAGGATGCGCCCGCACGCCGCGATGGCCGGCACGCTCGTGTCCGGGCGGACGTCGATGACGAGGTGGTCCACGCCGGACTGGGCGAACGCCCGGAGCGTCGCGGCGATCTCCTCGTCGCTCCCGCCGATCTCCCCGCCGTCGTGGACGGGCCGGCCGTGCTCGGGCGGGTGCACGAAGGTGCCGACGACGAGTTCGAGGGTGGCCGGGTCCCGGCCCACCTCCGCGCAGGCGGAGCGCATCCGCGCCCACTGCTCGGTCACCTGCGCCGGGGTGATCGGCCAGATGGCGATGAACGCGTCGGCGTGCCGGGCGATGATCCGCAGCATCCGCTCGCCCCGGGCGCCCGCCCAGATCGGCGGGCCGGCCGGCGACGGGCCGCGCGGCTGGAGCACCGCGTCGGTCGCCTGGACGTACCGGCCGTGGAAGTCGGCCGTCCCCTCGCGCAGGAGCGGCGCGATGACCTGCACGGCCTCCGCGAAGCGCCCGGCCCGGTGGTCGAACGGGTAGCCGTACATCGTGTGCTCCGGCTCCCAGTTGCCCGCGCCGAGCCCGAGGATGAAGCGCCCGCCGGAGATCTCGTCCAGCGAGGCCGCCATCCTGGCGAGGAGCGCCGGGTTGCGGAAGGAGGTCGCGGCCACGAACGGCCCGAGCGCGATCCTCGAGGTGGCGCCGGCCAGGGCACTCAGGAAGGTGAAGACCTCCCAGCAGCCGAGCTGCTCCGGCTCGTGGGGCCGGTAGACGAAGTGGTCCGGCAGCCAGAAGGAGTCGAAGCCGGTGGCCTCCGCGGCGACCGCCAGCGCCTTGATGTCGTCGAATCCCACCGGCTGACCGTCGAGGGTCCGGTCGCCGGTGCGCGCGAAGAGGCCGACCTTCATCCGCCGCTCGCGCCCTAGCCGATCGACTCGAGGTCGCGCGACACGTGGTTGAGGCGCTCGGCGCCGTCCCCGGTCACGATGACCGAGTCCTCGATGCGCACGCCCCACTTGCCGGGGATGTAGATGCCCGGCTCGTCGGAGACCACCATGCCCGCCTCGAGCGGCCGGGTGTTGCCCTCGACCAGGTATGGCTCTTCGTGACCGGTCAGGCCCAGGCCGTGGCCGAGGCGGTGGATGAAGTACTCGCCGTAGCCGGCGTCGGTGATGACCTTGCGCGCGGCGCGGTCGACGTCCTGGCAGGCCAGCCCGGGCCGGATCGCCTCGAACGCGGCCTGCTGGGCCCGCTTCACCACCTCGTAGATCCGGGCGAACTCGGGGTCGGGCTCCCCGGCCACCGGCGTCCGCGTGATGTCCGAGTAGTACCCCTCCCAGAGGCCGCCGAAGTCCATCACGATCGGGTCGCCCGGTTGGACCACCCGGTCGCTGTTGCGGTGGTGCGGCGAGGCGCTGTTCGGGCCGCTCGCGACGATGCAGAAGGCGACCTCGGGGAGCCCGTGGGCGGCCATCAGCCGGCGCAGGAAGTCGGCGATCTCCGTCTCGCGCTGCCCCACCAGCGTCGCCGTGGCGCAGAACTCGCTCCAGACCACGTCGGTCCGGCGCGACGCCTCGCGCAGCAGCGCCAGCTCCGCCCCGTCCTTGATCGCCCGCAGCCGTGCCAGCACCGCGCCGCCGACCGCGAAGTCGGCGTCGGGCAGCATCTCCTGGAGCGGCAGGAGGAACCCGGACCACAGCTGGTCGTTGACCGCCACCGCGCGGCTCCCGGCGGCGCGCGCCAGCTGCGCGACGCGCTCGAGCGGGCGCTCGGTCTCGTCCCAGACCGCGAACTGGAAGCGGTCCTCCAGGTCGGCGATGAGCGGCGCCTCCAGTCGCGGCACGACCACCGTCCCCTGCCCCGAGCGCGGGATCACCAGCGCGGTCAGTCGCTCGCTCAGGTGCGGCGCGTGGCCGGTGAAGTAGCGGAAGTCGGACGACGGCCCGATCACGAGCAGATCGATGCCCGCCGACTCCATCAGCTGCTGGGCGCGCGTGACGCGCCGGTCCATCGCCTCGCGGTCGCCGTCCACCGGGTACCTCCTCGTCGCGCCCATCGCCGGTCGCGGCCGGCCGGCGCCGCCTACTATACGGGGCGGCCCCCGTCGCGGGAACCCGGGCGGCGCGCGTCAGGCCGTGCGCGGCAGGCCGAGCGCCGCGCCCAGCCGCTCCAGCAGCGCGGTCGCCTCGTCCTCGGTGATCGTCAGGTACGGGCGCAGCCGTACCGAGCGCCGACCGCAGGGGAGCACGATCAGGCGCTCGTCGAGCGCGCGGGCCAGCACCGCGTCGCGCGCCGCCGTGTCGCCCAGGTCGAAGGCGATCATCAGGCCGCGCCCGCGCACGTTGTCGATCGGCGCCCGCTCGGCGAACTTCGTGATGCCGTCGAGCAGCCGGGCCCCCATGCGCCGCGCGTTGCCCAGCAGGTCGTCGTTCGCGATCGTCTCGACGATCGCCTGGCCGCGCACCATGTCGGTCAGGTTGCCGCCCCAGGTCGAGCTGATCCGGCTCGGCTCGACGAAGACGTTGCGCTCCACCTCGTCCAGCCGGCGGCTGGCCGCGATGCCGCAGACCTGCGCCTTCTTGCCGAACGAGAAGATGTCCGGCGCCACGCCCAGCTGCTGGAAGAGCCACCAGCTGCCGGTGATCCCCATGCCGGTCTGGATCTCGTCGAAGATGAGGAGCACGTCGAACTCGTCGGCCAGCCCCCGCAGTCCCTGGAGGAACTCCGGCCGCAGGTGGTTGTCGCCCCCCTCGGCCTGGATCGGCTCGACGATGATCGCCGCCACGTCGACCGCGTCGCGCTCCAGGATACCGCGGATGTCCGCCAGCGCCTGCGCCTCCTCCGCCTCGACCGCGGTCAGCGACTCCGGGGTCAGCGGGAAGTGGGTCATCGGCGCCGGGATGCGCGGCCAGTCGAAGCGCGGGTAGTACAGGTACTTGCGCGGGTCGGCGGTGTTGGTCAGCGACAGCGTGTAGCCGAGCCGGCCGTGGAAGGCGTTGGTGAAGTGGATGATCTGGCTGCCGCGCTCGCCGTTGCCGGCCGCCAGGTTCCTCCGCACCTTCCAGTCGAAGGCCGCCTTCAGCGCGTTCTCGACCGCCGGGGCGCCTCCCTCGATGAAGAAGAGGTGCGGGAACTCGGGCGGCACCGCCAGCCGGCTGAACGCGTCGACGAAGTCGGCCATGAAGGTCGTGTAGACGTCGGAGTTGGACGGCTTGTGCAGCGCGGCCAGCAGCAGGCGCTCGCGAAAGGCGGGGTCCCGCAGCACGGCGTGGTTGTGGCCGATGGCGGCCGAGGCGAAGAAGCTGAAGGCGTCCAGGTACTCGTCGCCGGTCCGGGCGTCGACCAGCCACGAGCCGTGGCTGCGCTCGATGTCGTAGACGAACGGGTAGCCGTCGGCCAGGATCGAGCGGGCCAGCACGTCGTGGACGCGCTCGGCCGGTACCGTGTGTGTGGTCTGCATGCTGCTAGCACCTCTCTGCATGCCCGGCGTGGGGCACAGCAGGTCACCGGGGGCGGGGCCGGGGCCTACGGTCGCGCGAGCGTCGCACACCCGTCCGATCACGGTGTGCCACAGGTCGTGGCGCTACGCAAGACCCCGCAAGTCGCGGTCCGGAAGGGTCACTCGGGGTAGATCAGCTCGGCCGTCGCGTGCAGCACCATGGCCGCCACCTCGGTCGCCTCCGCGTCGCCGAGCACCCCCTCGTCCACCACCTCCGCCAGGACCCGCACCAGCGCGCGTCGCCACATCCGCGCCGCCAGCCACTGGAACTCCGGCACCCCGTGGCCGTCGCTCGACGCCAGCACCTTGCTCGCGGGAGCCACGCCCAGCGCCGCCCGCAGGAGCGCCGGGCAGTCCGGTCCGGCCAGCGGGATCGTCAGGCCGAGGTCGACGTAGACGTTGGGGTAGATGCTCGCCAGGTAGGCCGCCTCGCGGACGTAGGGGTAGTTGTGCAGCAGCACGATCGGCACCGCGCCGTAGCGCGACTCCTGGAAGATCGCGCGCAGCTGGGTCGGGTTCGAGGAGGGCAGGTAGACGTCGTCGTCCCCCAGCCCGACGTGGAACTGGATCGGCATCGACAGCTCGGACGCGACCTCCAGCGTCTGCCAGAGGAGCGCGTCGATCAGGGGCTTGTTGGTCAGCCGGAACGGCCCGCCCGCCGCGATCTCGGCCCGGACCGCGTCGAAGCCGGCCGCCGCCTCGGCGGCGTCGACGCGCTGGATCTCCAGCCCGCTGCGGTAGGCCGCGATGCTCTTGAAGGCGACCACCCCGCGGCTGTGGCTCGCCGCCAGCGACTCGGTGAACTCGTGGCGGAACGCGTCCCACGAGGTCGCGGACGGCAGCAGGCGCTCGGCGAAGGTCTCGATGCGCAGCACCGGGCGCACCGG
>DASSZN010000360.1:0-4269 GCA_035702805.1 Thermomicrobiaceae bacterium | reverse complement strand
CGGCGATCGCCTCCGGCTTGACCCAGCGTCCGGGGTCCGCCTTCGTCATCAGCTGGCGGTTCGCCGCGGTGTCGATCGTGCTCGGCGCCACGCAGTTGATCGTCACTCCGGTCGCCTTGATCTCGCGCGCCACCGACTGGGTCAGCGAGACGACCGCCGCCTTGGCCGCGGCGTACGCGTTGCTGCCGGTCGGTGGCTCCAGCGCCAGTCGCGCGCCGATCGTCACCACCCGACCGCTCCCCCGCTCGACCAGGTGCGGCAGCACCGCCCGCGTGCAGACGAGCGTCGAGCGGAAGTTGAGCTGGAACATGCGGTCCCAGAGGGCGACATCCGTCTCCAGGAAGCGGCCGCCGGCGTAGCCGCCGACCAGGTTGAGTAGCAGGTCGATCCGGCCCTGCGCCGCCAGGACCTCCGCGACCAGCCGCGCCACCTGCTCCTCGTCGGTCACGTCGACCTCGCGCCCCGACACGCGGCCGGCGAGATCGCCCAGGTCCGCGCGAAGCGCGGCGAACGGCGCCTCGGTTCGGTACGGCACGACGACGGTCGCCCCTGCCGCCGCGAACGCGCGCACCACGGCACGGCCGAGGGCGCCGGTGCCTCCGGTGATGATCGCCACCTTCCCGGAAATGTCGACGTCCATGCCGGTGCTCATGACACCCCTCCCTTTCCGCGGCCCCGCTCGCTCGGGCTCGTCCCTACCCTGGTTGCCGCCTCCGGGCAACACGCCGTGACACCATCATCGGTCCGGGGTCGACGGCCGTCTGTGCGCCAGCGCAACGACCCACGTGAACCGTCTCTGCCAGACTCGTCGGTGGGAGATGCTGACGGCCATCGGCGCGGGTCTCAGCAGCCGCTCGCGGCCATCCGCCTGCCCGCGCGGCGGTGCGTACCGGCGCACGGCAATCACGGGGAGAGACGGAACCATGCCCCGCGGTACGGCACTCGATGCGATCCAGAGACTATCCGCGTGGAGCCCCGAAGGCTCACTGGTTGCTGCCATGATCCGGCTCGCGCTGGAGGACAGCCTGGCAGGCAATGCGGACGCACGGATCTGGCTGGCGAGCGCCGACTGTGAGCGTTGGCTGACCTTCGTCGTGCCACCGGGCGTCGACGAGGGTGCGGTGCAGATGGCCCTGCTGCGTGTGGTGGACGACCGGGTACCGAGCACCCCGGCCACTCGGGCCTCGCGGTCCACGGGCAGGGCACGCGGGATGAAGGCGTGGACCACGGCACGCCGTGCCCGGGCACGGCGTGCCGCGAGCGGAACCCGGACGGCCTCGGCGGCATCGACGTGGTGACTCGAGATCCCCGGAGCGGGCTTGCGGTGAGCGAGGCAGGCGCGACCGCGTTGTCGGGCAGCCCCACACGGTTCGAAGGAGGATCCGCATGGCCACGGTGCCCTACGAGCCCGAGCGCGTCGAACGCGCGACCTGGCCCGGCGTGGCCACCGCCGCGCTCCGCGCCGCCTTCGGCGTGATCTGGACCATCGACGCCTTCCTCACCTGGCGCGCGGAGTTCGCCGGTCATTACGTCGGCTACCTCCAGAATGCGGCGACCAACCAGCCGGGCTGGCTGCACCCCTGGTTCGCCCTCTGGGTCGGACTCGTCGGTCCCCAGCCCACCGTCTTCGTCTGGCTGACGCGCATCATCGAGACCGTGATCGCCGTCTGCCTGCTCCTGGGCCTGGCGCGCAAGTCGGTCTACGCCCTCGGCGCGCTCTTCAGCCTCCTCATCTGGTCGACCGCCGAGGGCTTCAGCGGCCCCTACACCGCCGGGGCGACCAATCTCGGACCCGCCCTCGTCTACGTGCTGGTCTTCCTGGCGTTGATCGTCCTGAACAGCGTCGAGGGCCGCACGCCGTACAGCCTCGACTTCTACCTCGAGCAGGGTTGGCCCGGCTGGCGGCGCGTCGCCGAGTGGGCCTCCGGCCCTGCGCTCACGCGCGTGCCACGGCGCCTGCCCTGGTTCGAGCAGGTGGCGGCGGTCGTCGGCATCCTGCTCGCGCTGGCCTTCCTCTTCGGCGGGCTCGAGAGCGCCCTCGGCGCCCCGCCCCCGACCCCGCGGAACGCGGCCGCCGCCGTCACCCCGCTCGAGCTCGCGTCGAGCAACCCGATCGCCCACGCGCGCGACGCGACCCTGCCGCCGCTGGCCTCCACCGGTCCCACCATGGCGATCTCGCTCGTCGCCAACGACGCCACCGTCGAGATCGCCGGCGGCGTCACCTACCAGGCCTGGACCTTCAACGGCTCCGTGCCGGGCCCCACCTTCCACGGTCGGGTCGGTCAGACCGTCGACGTCACCTTCACCAACCACGGCACCATGCAGCACTCGATCGACTTCCACGCCGCCCAGACGCCACCCAACCTGAACTACCACAACGTCAACCCGGGCCAGACGATCACCTTCTCCTTCAAGCTCACCACGCCGGGCGCCTTCCTCTACCACTGCGGCACCGCGCCCGTCCTGATGCACATCGCCAACGGCATGTACGGCGCCTTCGTCGTCGACCCCGCCACGCCCCTGCCGCCCGCCGAGGCCAGCTACGTCCTCGTCCAGGGCGAGTGGTACACCCAGCAGGTCTCCGGCACGACCATGACCGGCGATTTCGACAAGATGCTCGTCGCCCAGCCCGACCTGGTCGTCTTCAACGGCGCCGCCTTCCAGTACCGCGACCATCCGCTACCGGCGAAGGCCGGCCAGCGCGTCCGCCTCTACCTCGTCGACGCCGGACCCACCCTGGACACCTCCTTTCACGTGATCGGCGCCATCTTCGCCGCCGTCTACCCCGATGGCGACCCCGCCCACGCCCTGACCGGCGTCTCGACCTACAACGTCAGCCCCGGGGCCGGCGCCGTCTTCGACCTGGTCATCCCCCAGCCGGGGCAGTACCCCTTCGTCGACCACGAGATGCGCGACGCCTTCCTGGGCGCGGCCGGGGTGCTCGATGTCCAGCCGTGAGCACGACGCGCCAGCGTGCGCTGGCGCATGGAACGCCTGGATCGGGGCCGCGACAATGCCCGTAGCGGAACCGCGCGCTTTCACGCGAGAGCGGTGACGCGGCGCGCCGGTCTCGACGTTGGCCGGTATGGGCACGCGCCTCCCCGGCCTGTCGCTGGCGCCATGGCCGGGGAGCGGTGCTCCGCGTCGCGAGTCCCGCCGGGGCATGGGCGACGCAGGACGTCGCCGGACGTGGTTCGCATCCGGCGGGGAAGAGGGGAGACGCGAGCGTGGCAACTGTGCACCTGCGGATCGCCCGGGCCGATCCGGACGCCCGCCGTCGCTGGTGGCAGGAGTACGACGTGCCGGCCGAGCCGACCGACCGCATCCTCGACCTGCTCAACCACGTCAAGTGGTATCAGGACGGCACGCTCACCTACCGGCGCAGCTGCGCCCACGGCGTCTGCGGCTCCGACGCCATGCGCGTCAACGGGCGTAACCGCCTGGCCTGCCGTGAGCTGGTCCGGCACTACGGCGCCACCATCGTCATCGAGCCGCTGCTGGCCTTCCGGGTGATCAAGGACCTGGTCGTGGACCTCGAGCCCTTCTTCGCGCAGTACCGCTCGGTGATGCCCTACCTGGTCAACGACGACCCGCCGCCCGCGACGGAGCGCCGGCAGAGTCCGGAGGAGCGCGCCCGCTTCGACGACACCACCAAGTGCATCCTCTGCGCCGCCTGCACCAGCGCCTGCCCGTCCTACTGGGTCAACCCGGACTACCTGGGCCCGGCAGCCATCGTCAATGGGCACCGCTTCCTGTTCGACAGCCGTGATCAGGCGAGCGCGACGCGGCGGGCGGCCCTGGGGGAGAAGAACGGGGTCTGGCGCTGCCGCACGATCTTCAACTGCACCGAGGCCTGCCCGCGCGGAATCCAGGTGGAGCACGCCATCGGCGAGGTCAAGCAGGCGGTCCTGCTCGACGAATCCTGAGCTCGGCGATCTGGACGCGACCGGCGCCCGCGCAGGGTCGTACGCAGCGATGACGGCATCAGCGCACATGCCTATAGCGTCCCGCGGTCAGTCCGACGAACGCGCCGCGGGGACATCGCCGTCCGCGATCCGGGCCAGCTCGTCCGGTCGCGTCACGGTGACGCGCTTGCGCTCGGCCACGACCAGACCCTGGCGGTCCCACGCGCTCAGCACGCGACTGACGGTGCTGGCCGTGGCGCCGCACAGCTCGGCGAGCTCCTCCCGGGTCAGGCCATCCGCCACCATCGGCCCCGGGCGCGGGTCGGCTTCGTCGGCGCCGGCCAGCCGCAGCACGTGGCGCGCG
>DASSZN010000320.1:0-8988 GCA_035702805.1 Thermomicrobiaceae bacterium | reverse complement strand
GGCCATCTGCTTGATGGCGAACGACTTGCCGGCGCCCGGCGGGCCGAAGACGGCCAGGCTGAGCGGCCGGGGTGGGCGCGGCTGGGCCAGGTACTCGCGGATGATCTCACGCACGCTGCGCATGCTCTCGATCTCCGTCCGGTCCACCGAGACCCAGTGGCCCATGCGCTCGAGGGGCAGGCGGCGGCAGGCCTCCCGCTCCCCCGCTTCGACGATGCGCCGGGCGAGCGGCGCCTCCTGTGCCGAGTGCACGCCGCTGAAGATCTGCCAGTCGGGGCGCTCCTGGATCTCGACCGTCTCGAGGGGCGTCTCCGGCGCCTCCGCGGCCAGGATCGCCGCGGCCGTCTCCAGCGGGAAGCGGAGCGCGGGCGCGCTGCCGTCACCGCCCGCGACGAAGCCCCCGGCGTGGACGGCGCGTGCCGCCTGCAGGCCGCGCCGGATCGCGCCGGCCCAGTCCGGCTCGTCGGTGGTGCCCGCGCAGGCGAGCGCCGCCGCGACCGTGGTCCCGATGCCGAACGGCGTGCCGGGGCGGCTCCGCTGCCAGTCCCCTTCCTGGTGGAGGGGGTCGAAGATCAGCGTCGCCGGACCGTCCCGGGGCACGAGCACCGCGCCGGCCAGCCCCACGGTCACGACCACGCGCCGGGCCGCGCGGAGCGCCTCCCGGGACCGCACGGCGGCCACGACCTCGATCCCCATCCGCTCCCAGGAGAGCGCCTGCCCGATCGGCGCGTCCTCCTTGCGCAGGTCGCCCACCGAGCAGCAGACGGTCAGCCGGTCACCACAGCGCTCGACGAGCGCCTGCCAGAGGGGTCCCCCGGCCAGTCGACCCGCCTGGCGCAGGATCACCTGCCTGGGCCGGGCCGCGGCGGATCCCAGCCAGCCGGGCCAGGCGTCGGGCCGGTCGCGAAAGCCGAGGTTGGCGTCGTCGACGACCACGCAGTCCGGGGTGCCGGACAGCGGCGTGTGCTCGCACGCGACGGTCGGCTCTGCCGGCCGCTGCAGGCCGAGGAACTGGGCCATCCGCCAGGCCGGCCGCGGATCGTCGAGCGCGGCCGGGAAGGGCTGCCAGACGGCGAAGGTGCGCGGCAGGGTGGGGTAGCCTGGATCGACCAGCGCGTCCGGAGGCACCGTCGGGCCGTCGGGTGACTGTCCGTCCAGGCACGGGTCCCCCGCCGCCGTCACCAGCGCGGCGATCAGGGCCGCCCCGCCGGGCTGGCTGGCAACGCCCGCGCCGCCGCCAACCTCCCACTGGTAGGTGGTCTGCAGCGTCGACGGCCCCACGCCCGCCGGGGCGAGAAGCATCCAGTCGACCGTCACGTCGCCCACCACCGCGACCCGCGGTGCTCCCTCCGCCATCGTTCACGCTCCTGCCCGGGCTCCAGGGCAGCTAGCCGCTCCGGGCGACGGGCTCTACAATCCGTCCACTGATCGCGCTCAGTGTAGAGGAGTCCGACAGGTGCGGGCAATCGTCCACGCGGGGATGCGGTAGGTGGCGGAACCTGGACGGAATGGGAGCAGCGAGCCGGCCGGCGAGGCACGCGCGCTCCGGATCGGGGTGACCGGCCACCGGCCTGCCGCGCTCGTGGGCGCCGACCTCACGACGCTCCGCGCGCGCGTCCGTGAGGTCTTCGCCACGGCGCGGGCGGGCGCGAGCGCCGGCCGGCTGGAGGTCATCTCGCCGGTGGCCGAGGGTGCCGACCGGCTGGTGGCGCGCGAGGCCCTCGCCGCCGGCCTGCCGCTGATCTGCCCGCTCCCCTTCGACCGGGAAGCCTACGGAGCCGACTTCCCGACCGCCGGCTCCCGGGCCGACTACCGTGCCCTGCTGCTGGCCGCCGCGCGCGTCGTCGAGCTCGCGGGGTCGCGTGCCGGGCCAGAGACGACCGCCGCGGCGTACGCGGCGGTCGGCGCCTGGCTACTCGCCCACAGCGACGTGCTGCTGGCGATCTGGGACGGCGCCGCGCCACGCGGCGAGGGCGGCACCGGCCAGGTCGTCCGGGAGGCGCTGGCCCGTTGCCTCCCGGTCGTCTGGATCGACGCCCGCCCGCCGCACGCGGTACGGGTCGTGACGACGGCCGGGGACGGTCAGGTCGTCCACGAGCCGCTCGACCGCCTGTCCGAGCGACTCGGCGCGCGGGAGCGATCGCGCTGAGCGAGCGCGGTCGGGTTTGAAACCTGCCCCGACACGGCGACGGGGCGAGCCGGGACTCGTGTGGGAACGGCGCTATCGCCGGTGCTCGGCCAGCCAGGTGTCGAGGTGCGGCACGCGCGGGTCGACCTGGCGCCGGTCGTAGTAGGGGATGGCTGGCCGGTAGATGTCGAAGACGCGGCGCAGCTCACCGACCGGCTCCGCGTGGATGTCGACGCGCAGGTCCACCCGCGAGAAGTCCTTGCGGTCGTAGACCAGGAGCGCGGCGGAGCGCTGGCCGTTGGGCTGGCCCCCGGCGTCGCGGCCGGCCTCGACGGCCCGCAGCAGCCGCTCCTCCAGGTCCTCGTCCGGGTCGGCGGTAAAGGCCTCCTCCATGGCGTCGAGCACGCGCTCGCCGACGATGGCGTTGCCCAGCAGCACGCAGTTCTCGCCGATGCGGTGCCCGGCCCAGTCGCGGTTCTCGGCGCCGGTCCGGGCGGCGGCGTGGCCATCGTCGTCGAGGAAGCCGAGCTGGCGGTACTCGGAGTAGGGGTCGGCGCGCACGAGTTCCTCGAGCGCCGCCGGCGCGTGGTAGCCGAGCTCGAGCAGCCGCAGCCCGATCGGCCCCAGCCGCTGGTCGGCGATCGCCATGATCGCGACCGCGCCGACGCGCGGCTTGATGAAGGGCACGCGCACGCCCACGGCGAAGGCGTTGGTCGCGGTGCCGATTCCGAGCATGCCGGTGCGGGCGCAGCGCCCGATGACGGTGAAGGTCACGTCGCCTCTCCTTCCCCCGGCGCGTCGTTGCCGGTCATCGCCTGATCGCGACCATCATAGGGCATGGCCGACGGCGACGGGCGGTCAAGGGCCCGGGCGACCGGGCTGCCGGGGATCAGTCGGCGAGCAGGAACTGGAGCGTCTCGCGGTTGAAGGGCTCCGCCGCCTCCCAGATCACGTTGTGGCCGACGCCCGGGATCACGACGAGCCGGGCGCCGGGCACCCGGCGGACGATCTCCCGGCCGATCGCGCGCGGGACGACGGTGTCGTGCTCGCCCCAGATCGCGAGGGTCGGCGCGGTGATGCGGGCGAGGCAGGGGCCAAGGTCGGCGTAGGCGATGGCCAGCGACGCCTGCACGGTCGTGATCGCCCCGGCGCGGAGAACGTCGCGCGCCAGGGTGGGCAGGAAGCCGGGCGAGATGTAGCGCGCCTGCCGGAGCATCCCGACCGCGTAGTGGCCGACGCCGCCCAGCGGCAGGACCGCCGCGTCGACCAGGACGAGCCTGCGCACTCGCTCGGGGAAGCGCGCCGCCAGGTCGGCGGCAACGAAGCCACCCAGCGAGTGGCCGACCACGTCGGCCCGCGCGATGCCCGCCCGGTCCATCCAGGCGACGAGCCCGGCGGCGGCGTCGGCCAGCACGAAGCGCCCGAGACGGTGGCTGGCGCCGAAGCCGACCAGGTCGACGGTGTAGACGCGGAAGTGCGCGGCGAAGACGCCGACGTTGCGCGACCACCAGCGGCCCGAAGCGGAGAGTCCGTGGATGAGCACGAGCGGCGGACCGCTGCCGGTCACCTCATAGTGGATGGCGGCCGGGTCGAGCCCCACGCCGCTCGCCACCGTTGCGCTGGTTGTCCCGTCGTCCCCGTTTCGCGCCAACCGTTGCCCCGCTCCCTCGCCGGCGCGGGCTGCCGCTGGCCGCGCCGTGGCGTCCATTGTTGCCGACGCGGGCCTCCGGCGACCAGGGAGGGCGGATCGGCGGCGCTACGGGTGCTCGAGTTCGGACGGGTGCCGGGGCTGCGGAACGTTGGGTTCCCGCGGCGGCTCGCCGCCCGGCGATGCCGGTGGCTCGACCTCGCCCGTCACCTGCTGCTTGTCGGTGGCCGACTCCTCCAGGTTCAGGTTCGAGTCGCGCTCGGGCGGGACCTCGTCGGGCCGCGCCTCGGCCTCGTGGCCGGTGGCGTGCCGGCGCGGTCCGGGGGTATCGCCGCCGGGCATGGTTCCCCTGCTTTCCGGTCGTCCCTCCGAGCGGACGCGCCGTCGCACGCCCTTCGACCGGAGGGGCGCAAGGGGCGTACCGGCCGACGTCAGCGCGCCGGACGCGCCGCGGTGGGTGGGTAGAGGGAGAAGTGGGTGTGGACGGCCAGCCAGCGGCCGTCGCGCCGCTCCAGGACGATGGTGGCGCGGCCCGGTCGGTCGTACCAGGCGCCCTGGTCGTCGCGGCCCTGCGAGTCCCAGGGCACGGCGACCCAGGCCCGCTCGCCGACGACCTCGCCGCGCAGGTCGTCGAGCCGGAAGGTGAAGCCGCGGGTCACTCCCCAGACGTTGCGCCACTGCCCGGCGACCAGCGCGTCGCGACCGACCAGCACGCCGCCGTGGGTGCCGAAGCCGACCACCTCGGGAGCGACCATCGTCGCGCCGCGCGCGTAGTCGACGTCGCGCACCGCCCCCGCGAACTCCTCGAGCCAGCGGCGGATTGCCGGGTCGATGGCTGTCGCCATCGCATCACCTCCGGTAGGCGACGGTCAGCCCGTCGCGGATCGGCACCAGCGAGACGATCCAGTTCGGATCGGTGGTGATGGCCCGCGTGAAGTCGCGAATGCCGCGCGTCGAGGCCGACTGGTCGGTCTCGTCCCAGACGCGCCCGGACCAGAGGGTATTGTCGACGATGAGGAGGCCGCCCGGCCGGAGTCTGGCGGTGATGCCCGGCAGCGCCTCGGCGTAGGCGTGCTTGTCGATGTCGTTGAAGATCAGGTCGAAGGGGCCGTCGGTCTGCTCCAGCATGCCGACGGCCTCGCCGACGCGAAACTGGATCAAGTCGGCGAGGCCGAGCCGGGAGAGGTGGCCGCGGGCACGGGAAGAGAGGTCCTCGTCCCAGACGACGTGGTAGACCTCCCCGCCGCCGTTCTCGCGGACGGCCCGGGCGAACCAGGCGGTCGAGTAGCCGTAGCCGGAGCCCATCTCGAAGACGCGGCGCGCGCCGGCCAGGCGGGCGAGCTGGTAACAGAACTGCCCGGCCGCCGGCCCGATGATCGGGAAGCGGTGCTGCCGGGCGTACTCCTCCATCGCCACGAGCTCGGGCGCCCGCGCCGGGACGAGCCCCTCGAGATAGGCGTCCAGCCGCGCCTCATAGTCGTCGCGCGCCATCGCTCCCCCTCACCGCTCCCGCGCGGCCGCTCGATACCCGGGGGCCGCACCGGCATTGTACGGGCGCGCGGTCGGGTCGCGCGATACGGGACGGCCGCGATCCGCGGTCGTCCGCCGGTCCTCAGTTCCGGGCGCGGCGCTGGAGCTGCCGGACGCGCGCGTCGTGGGCGTCGCGCGGCATCCGCACGATGATGACGACGGACGCGACGACCACCGTGGTGACGGCCGCGACCGTGAGCGGCTCCCGCCGCACCCAGTCCCCGAGCCGCCGAGCCGCGGTGTGCAGCTCCTGCCGCGTCTGCCGGCCGGTCTCGGTCGGCGTCTCGCCGGTGACGCGGACGCGCGCGGCGTCGACGCGCGTCATCGCCTCACGCGAGAGCTGCTGCGCCGCCGCGCCGGCCTGGCTGGCGCGACGGGTGACCTCGCTGACCAATCGGTCGACCCGCTCGTTGGCCTCCTGGCGCAGCATGGCGGCCGCCTCGCGCTGCAGGCGCTCGGGCCGGAGTTCCTGCTGGATGGCGTCGATCGTCTCGCTCATCTCGGCCCGGGTCTGGGCGATCTCCTCGCGGATCTCCCCGGGCGTCTCCTCGCCGGTCGCGGCGTGGATCCCGGCCTGCTCTGCCGGTGACGTGCCCGCGTGCTTCTCGTCCTGTGGCTCGGCCAAGGTCGTCCTCCTTCGACTGCCCCTACGTGCCCGCCCCTGCTGCCCGGCCCGCTCCCGGCTCGCCGGAAATGCAACCGTGGCCGCGACGGTGGCTCCTCGCGACCATGGCACAGCACGTCCCGTTCCGCGCGGGGCACCGGAGGAGGGCTGTTCGGCGATCGGACGAGGGGCCGGCTCCCGGCGCGCCTCCCTGACGGGCGCCGGATGTTGTGCTCCCAGCCGAAACGGTATCCGTGCCTGCCTTCACCGAGGCGGGGTCACGTCCCGGAGGTTGGCGGGAACGTGCGGCGCGGTCCGGGCTAGAATGGCAGGCCCTTGCCGCCGAGCACGCCCTTGAGGGCACACACCTCACCGCCGTGGTGGACGGCATGCCAGGCGATGACCGTCGCCAGGAACGAGCCGAGCGGCATCTCGCTGACAAAGGAGATGGTGCGCTCGAGGTCGCGCGCCGCGAGCGTGTCGAGGTAGGCGTCGGTGTCGGCGTAGACCGCCTCGGCGTAGGCGCGCAGCGCCGCGACGTCGGCGGACGGGACGCCGGCAACCCAGCCGGCGTAGTCGCCGCCGAAGGGGATCATGGCGATGCCCACCCGCTCTGCCCAGCCGTCCCGCTCGAAGCGCGGCGTCTGGCCCTGGACGTTCTGGCTCATCAGCCGGTCCTCGGCCATGACGGTGTGGGCGTAGATCGTCGCGATCGACTGGATAGTCCCGCCCTCCCAGCGATGGTGTAGCTGCTCCGGCGTGAGGTCGGCGACCGCCTGCTCCAGAAGCTGGTGGCCCTGCGCCAGTTCTCCGCGCAGGATGGTGACGGCGTCCACGGTCGGGCTCCTCGCTCATATACCTCGTTCGCGAACATATGTTCTATGAACGTACAGTATCAGGGCGGTTCCCGGCTGTCAAGCGAGAGACCGGCCGCGGCCCGACCGGCGGACACACGAGCGCCCCGCCTCGATTCGAGGCGGGGCGTAGCGGAGTCGAACGTGACCGGGCCGGCGTCAAGCCAGCGTGCGCCGCGCCGGCTGGGAGGTGTAGCCGAGCCAGCCGCCCACGGCAGCGCAGATCAGCGTCAGCACCAGCGCGACGAAGGTGCCCCAGGCGTTGTTCGTGGCGGCCCCCAGCGCGGACGATCCGGCGCCGTGCAGCCCGGCGGCCAGGGCGCTGACCGTCGCGCCGAAGTAGCCCAGGGAGTTGCTGATGCCGAAGTGGCCCAGCACGACCAGTACCAGCAGCGTGCTGGCCCAGACCATCGCCCCGTTCACCGTGCCGGAGACGGTCGACCGCACGCCGACGCCGGGCGCGGTGGTGCGGCCGGCCAGCCAGCCGCCGATGAAGAAGGCGACCAGCGCGCTGACGGCGCCCCAGATGCCGGCGCCCGTCCCGAGGTCACTCAGGGTCGGGCTGGCGGGGTTGAACACCGGAAAGCCGACGGCCAGCCCCAGCACGTCGAAGACGATCAGGCCGGCCAGCGTGATCAGGATGCCGCCGACGATTGGTCCCCAGCGCAGCCGGTCGATCGCCCGCGAGGCGTCGACGACCGGCGGCTCGACAAAGACCGGCGCGGCGGCCTGCTGCACCGGCGGGTCCGCGACGAGCGGACGCTCGACGCGCACCGGGCGCTCCTCCCGGATAGGCCGGTCCTCGGGCATTGGCTCGACCGGTGGGGTGTTCGTGGATGTGACTTCCTCGGCCATGGATGCCTCCTTGCCGGGAATAGAAGGTGCGTACGAATGCCGTGAACGCCGGAGAACGCCGGTGTTCCGGGTGCAGAGAACGCAACCGACGTGCCAGCCGGGATGGGTGGCATCCGCCTTGCGGCCGGCCAGCCGGTTCGAACGGTTGGCGGCGTGGCGAATCGGTGCCGGCGCCGCCCGGGACAGGGGGCTGCCAGATGTCCAGCCAGGTATCCGGCGAGTTGCCCCAGCGGGCGCGGCGCGTCTGGCGCATCGGCCGCGGCTGGGACGTCGTCACGGCGGACGGCTCGAAAATCGGAACGGTGACGGAGGTACATCGCCACGAACTCGTCGTCGCCGGCGGCCCGCTCTTCCCGTCCGTCCGACGCATCCCGGTCGCGACGATCGCCGGGGTCGAGCGCGGCTGCGTCCACCTGAGCGTCGACTCAGGGCTCGTCGCCGGGGCGGGCGCCGCGGAGCCGGCCGGCCCGGCGCTCACCGGCGAGCCGTGGAGTCGGGAGCCGGCACAGGAGACCGCCGCTCTGCCCGCCGAGCGCGCCGACGGCGCGGCCTGGGTCGACGCCGACGTGCTGGTGCGCGACGGCGACGTGCTCGAGCTGCGCCGCGAGGAACTCGTCCCGGTCCGCGCCTGGCACGACGCGGGCGAGGTCCGCGTCCGGACCGAGGTCGCGGAGGTTCCCGGGCGGCTCGAGCTCGAGTCGGTGCACGAGGAGGTCGACGTGGAGCACGTTCCCGTCGGCGAGGTGGTCTCCGAGCGGGTGGCTCCCTGGGAGGAGGGGGACGTCCTGGTCGTGCCGGTCTACGCGGAGGAGCAGATGGTGAGCCGCCGGTTGGTGCTCGCCGAGGAGCTGCACATCCAGCGGGTGCGGCGGAGCGAGCGCCGGGTGTTCGAGGAGCCGCTGCGCCGCGAGCGCGCCGAGGTCGATAACCCTGCCGGGGCGCGGTTGCTCCACCAGCGGCGGACCGTTCCACCGGGGAGCCCGGGCGCGAGCGACGAACCGCTGGGGAGCCGGCTGCGGCGACTGCTCGGGTGGTGACCGGCGTGGCGGGCGGGGTGCGCGCCGCGCGACGTGTGCCCGGAAGGCGAAGTCGGCGTCAGTGGGCGCGGCCGGTGGATAGGCGCCGCAGGCTGCGCGAGCGCCCCAGCAGCCGGGTCGCCTGCTCGAGCGCGTCGAGCGCGTCGGTCGGGTCGAAGGTCGACGGCGCGTTCCGCACCGAGCGGGACAGGGTATCCGCCGGCACCAGCACGTCGACCGCCTCGGTCTCCAGGGTCGCCCAGAGTTCACCGGCCAGCACGTCGAGCCGCCGGGCGAGCCGCTCCAGTTCCCGGCACGTGGCCGCCCGATCCACCTCGCCGGACGCCGCCCGG
>DASSZN010000132.1:0-26519 GCA_035702805.1 Thermomicrobiaceae bacterium | reverse complement strand
CTGGGCGAAGGCGTCCGGCAGCCAGCCGGCGGTGCCGAGGAGCCGACCGAAGGCGGGCTGGAGGTCCTCGACGAGCAGGCTGGGGTCGGGCTGGGCGGCGCGCGCGGCGCGCACCCCGGCGATGAAGTCGCGCACCACCGGGGAGTCCAGGTAGAACTCGTCGCCGTGGATCGGGGTCGCCATCGCCGGTCCCTCCCTCGCCGTGCCCGTGCTCGCGCCCGGATCGTGGTCTTCGCGGGGAGGGTACGCCAGCGGATGCGCCGCCGGCAATCCGCGGGGCATATCGCCCTGATCCGCGCCGGGCCGACGGGAGTGTATACCTCGATGCCGCTCAACCCGGCAGCGTCCCGCGGACACGCTGGCCCATCGAGATGTTGGGGCGTGGACCCGTGACGACCCGCCAGGGCGGCGAGAGGAACGGTGCCGCGCGTCGGGGCGAGGTCTGCCCCAATGCGCGGCACGACGTCCCGGTGCTACCGCCCGGCGGCGATGCCGGCGCCGAAGGGGTCGGCCCCGCCGTAGCGCAGGCCGGTGGCCGGGTCGACGGTGACGCCGGTCGGGCTGGCGAACCCGCGCGGCGAGAAGGAGACCTCGACGTCGACCACGTCGTGGCCCATCTCCCGCAGCGTCCCACGGGTACTGGCCGGCAGCCGGTCGTCGACGAGCAGGCTCGGCTCGGCGCAGTCGATCAGCGGCGCCGCGCAGGCGGACTGGATGTCCATCCCGAACTCGACCACGTCGAGCACCATCTGCATGCAGGTGTCCATGATCCGCCGCCCGCCCGGCGCCCCGACCGCCAGCACCGGCACGCCGTCCCGCGTGGCGATGACGTGGGCCATGCTCGAGGCCGGCCGCTTCCAGGGCGCGATCGAGTTGGCGCGGCCCGGCAGCGGGTCGAACAGGTTCATCGAGTCGTTGAGGAGGACGCCGGTGCCGGGCACGGTGACGGCCGAGCCGAAGATGAGCGTCAGCGTCTGGGTCACCGAGACCATGTTCCCCGCGGCGTCGACCACCGACAGGTGGGTGGTGCAGCCGCCGTCGCCGGCCGGCGCCTCAGCGGGCGCGGACGCGCGGGCGATGCTCCGGCCGGGGGCGGGGCGCGAGGCGCGGCCGGGATCGATCTCGGCCCGGCGCTCGGCGGCGTACTCCTTCGAGGCGAGTCGCTCCCAGTCGATCTCCACGAAGTCGGGGTCGCCGACGTAGGCGAAGCGGTCGGCGTAGCCGCGGCGGCTAGCCTCGGCGATGCGGTGCAGCGTCGCCGCGCTGTTGAAGCCGGTCGTGCGCAGGTCGAGCCCGTCGAGGATGTTGAAGGCCTCGGCGATGGTGATGCCGCCCGCCTGGTAGGGGAGGAGCACCAGGTCGACGTCGTGGTAGCCGATCACCAGCGGGTCCTTGACCACGGCGTCGTAGCGGGCCAGGTCTTCGGTCGTCAGAATGCCGCCCAGTCGCCGGACGTGGTCGGCGATGCGCTCGGCGACCTCGCCGCGGTAGAAGCCGTCGCGGCCGTCTGCGGCGATCCGCCGTAGCGTGGCGGCGAGGTCCGGCTGGGGCAGCGCCGGGATGGCCTCGCCGAAGAGGGGGGCTGGCGGGGCGCCGTTCGCGAGGAAGATGCGCTCGGTCTCGGCGTCGCGCCGGATGACGTGCTGCTGGCTGCCGATGAGCATGCCGCGGTACCAGTCGACGGCGAAGCCGCGCTCGGCGAAGTCGACGGCCGGGGCGACGGCGTCGGCCAGGCCGATCGAGCCGAAGCGCTCGAGCGCCGTCGCCATCCCGGCGACCGTGCCGGGCACGGCGATGGAGAGCGGGCCGTAGGCGTTGGCCTGGTCCTTGATGCCGCGGAACCCGACGCCGTCGGCGCGGTAGCCCTCGGTCAGCTCGTACATGTCGGGCCGGGCGGCGAGGGGCGCGCGGGCGAAGTAGTCGATCACGGCGCGGCGGCCGTCGGCCATCTGGACGGTCATGAAGCCGCCGCCGCCGATGCCGCTCATCCAGGGCTCGACCACGCCGATGGCGAAGGCGGCGGTCACCGCGGCGTCGACGGCGTTGCCGCCGCGGTCGAGGACGTCGAGGGCGGCCTGGACCGCCCAGGGGTGCTTGGCCGCGACCATGGTGCGGCCCGACACGGCCAGGTCGCGCGCGATCCGGAGCGTCGTCTCGTGACTGACCACGTGAGATTCCCTCCCCATCCTCATCTCGCCGGACGCCATCGCGCCCGCGTCCGCGGCACAGCGGCTGCCTGCCCTACGGCAGCCAGCTCAGTGAGCTTCGGGCGGCCAGCCCGATAGTGGCACACCGGAGCGGCGCCGTCATCCCACAGGGCGGACGGCCCGGGCTCCCCCCGCGCTTGTGCCGGCGTCTCGGTCAGCGACGGTCGCCACATAGGGAACAGACCAGCCGCTGCGGTTGGCGGCTTGGGAAGCGAGCGGCCGCGCTGGCGCCAGCCGGAAGTTGGGCGCGCTCGTGATGGCCCGCGCTCGTCTCGGGAGCGATGCCGCCACGGCGCGGCGGCGGTGCGATCCGCCGCCCGGTTTGATGGCGCCGGCGCGGCCGTCAGGCCATACGCAGGGTCGGATCGAGAACGTCGCGCAGCCAGTCTCCGAGCATGTTGATGCTCAGGACCGTCAGCATGATCGCCAGGCCGGGGAAGGTAATGACCCACCAGGCGGTGTAGATATAGAGACGACCATCGCTGACCATCGTGCCCCAGTCGGGGATCGACGGGCTCAGCCCGAGCCCCAGGAAGCTGAGCGCGGCCTCGGCCAGGATGACGAAGCCGATCTGGAGCGTGCCGACCACGATTACGGGCGTGATCACGTTGGGCAGGACATGGTGCAGGATCACGCGCCCGTTGCCTGCTCCCGCCACGCGGGCGGCGTCGATGTACTGCAGTTCGCGGGTGGTCAGGACCTGCCCGCGCACCAGGCGCGCGTAGCCGACCCAGCTGGTGACTACCAGCGTGGCGACGAGGTTCACCAGCCCGGCGCCAAGCACCGCGATGATCGTAATCGCCAGGAGGATGAACGGGAAGGCCAGGAACAGGTCGACGATCCGCATCACGACCTGGTCGATCCAGCCCCCGTAGTAACCGGCGAGCAACCCGAAGAACACGCCCAGCACCGCGGACAGCACCGTGACCGTGAGGCCCACGCCGAGCGAGACGCGAGCCCCGTAGATGATCCGGCTGAGCAGATCGCGACCGACCGGGTCTGTTCCCAGGAGATGCTGGGTCGACCCGCCCTTCGTCCAGGCGGGAGGCGTGTTGCGCAGGATGAGGTCCGTGTGATTGGGGCTGTCGGGCGCAAGCAGCGGTGCCCCCAGCGCCGCCACCACCAGGATCGCCAGGATCAGCCCGCCGAAGACGGCCGACGGATTGCTGAGGAAGCGGCCCCAGAACTGGTAGCGCCACGCGCGCTCGCGAGTCACTCCCTGCGTCAGCGTTTTCTCTCCCGGCGCGACCACCACCGCCCGACTCCTCTACGTTCGTTCGTCCTCGTGACCCGGTCGCTACGAGTAGTGGATCCGCGGATCGAGCACGGCGTACAGCAAGTCCACGAGCAAGTTGGCAAGGATCAGGATAGCTGCCAAGAGCGTCACCGCGGCCTGGACCACCGGGTAGTCACGGCTGTTGATCGAGTCGACGACCAGGCGCCCGACTCCGGGCCAGGAGAAGACCACCTCGACGATGACCGCGCCGCCGAACAGGAAGCCGATCTGCAGGCCGGCCACGGTGGTGAAGGGAATCAGGGCGTTGCGCAGCGCGTGGGCCATCAGCACGGGCCGCTCCGGGAGCCCCTTGGCGCGCGCCGTCCGGATGTAGTCGGCGTTCAAGACCTCGAGCATGCTGGAGCGCAGCAGGCGGCTGAGCGTCGCGACGTAGGCGATCCCCAGTGTGACCGCGGGCATGATCAGCGCCTTGAGGCTGCCGACGAACCCGGTGCCACGGCCGGAGACGGGCAGCCAGTGCAGCCGGACGCCGAAGAGGAGGATGAGCATCAGGCCGAGCCAGAAGTTGGGGAACGAGATGCCGATCAGGCTCAGCAGGCGGCTGAGGAAGTCGACCATGCCGCCGCGGCGCACCGCGGAGAGGATGCCCGTCGGTACCGCCAGCAGTAGCGCGATCAGGTAGGCCGCCACGGCGAGCTCGATCGTCGCCGGCATGCGCAGCATGATCTCGTGGAAGGCGGAGTCCCGGTAGACCAGCGACGTGCCGAAGTCGCCGTGCAGGGCACCGGCCACGAAGGCGATGTACTGCTGGTAGAGGGGCCGGTCGAGGTGGAAGGCGTGGCGCAGGTTCGCGATGTCCTGCGGGGTCGGGTTGCCCTGCGCCAGCAGCAGTTGGACGGGGTCGCCGGTCAGACGCATCGCGAAGAAGACGAGGAGTGTTACGCCGAACAGGACCAGCACCGAGTACAGCAACCGGCGAATCACGAACGTGAGCATCGTGCCGCGACCCTCTCCAGGGGAGGGCGACGTCGCCCTCCCCGCGCGCCTCCTCCTAGCTCGACACGTAGGAGTCGAGCCACCATAGCCGCTCGTCGGGCGGGATCAAGAAGTTCCGGACCCGGTTGCTGACGCCCCACAGGTAGACGTTCTGGTAGAGCGCCACGTCCACATAGTCGTTGTAGATGATCTTGTTGCACTGCTTGGCGATGTTGAGGCGCACCGACTGGTCGAGGGTGGAGCGCTCCTGGTCCAGAAGCTTGTCGAGTGCCGGGTTCGAGTAGCTCGGGTTATAGGACTGCTTGGTGTAGTACATCGAGTAGTAGGTGTTGTCGTAGTCGAGCGTCCAGCCGCCCCAGCCGAAGGGGACGATGTTGTGGAGCTTGCCGGCGACGTAGTCGTTGTAGTAGGTCGCCGCGTCGTGCAGCTGGATGGAGACCTTGAAGCCAACCGCGGTCAGCATGTCGTGGATCGCGCTCGCCATCTCCTTCCCCTGCGTATCCGAGCCGATGACGTCGTAGATCAGCGAGGGTGAGGAGACCCCCGATGCCTGCAGCGCCTGCTTGGCCGCGTTGGGGTCGTAGCTGTAGGGTGGGTAGTTCTCGTAGCCGAACGAGAACGGGCTCTGCCAGATGCCGACCGGTATCGCGAAGCCGCCCAGGATCGTCTTGACGATGGTGTTGAGGTCGATCGCGTGGGCGATCGCCTGCCGCACCTTGAGGTTGTCGGTCGGCGGCTTCTTGGCGTCGAGCCGCAGTCCGGAGACGGTCGGCACGCCGACCTGGATCACCTTGACGTTGGGGTTGCCGTTGGCAGCGCTCGCCTGGCTGACGTTGAGCGTGAGCACGTCGACATTGCCGGCCATGAACTCCGACAGGCGGGTGTTGTCGTCGGGGATGACGCGGTAGGTGATGGTCTGGATGTGCGGCTTCTGCTTGCCCCAGTAGCCGTCCCACGCCGTCAGGGTCATGTGGTCATCTTTGGCGTACTCGGTGATCTTGTAGGGGCCGGTGCCGATCGCCTGCTTCGTCGCGTAGGTAGTGTGGTCCTTGACCGCCTGGGGCGGGGTGATGAACGCGCCGTAGCCGGCCAGCTTGGTAATCATCACCGGGTCGACTTCCTTGAAGTGGAAGCGCACCGTCTGGTCGTCGACGACCTCGACCGAGCCGATCGAGGTGTAGTTGAAGGTCTGCGGTGACTTGTTCGCCGGGTCGAGCAGGCGGTCGAAGGTCGACTTCACCGCGGCGGCGTTGAAGGGTTCGCCGTCCTGGAAGGTGACACCGGACAGGAGTTTCATCTCCAGTGTCTTGTCGTCGGTATAGTTCCAGGAGGTGGCCAGGCCGAAGCCCTGGCTCGGGCTGGGGTGGCCCTGCAGCCCGTCGTAGACGACGAGGTTGGGGTCCCGCCAGACGAGCGGGCTGAAGACGTTCGACTCCCAGCGACCGTTGGCGAGCGAGTAGGTGTCAATCGGGTCGAGGCTGGTGGGGTCGGTCGTCATGGCGACCCTGAGCTGCCCCGTCGGGGAGCTCGGCGGGCTGCCGCCGCCGTTGACCAGCGTGCCGCTGGTCTTCGCCGTGGGCGACCCGGTCGGCGCACCGGCGGTGTTCGACGTCGCCGTCGACGTCGACGCGGCACCGCCCGCACTGCTCGTCGCGCCGGCAGTCGGACTCGCGGCACTCCCGCCGCAGGCCGCCAGCAGCGCCTGGACGGCGGCCAGGCTCGCCATCCCGCCGCCCAACCGGAGCAGGTCGCGGCGGCTCAACTGCCGCCCGAACACCAGGAACCCGTCCGGGGTCTCACGATGGTCACGCCACTCGGGATCCGGATACTCGTTTGCCATCTTGTGCTCCCCCTCGCGTGACGCGCGTCACGGCACTGCTACCAACGTCGGCGAGACCGTCTGTATGGTCTTCGGCGCTCGTCTGTCTCCCGCTCGTCCGTCGGGCCCCACCCCCTCCAGGCGACGCCTCGCCCGCGCCGAGACGGATCGGTCGATCCCGGGCGATGATGATGCGCACTGTCTCGGGCATCTCGCGGAAACGCCGGCGCGCGCGAACCACCGGTGTGATCGGCGGAGACGAGTGCCTGTCGTTTACCGAACGTGCCGAGCGCGACACCGCGACCGTGGTCGCCGACAGAGGCGCTCTACAGTGCGCCGTCCAGCGTGATGCGACCGCGGACCTCATCCGGATAGAGGTCGTCGATCGACAGGTGCTCGCCCCGCACGGACTGCTCGCCGGTCACTCTGCCCCACCCGGTTATGACCAGCTAGTCAGACAATCTGGCTTTCGGATATGTTGTTCCGAAAGGTATGGTGCTTGCTGCGCCTCATAGTACGGCCGTCCCCAACGCCTGTCAATTGTGTCGGAAGGGTCGACGTGCGGGACACTCCGGCGGCGACTGGCGTGGGTATCGCCCGCTCCGTCGACCGTCGGACGCCGGCGCGCCGCTACCGGGGCCATGGCGCCAGGAGGCGGCGCGGGCTCCGGTAGCGGTGCCGATCGCGCGTCGGAGCGCAACGTCAGCGGAGGTCCGGCCGGGCGTCGGTGTCGAGCGGCCAGATCGGCCGGCGCAGCCGGTGGTAGGCGAAGGTCGAGACGTCGCCCGAGGTCAGGCCGGGCGTGTCGGCCTGGATGATCTCGGCCGCCACCGGCTCGAAGCCCGCCCGGAAGTGCTGGGTCGACTTCAGCGCCACCAGCCGGTAGCGGGTGACGTCGATGCCGTGGAGCAGGAAGACCTCGGGGTCGAGCGTCTGGGTCCGCACCGACGACACCAGGACGTCCACGTTGCCGATGACGAGGCGCGCCATCGGGCCGAGGTCGACCTGGCGCCCGCGGCCCATCGGCGACTGCTGGATGAAACGGCCGTCGGTCAGGGCCTTGACGTAGGCCGTCGCCGCGATCGGCGCGCCGTGCAGGTCGTCGGTCTTGCCGCCCAGCCGCACGTCGATGGTCGCCCCGGCGCCGGCCCGGTGGGCCTGGGCCGCCGTCTCCGGGTCGTAGATGAAGCCGAAGGCCGTCTCGGTCGCGTTGGCGGCCAGCATCGCCCGCAGCAGGTGGGTTCCGTCGCCGGGGGCGCCGCCGCCGGGGTTGTCCGACTTCTCGTTGACCACCACCGGCGTGCCGTCGCCGCGGAGCGCGCGCCGGACCGCCTCGGTGGCGGACACCGGCTCGGTGCGGAACGCCTCGCGCATCTCCCAGACGTCGCCGGCCAGCGAGCGGGCGGCCTCGGCCGCCAGGGCCGGGTCGTTGTCGGCGATGGCGACGATCGACGCGCCGACCTCGGGGATGTCGGTGTAGGGGAAGCCGTGGAAGAAGGTGCAGTCGATGACGCCCGGACGGGCCTCCCACTCGGCACAGATCGCGTTGACGTCCCGCGCCGGGCTCAGGTTGGTGGTGGCCCCGTTGATCATCATCGGCAGCGTCGCCAGGACGGTCACCGGGTGAACCTCGCCGCGGACGATGCGGGCGGCCAGCTCCACCGCCTCGATGCCCCGCTCGAAGGAGTCGGTGTGCGGGTAGAAGTGGACGCCGAGCAGGGCGTCGGCGTTGTCGACCATCCGCTGGGTGAGGTTGCCGTGGAGGTCGAGCGTCACCACGACCGGCATGTCCGGGCCGACCAGGTCGCGGACGGCGGCGAGGAGGTCCCCCTCCAGGTCGTCGACCCCCTCGGCGATGCCGGCGCCGTGGAGCGCCAGGCACACGGCGTCGACCGGTCCCGTCGCGGAGCACGCGCGCAGGCCGGCGAGCAGCTCGTCGCGCATCGCCGCGTAGGCGGCGCGCTCGATGGTGCCCGAGGGCTCGGTGGTGGCGCTGAAGGTCGGGGCGACCTCGATGCGCAGCCGCTCGGCGGCGGCCAGCATCCCGCCCACGTAGTCGCGCACGCCGCGGTGCTCCGCGACGATCTCGTCGCCGTGGAGCCACTCACGCTCCTGGAACGCGGTGACCGGGGTCGTCCCCCGGCAGAAGGTGTTGGTCTCGTGAGCCACCGACCCGATGGCGAAGCGCATGCTCTTCCCTTCCCTCCGGTTAGCGTCCGGCTCAGTTGCCGACGGTCTGGGCGTCGAGGTCCTTCGGCGCCCGGGTCACGACCTCCGGGGTGTCGCCGACGATGACGGTGTCGTCGTGGCGGAAGCCGCCCAGCCCGTAGAGGTAGATGCCGGGCTCGGCGGAGTAGACCTCGTTGGCCAGCAGCGGGCGCGGGTTGAAGGCCATGTCGTCGGGGAACTCATGGCCGGCGGTGCCGACGCCGTGGCCGGTGCGGTGGATGACGTGCTCGCCGAAGCCGGCCCGCTCGATCACGGCGAGCGCCGCCGCGTCGACGGCCGCCAGCGCGTTGCCGGTGGTGAGCTGGGCGATGGCCGCCTCCTGGGCCGCGGTGGCGGCGTGGTATGCCTCGACCTGCCGGTCGCTCGGCCGGCCGCAGAACCAGGTGCGCTCGTTCTCGACCACGATCCCGTTGACCCGCACGATGACGACGTTGACGATGCCGTGGCCCGACTCGACGCGCGCGCCGGTCGGGGCACCGGTGCCGTGCGGCGCGGCCGAGGCCGGCCCGCTCAGGCTGGAGGCGCGGATCTCGACGTGCTCGCCGGGGTGCCGCCGCGCGGCCTCCTCGGCCATCATCGCCGCGACGGCGAGGTCGAGCTCCTGGCTGAGGCGCCCGGGCCGGATCTGCTCACGGTAGCGGTCCTGGCCGAAGTCGGACAGGCTGGCGGCGTGGCGGAGCTGGGCGAGCTCCTCGTCCTGCTTGACCCAGCGCAGCTCGCGCAGGCGCGCCTCCATCGGCACCAGCTCGAGGCCGGGCAGGAGCGCCGGCACCCGCGCCAGCGGCCCGCCGGCCGCGTCGACGCCGATCCGCGCCCGGGCCAGGCCGCGCTCGCGCAGCAGCCGCGCCATCAGCTCGGGCCACTGCGGCGTCAGGTAGAGGCGGTCGGTCAGCCGCGGGTGCTCGCTGTAGAGGGTGACGTCGTCGACCCACAGCGTGCCGCGCTCGCGCGCCATCTTCAGGTGGTTGGTCGAGAGCTCGTGCATGACGGCGAAGGGCTCGCCGTCGCGCGGCACGACGACGGCGACCGGCCGCTCCCAGGGAGCGACGTCGAGGTAGTAGTTGGTGGCGAAGAAGAAGTAGTCGGGCGTCAGGAACGCCAGCGCATCGACGCCGCGCTCGGCCATCAGGTCGCGCATCAGCTGGTGGCGGGTCTGGCCCACCGTGCGACTGAGAAAGGGCATCGGCGACTCCCTCCCGGCGACGGTGCCGCGGTGCGCCGTCGCTGCCTGGACCCCGGGTCCCGGATCGGAACGCTGGGCCCAGCATCGCCCAGCGCCCCGGGGCTGTCCAGGGCCGGATGGCGGTGCGCGGGTAGAAAATGAGAGTGCGGCGCGGGGGCCCGGCGTGGTGTGGCGTCGCGTCCTGCGCGGGCGCGCCGGGATCAGGCGTCCCCGGCCGGTTCGAGGCGGTAGCCGGCACCCCGGATCGCCTGGATGAGCGGGCGGAGACCGGGGCGGTTGAGCTTGCGGCGCAGGTAGCCGATGTAGACGTCGACGATGTTGCTCCCCGGGTCGTAGTCGAACTCCCAGACGTGGTTGAGGATCTGGGTGCGCGACAGGATCGCGCGGGGGTTGCGCATGAGGAACTCGAGCAGCGCCCACTCCCGCGGCGTCAGCTCGATGCGGCGGCCGGCGCGCCAGGCCAGCTTGGTCAGGAGGTCCAGGCGCAGGTCGTCGATGACCAGCTCCGACGCGGCCACCTGGTCGCGGACGCGAAGCGCGGCGCGGATCCGGGCGAGCAGCTCCTCGACGGCGAACGGCTTCGTCACGTAGTCGGCCGCCCCGGCATCCAGCCCCCAGACCCGCTCCTTCACCTCGTCGCGCGCGGTGACGATGATCACCGGGAGTTCCGGGCGCCGGGCGCGGAATCGCTGGAGGACCTGACGGCCGTCGGCGCCGGGCAGACCGAGGTCGAGCAGCACCAGGTCGAGGTCGTCGGCCCCGTAGTCGGCGATCGCCAGCGCGGTTTCGCCGTCGCGGACCGCGTCGACGGCGTAGCCCTCGGCCTTGAGGCCCTTGGCCAGGAACGCGACGATCCGGACGTCGTCTTCGACGATCAGGATCTTCATACCGTTGCCAGGGCCGGTGCTCCGGCCGCGTCCTCCACGCAGGTCGCCGGCAGGGCGATGCGCACCACGCAGCCGCTGCCGGGGGCGCTCTCGAGCGTCGCGTACCCACCGTGGGCCTCGGCTACCGCCTTCACCAGGGCCAGCCCCAGCCCCGCCCCCCGGTCGTCGCCATCCCCCGCCCGCGCGAAGCGCTCGAAGAGGGTGGCCTGCCGGTCCAGCGGGACCCCGCGACCGCCGTCGGCGACGGCCAGGACCAGCTCGCGGTCGTGGTGCGCCTCGAGGGCGATGAAGTCTCCCGGCCGGGTGGCCTTGACCGCGTTGTCGATGAGGTTGAAGATCGCGGCCCGCAGCTTGACCGGGTCGACCCGCACGACGACGTTCGGCACCGTGCCGAGCGACCAGTCCCGCGGCGCCAGCTGCCGGGCCGCCTCGAAGATGTCGGCGAGAAAGGCGCGGAGGTCCACCCGGTCGACCTCGATGAAGTCGGGCTCCAACGCGCGCCCCAGCATGAGCAGCTGGTCGACCATCCGGGCCGTGTGCTGGATCTCGTCGAGCACGAGGGTCACCGTCTCGTCGACCTCGGCCCGGTCATCGTACCCGCCCCGCTGCAGCACCTCGAGGTGGCCGCGCATCACCGTCAGCGGCGTGCGCAGCTGGTGGGAGACGTTGGCGAGGAGCTGCCGCTGCGCCCGCGAGGCGGCGTCGATGCGCCCGAGCATGTCGTCGAAGGTGTGCGCGAGGCGCCCGACCTCGTCGGCGGGACCCCGGTAGCCGACGCGATGCCCCAGGCTCTCGAGGCTGATCGTCTGGGCCGTGGTGGTGACCCTGCCGACGATGCCCAGCACCCGGCGCAGCAGCAGGTAGGTGCCGCCGAGCGCCAGGATCGTCGCGATGCCGGCCTCGATGGAGATCACGACGAGGGCGTCGGTCGCCGCCTCCTGCACCCCGCCGAGGTCCGCGCCGACGACCAGCGTGGCGGTCCCCCCGCCGTCCACCGTCACCGCGTCGACCAGCACCCGGTAGGTCGTGCCGCCCACGGGCACGTCGGTGAGGACCGTGCTCGCCGGCCGGTGCGCCAGCCAGTCCTGCACCTGCGGCGTCTGCTGCAGCAGCCGCATGCCCGTGCCGCGGACCACCTGGCCATTGGGGAGGCCGATGATCAGCCCGGTCCCGAGGCTGAACTGGTGGGTCTGCAGGTACTCCGTCGAGAACGCCGGGAGGTCCTGGCCGGCGGGGCGGCTGGCGCCCGCGCTGGCGTACTCCGCGACCTCCTCGGTGAGGGTGTGGTCCTGGGACTGGACCATGCCGTGGACGAAGCTCTGGTCCAGGATGACCAGCACGACGCCCATGGCCGTGATCAGGATGAGCGCCTGGAGCAGCAGTAGACGTGTGGCGATCCCGGTGCGAGCCCAGGTACCGCGGAGGGCTTCCGTCATGGTGGTCGAAGTTTACCATTTATGGACGGCAGCGGCCGTCACGCGGCACACCGGGCTCGGGTGTACGTCTCTCGTCATCGTCGCGTAAAGCGATCCTGATTGCCGGAATTTGATGGTATTTGGACCCATGACGAGCGATATCGCGAATCTCACGCCGCTTGGGTGCGGTGGTCCGACACTATTTCCAACGTGATTGGTTGCGTAATAGAGCCATGTCCTGGCGGCGTGCCCGATCGCGCGGTGGTCGATGCCGCCGCGCCGGGATCGTCGTCGCGCGTGTCCGCCCAGACGGTCGCCGGCCGTGCGTCCGGCGAGAAGGCGTTCGAGTAGCCGCCCAGGTAGTAGCGCAGGGTCGGCAGCCCGGTCGACGCGATGCGGACGTCGTGCTCGATCAGCGACCGGAGCAGCTTGTAGTCTTCCGGGATGACGTCGAGCCAGTCCTGGTGCGAGTAGTGCTCGCAGAAGGGAATCTCCAGCAGGAGCGCGCGATCGAACAGCCACTCGCCCATATCGACCGTACGCGTTGGGTCGGGATGGCCCTTCGGGTCGGCCCGGTCGCGCGCGACGTTCGAGCCCGGCTGGAACACGCCCCGGCCGCACAGGTCCTGATAGATGCGCGCGCCCTCGTCGCGATCGCGCTTCCAGGGCAATCGCGCTTCGAGGTACGGCGCGCCGTCGGCCAGGAACAGGCGGCGCCAGGAGTGGACGGCGTGACTGCCCGTGTCCCGGGCGCGGCCCACCAGGCTGTCGAGGTGGTCGGGCTCGATCTCGTTGTCGTCGTCGAGGAACGCGACGTAGTCCGACGCGGAGTCCCGCACCGCCTGGTTGCGCAGGCGGGCCAGCCGCGACGGGCCGTCGAGGTCGTGCAGGCCGCGCGGCACGAGCCGCCACTCGAGGGCGACGCCCGAGGAGTCGCTCGCTTCGGCGAGCATCGACGCGGTCGCCGGGCAGTCGTCGACGAGGATCCGGTGCGTGACCGGACCGGCGTAGGTCTGGGCGCGGACCGAGGCGACCGCGCGCCCGAGCAGGGCCGGGCGGCCCCGCGTGATGGTGATCACCGTAACGGATGGAAGCACTGGCTCACTCCTTGAAGCGATGCGACGCGTGCGTGCGTCACGCATTGACGGTGGCCCGGTGGAACGCGGTCGGGACGGCGGCGTGCTCACCGAGGAGCGTGCCGAGGCGCGGCTGGGCGGCGCCGACGTCGAGCAGGTCATCGATCGCCCCCACCCTGACCAGCCGGCCGCTGGCGATCACGACCAGCAGGTCCATCCCGCGGATCGCCGTGAGGTCGTGGGTCACCATGATGATGGTGCGGCCGTTCCCCAGCCGATCGAGCGCGGACAGGAGCAGCGCCCGGGCCTCGGTGTCGAGCCCGGTGGTCGGCTCGTCGAGCAGGAGCACGCGGGGGTTGCGGGCGAGGGCGCGCGCGAGCGCGATGCACTGGCGCTGGCCGCCGGACAGTGACGCGCCGCGCTCGGCGATCACCGTGTCGTAGCCGCGGCTGAGTCCGGCCAGCACGTCGTGGACGCCGGCCGCGCGCGCCGCGGCGATCGCGGCCTCGCGCGAGATGTTGTCCTTGCCGTAGGCGATGTTCTCCCAGACCGTCGCCCGGAAGATGTAGGGCTCCTGGGGCACGAGCGCGATCTGCTGGCGCAGCCCGGCGAGGGTCAGGTCGCGGACGTCGACGCCGTCCAGCGAGACGCTCCCGGCGCTGGGGTCGAAGAAGCGGGGGAACAGGCGGAGCAGGGTGCTCTTGCCGGAGCCCGACGCGCCAACGACGGCCACGCGGGCGCCCGCCGGGATCCGCAGGTCGATCGCGGACAGCGCGAGGCTCCCGTCGGGGTAGGCGAACTCGACGTCCTGGACCCGGAGGTCGCCGCGGGTGTCCACCGGCGGCCGGGCGCCGGGACGCTCCGGCACCTGCTCGTGCGTGTCCAGGACCTCGACGATGCGCTCCGCCGCGGCCTGGCCCCGGCTGACCACGTTCGCCAGCTTGGCGAGCTGCCGCACCGGCGAGTACATCCCGCGGAGATACGCCATGAAGACCAGCAGGTCGCCCGGAGTGAGGTGACCGCCGAGCACCGCGCTGGCGCCGAACCAGATCACCAGGGCGGTGGCCACGCCCAGCATGCCGGTCGTGGTGGGCGTGAACCCGGCCTGCAGGGTGACGGCGTGCTGGCTGGCGTCCAGCCCCTCCGCCATGGCCCGCGTGAACCGCCCGGCCTCGTGACGCTCCCGGCCAAAGGCCTGCACGGCGGCGACGGAGGAGAGGACCTCCTGCGCCACGGCGTTCGCCTCGCCCTCGAAGCGCCGCGCGCGGCGCTGGGAGGCCTTGATGTTGCCGAGGAAGTACCGGGCCGCCAGGTAGAGAAACGGCATGAGCGAGAGCGCCAGCAGGGTGAAGTGCCAGTCGACCAGCAGCATGATCACGAGCATGCCGCTCAGGGTGAGGACGCTGTTCACCAGCGTCGGGACCGCGTTGACCACCATCCCCTGCAGGGCCTGGGCGTCGCCGCCGACGCGCGCGAGGAGGTCGCCGGTCGTGCGGCGCTGGTGGAACCCGAGCGACTGGGACTCGAGGTGCACGAACAGGTCGCGCCGGATGTCGAAGACGACGCGCTGGCCGGCCTGGGCGACGAGCCGGGTGGCGAGGAAGGAGAAGAGCCCGAGCAGCAGGGTGATCCCCAGCATCGCGGCGACCAGGGCGTTGAGCCGGGGCTGTGCCAGCGCCGGCAGGAAGCGGAGCGCGGCCGGCAGCGGCTGGTGCCCGATGACGCTGTCGAAGATCATCTTGAGCGGCCAGGGCTCGAGCCACTGCATCGCGGCCTGCATCACGCTCGCGAGCACCCCGGCGCCGAGCGCCGGGGCAACCGGCCGCAGGTAGGGCAGGAAGCGGCGCACCATCAGCCGCCCACCCGTCGCTCGGTGAGCCCCGCCGGGTCACGCGGCGGCAGCGGGTGTCGCGGGGCCGCCGGCAGGCCGCGGGCAAGGTCGAGGATCCGGCCGGCGACGGCCGACCAGCTATAGCGGCGGCGGGCGCGCTGCTGGGCGGCCGCGCCCAGCGCTCGCGCGCGGTCGGGATGGTCGAGAAGATCCGCCAGCGCGGCGGCCAGCTCGTCCGGATCGCCCGGCGTCACCAGCGAGCCGTTCCCTCCCAGCATGGCCGCCACCGAGGGGAACCGCGACGCGACCACGGGCCGGCCCGCGGCCATGGCCTCGACGACCTTCAGCGGCGAGAAGTAGAAGTCGTCGGCCGGCAGGTACGGCGCGGTGGCGATGTCGAAGGCCCCGACGTAGGCGGGCATGTCGCCGTTGGGCACGGCGCCGGTGAAGTGGGCCTGCCCGGGCAGGCGATCGTCGGCCCACTCCTCCAGGCGCGACCGCATCGGGCCGTCGCCCACCACCAGCAGGCGCACCCGGGGCCGCTCCGCCGCCAGGCGCGCCACGGCCTCGAGCAGGACCTCCACGCCGTGCCACGGCTTGAGGCTGCCGGCGAACCCGATGACCTGCGCGCCGTCCAGGCCGAGGCCGCGGCGGACCGCAGCCGCCGCCGTCGCGGCGCGCTCGGGGGCGAAGCGCTCGACGTCGGCGCCGTTCGGCACCACCGCGGCCGCGACCGCGCCCCGTGCCGTCGCCCAGTCCGCCATCGGCTCCGAGACGGCGACGATGCTGGCTCCCGCGAGCGCGCGGCGCTCCAGCGCGTCCGCGGCGTCACGGCGCGCCAGGCCGAAGTGGCGAGCCCGCTCCCGCGCCACCGGGGCGTTGACCTCGAGCAGCCGGGGCACGCCGAGCCGCGCGGCGAGCGCCCCGCCGTCGCCGGCAAACAGTGACAGCCGCTCGTAGACGAGATCGGGGCGAAAGTCCGCGACGAGCGGCTCGGCGCGGGCGAAGAAGTCTTCCGCCGCCGCGATCCGGGCCACCTCGCCCTCCGGGCCCCGCGACAGCGGGCCGGGATCGAGGTGCGCGCAGGCGACGCCGTCGGGCGGCTCGCCGACCACGCGCATGGCCACGAGCAGCACGGTGCTGCCGCTGGCCCGCAGGGCGCGGCAGACCTCGGCGACGTGGACGGACGCCCCCTTGACGCCGCCGACGGGGATCCCTGGGTCCGGCAAGAGGTAGGCGATGCGCACGTCAACCCTCCATGGCGGGCACGGGCACGGCAGCCCCGGGCGAGAAGAGCGGTGCGATGGCGCGGATGGCGGCCATCCGGTCAAAGCGGTCGACGACGTGGTCGCGCGCGCCGCGAGCCAGCCGCGCGCGGAGCGCCGGGTCGTCGATGAGGCGGGTGAGCCCCTCGGCCAGCGCGGCCACGTCGGCGGGCGGGACCAGCAGGCCGGTCACCCCGTCGACCACCGCCTCGGGGATGCCGGACACGGTGCTGGCGACCACCGGGAGGCCGCTCGCCATGGCCTCGAGCACCGAGTTGGGCACCCCGTCCCGGTCGCCGTCGGCCAGCACCACGCTGGCCTGGACGAAGGCGTCGGCCCAGTGGTAGGCCGCGGCAACCTCGAGCTGCGTGCGCGCGCCGAGGAACTCGATGCTGTCCTCCAGGCCCAGGTCCCGCGCCCGCGCCTTCAGCGCCGCGGACTGTGGGCCCGCCCCGATGACCCGGCAGGACACGCGGCGGCCGCTGGCCGTCACGCGCGCCAGGGCGTCGAGCAGCACCGGGTACCCCTTCTTGTCGACCAGGCGGCCGACGGCGAGCAGGCGGAGCGGGGTGCCCGCGGGGCCGACCTCCGCCGACCGCGGGGCGCCGTCGGGAACCGGGCGGAAGCGCGCGGTGTCGACCCCGTGGTAGGCGAGGCGGACCCGGTCCGCCGCCGGCCCGGCGATGGCGCGCAGATCGTCGGCGGCCGCGCCGGAGCAGACCAGCACGAACTCCGCGTCGGCGACCCGGCGGGCGAGCCGGTCGGGCCGCGAGAGGTAGAGGTCCTTGGCGTGGCCGCTGAAGCTGTAGGGCAGGCCGGTGAGCAGGCGCACGAAGTAGGCGACGGACGCCGGCCCGTGGGCGAAGGCGGCGTGCAGGTGCCGCGCGCCGTCGCGCTCCAGCAGGACGGCCAGCCGGCCGGCCTCGACGAAGTGCCGCACGCTGGGCAGGTCGTGGTGTACCGCGACCAGGCGGGCGAGCGCGTTGAGGTAGCGGCCGGGCCGGCGCGACAGCAGCCGGAGATGGGCCGCGGCGGTCGCCCCGGCGCTGCGCAGGCTGTCGCGCCGGCCGGCGATGCCGTGGAGGTATGCCACCCGGCTGCGGACCCGCGCCACGTCCGGCTGGACGGTCGGCTCGTGCGGATGGTTGATGGCGTAGAGCCGCAGCGGGACGCCCAGCGACTCCAGCCCCAGGATCTCGTCGAGGATGAACGTCTCGGACAGGCGGGGAAAGCGCTTGGTGAGGTAGCCCACGGTCCCGGTCACGCCGGCACCGCCTTCGCCAGCTCCGGTCGGGAGTCCGGCCGCTCGGCGGAGCCGCTGACCCGCGCGCGGTACGCGCGCATCGCCTCCTCGAGGAGCACCTCGCGCAGCCGCTCCAGCCCGTTGCCGTCGAACGGGACCGCCGGGCGCGCCTCGCCGTGGAGCACGTCCCGCAGCTCCGCCGCCAGCCGGGCTCCGAGCGCCGGTCCCGGCTCGACCACGCGCACGAGCCCGCGCGCGGCGAAGAGTTCGCCGCGGATCGCCTGCTCACGGCGCGGCCAGACGCGGGGCACGACGATCGCCGGCACGCCGCTGGGGATGATCTCGCTCAGGGCGTTATACCCGCCCATGGTCACGACCGCCGAGGCGGCCGCGATGAGGTGCTCGAGCCCCGGGACGAACTCGACCACCCGCCCGAGCCCGCGGACCCGCGCCTGCTGCTCCAGGGTGACGCGCTCCTGGCGGTCCATCAGCGGGCCGGTGACCAGGACGCTCGCGACCCCGAGGTCGTCGGCCGCCTCGAGGGTGGCGTTCAGCATGGCCAGGCCGTCGCCGCCACCACCGGCCGTGCCCAGGACGAACGGCCCCTCGGGCAGGTCGGGACGCTCCGTGGTGGCCGGTGCTCCCACCGGGCGCCGGCAGAGGTACCCGGAGTAGGTCGTGCGAGCCAGGACCGGGACGGGGAACCGGTAGGCGTCGGCCACGTCGAGGATGTCGCGGCAGCCGTAGATAACCACCCGGTCGTAGACGCGCTCGAGGGTCTCTGCCACGCGCTGCTGCTCCCAGGTCTGGCGGACCACCGCCGGGTCGTCGATGACGTCGCGCAGGCCGAGCACGACCCGCGTGGCCGGACGGTAGCGGGCGAGTGCGTCGAAGGCCGGCAGCAGCTCGCCCTTCATCCCCTGCGGCGCGTGGTCCACGAGGAAGACGTCGGGCGAGAAGTGGCGGGCGACGTCGGCGATGATCGTGGCCCGCGCGTGCCGCACGGCGGCGAAGTCGAGCCCCGGCTCGCGCGCCCGGTACTCCTCGGCGGCCACCTTGACCACGGGCGGCAGCTCGGCGAGCGAGAGGCCTCGGGGAAGCGGGAAGCGCCGCGCCGCGGTCGACCCGGTGATCAGGACGACCTGGAGCCCCGGTACGGTCGCCAGCATGTGGTTGGCGATCCCCAGGTTGCGGCGCAGGTGGCCCAGCCCGTAGGTGTCGTGGGAGTAGAGCAGGAGCCGCTTGAGGTACCCGTCAGGCGACGATCGCATGCGCGTCCCCTCCCATGTCCTGGATGCGCCGCCGGACCCACTCCACCTCCTGGGCGAACCCCTCGGCGAAGCTGGTCCGGGGCACGAACTCGAGGATCTGGCGAGCCCGGCTGAGGTCGGCCGCGGTGTGGCGCACGTCCCCGGGGGCGACCGGCTCGACCTCGACCCGCAGCGGCCGGCCGACGAGCTCCTCGAGCAGCGTGAAGACCTGCAGCAGGCTGACCCGCGAGCCGCCGCCCACGTTGATGGCGATCCCGGCGGTCGGAATCTCGGCCGCGCGGTAGGTGGCCTCGACGATGTCGTCGACGTAGGTGAAGTCGCGGGACTGCCGGCCGTCTCCGAAGAGGTGGAGCGGCCGGTCGAGCAGGGCCGCCTCCGCGAAGCGGCGCAGCGCGAGGTCCGGGCGCTGTCCCGGCCCGTAGACGGTGAAGTAGCGCAGGGCGACGCACCCGAGCGACGGGCCCGACTCCTCCAGGCAGTAGCGCTCGGCCTCCAGCTTGGTCCGGCCGTAGGGCGAGATCGGGGCCGGCGGGGTGTCCTCCCGGAACGGGAGCGCCGCGTTGCCGTAGATCGAGGAGGAGGAGGCGTAGACCAGGCGGCGCACCGAGGCGCTCGCGCGGCTGGCGTCGACCAGCCGGACGGTGGCGTCCACGTTGTCGTGGCGGTAGCGCTGCTCGAGGGAGAAGCTCGGGCGGACGCCGGGCCGCCCGGCGAGGTGGAAGACGACCTCGACGCCGCGCAGCAGGGAGTCCAGCGAGAGATCGACCAGATCGCCGTACACGTGCTGGTAGCGCGGGTGCCGCGCCAGCTCGACGGCGCGGGCCGCCTTCTCCGAGATGTCGTAGGAGTCGGTGAGCGCGTCGACGCCGGTGACCTGCCAGCCGTCGTCCAGCAGGCGGCGCGCGAGCCGCGACCCGATGAACCCTGCCGAGCCGGTGACGAGGCAGCGGCGGCGCGGCGTCCAGAGCGGCGAGGCCGGCTTGCGGTCAGGCCACTCGATCACGCCCCGCCCCGCGGCGCTCGCTTCGACCGCGGGCCGCTCGACCGGCTCGCCGATAGCGTCCGGCGACGGCGCTGCCGTGTGCGTCGCGTCGCCGGCCGGCGCGGAGTCCGACCCGGTCAGGTCGCGGTCGTGTCGGTTCCTGGACTTCCTCGTGGTGTCCACTCGTGGCTCCTTCGGTAATGCGGTTGTGGTCCGGCGTGACACCTTAGTCTCGAGGCAAGCCGTGAGTGGACGATGAGATGTCAATGAGAACCCTCTCACCGACGCGCGGTGGGCCGGAGGCCGGAGGACCCTGGCTCCAACGCTCAGCCACGTGACGTCGGCCGCCGGATAGCGCGTTGCCGGGTGCGGTGCGCGATACTCCGGCACGGCTCTGGGGGAGAGGTTCTGAGGCAGCAGGAGGAGCGGGATGAGCGAGGCGTTGCAGGCCCTCTACGCGGGCGAGCCGGAGCGGGCGCGGGAACTGCTGCCGCCCGACGGCGAGCTGACGGTCTTCGAGGCGGCGGCCTTCGGGCGCGTCGAGCAGCTACATCGGCTGCTCGACGAGGACCCGAGCCTGACCGGGGCGCTGTCGGACGACGGCTTCACGGCGCTGCACCTGGCGGTATTCGGTGGGCAGGAGGCGGCCGCGCGGGTGCTCATCGAGCACGGCGCCGACGTAAACGCGCTGTCGCGGGCCGCGTTCGCGGCGGTACCGCCGCTGGGCACGGCCGCCTTCGCCCGCTCGCTGCCGCTGGCACGGCTGCTGCTCGACGCCGGGGCCGACGTGAACGGGCGGGGCGAGGGCGGCTTCACCGCGCTGCACGCGGCGGCGCAGCACGGCGACGAGGCGCTGGCGCGGCTGCTGCTCGCGCGCGGCGCCGACCCGGACGCGACGACCGACGACGGCCGGCGCCCGTGCGACCTGGCGGCGAGCGACGCGATGCGGAGCGTGCTGGCGGGGTAGAGCGAGGGATCGACCGCGTGGTTGACAATATACGCCCTAAAGACTACGATGGAGTTGGTCAACCACGGAGGTGAGGCGTGATCGCGACGACGGAACCCAGACTTGACGAAGCGGCGCGGCACGTTCCCGCCAGCGTCGTCGGGGCGGCCCGGGAGGTCTTGGCGGTCGACTACGAGCCGGGACGAACCGCCTTCGCCGCCCGCGCGCTGCGCGCCCTCGCCCACCTCCTCACCAGCCTCGATCCGACGTCGCTCGACGACGCGGCCGGCGCATCGTCCGACTTCGCGGTACTGCTCGGCGCACTCGAGCGGCCCGAGATCGTGGGGGTGCTGCGCGAGTCTGACCCGCTGGTCGAGGCGCGCCTGCGTGGGCTCCACGCGAAGGAGCGCCTGCTGGTCGCGGAGGGCGGGACGCTCTCCGTCGCCGAGGTCGCACGCCGGCTCGGGATCAGCCGGCAGGCCGTCGACAAGCGCCGCCGCGCCGGGCACCTCCTCGCGGTCACGCTGGGCCGTCGCGGCTTTGCGTACCCGGCCTGGCAGCTCGATAGCGAGCGCGGTCTGCTGCCGGGGCTCGACCGCGTCCTGGCTGCGCTGGCCGGCCATGACCCCTGGATGCAGTTCGCCTTCATGCTTACGCCGAACGTGCGCCTCGAGGGCGAGACCCCGCTTGCCGCCCTCCGCGCCGGCCGGCTCGACACGGTGCTTGACGCGGCCGCGGCGTACGGCGAGCAGGGCGCGGCCTGAGGCCGGGATCGCCAACATCGATGCCATCCGCCGGCAACGCCAACCCACCTGACAGCTTTCCCGGGCCACATCCGGACCCGCCCGACGATCTGCCCCAACGTGGGCTGCCGCTCGTGCACGCGGCCGGCCCCTGGTTCCGCATTCATCGCATGGACAACGATCCGGTGCACTTCGGCCGATCCGGCCGGAATCGCTTCGACGCGCCGGGCGGCGAGTTCGGCGTCCTCTACGCGGCGCTCGACGAACATGGTAGCTTCATCGAGAGCTTCGGCCTCGATCGACTGGGCTCGCATGGCGTGGTGACGGTGCAGGCGCTCGCGGACCGTGGACTCGCGCGGATCCACGCCGCTCGCCCGCTGGGGTTGGTCGATCTCACGGGGGCAGGGCTGGCCCGGATCGGGGCCGACGCCCGGCTCTGCGCGGGCGACCACTGGGTCGCTCGAGCGTGGGCACGGGCGCTCTGGACGCATCCGCGCGCGCCGGACGGTCTCCTCTACCCGGCGCGACACGATCCCTCCCGCGGCTGCGTGGCGCTCTTCGACCGGGCGCGTGACGCGGTCGCGGCCGAGCGTCTCGGCAGCCTCGTCGATCCCCGGCAGCGTCAGTTGCTCGCGGCCATCCTCGACGTCTACGGCTACGGCCTCATCGCGTGAGCGCGCCGGGGCGCGGGCGAGCGCCCGGCTCCGGGTGAACCGGCCCCACTCGGCGTCCGAGGGGGGCCGGCCGATCTCCTCGTGTCGCGCCGACGTTCTACGTCAGGTGCGACTGCACGTAGCTCACGTCTCCGGAGAGCAGGGTCGCCGCCGGTGCCGTGATGTGGCTGCCGCTCTGGGCCGCCAGCTCGTGCAGCAGCGCCCCCAGCTGGTTGGACGCCGCGTTGCGCTGGCCGCGGTTGAACGCGTCCGTCGCCGCCGCCACCTTGGCCAGGAAGCTCTGCTCGACCCCGTCGCTGTCGATCAGCCCCATCTGCCGCATCTGCCGGATCTCCGTCGCCAGGCTCGCCAGCGTGGCGATCAGCTGGGTCGTGAAGACCTGGCTCGCCGCGTTGCCGGCGATGTCGCTGGCCGATACCGTCAGGGTGTAGGTCCCCAGCGGCTCCCAGAACATGTTCAGGCTCTGGCCGTCGGTCACCGCGGCGTTGGTGTACGTCCCGCCGTTGAAGACGCCGCCGACGCTGCTCGCGTCCACCCCGGAGCCGGGCGCCGGGTCGGTCGCGCTGTAGCCGATTACCAGCGGCGCCACGCGGGTGAACGTTGCCGGCAGGGTCGACGCCAGCGTCGGGGCGCGGGTGTCGACCATCAGGGTCGAGCTCTCGACGCTCTCCACGTCGCCCGCGTCGTCGGTGGCGTAGTAGTCGAGCGTCGTCACGCCCTCGTCGGCGTAGTCGCCCGGACCGCCGTAGCTGAACGGGCCGCTGTAGGTCGTCCAGGTCGTGCCGTCCTTGCTGTACTGGATCGACTGGATGCCGGTGCTGCTGTAGTCGAGCGCCGTGAGCGTGACGGTGATGGCGACCACGAACCAGCCGGCCTTGCCGTTGGACGCCGGGGGCGTGGTGGTCAGCGTCGTCTTCGGCGCCGCGAAGCTGAAGGGGCCGCTGGCGCCGTTCGGGATCGTGATGGTGCCGGCGTTGACCGGCGCCGCGCCCGGCCCCGCCTGGACCGTCAGGGTGGCGCTCGTCGCCGGGCCGGAGTTCTGGAAGGAGAACTCGTAGCCGCTGTTGGCGACCGACGTCGTGAGCTGCTGGCCCCCCGCCAGGCTGAGGTTGGAGAGCTGGAACCAGCGCTGCTTGACCGGACCCGCCATGGTCCAGGTGATCGTCTTGCGCGACGGCAGGTTGACCGTGACCGCCTTGTTCGCCGTGTGGAGGTTGGCGGCGGTCAACACGTCGGGGCTCCCCGGTGTGCCCGGGATGAGCAGCTGCGCCGAGAGGGTCGGCGTCTGGATCGTCCACTCGTAGGGGGTGCCGTCGGGCACGCCCGGCGCCGGCACGACCGCGTGCGTGTAGCTCATCCCGGCGCCCTTCCCGTAGAACATCTGGAGCGGGATGGGCGCGCCGCCCCCGTCGCTGAAGGGGACGGGGGCCAGGTTCGGGACGCGGTTCGCCGGGTTCTGGGTGAGCTGATCCCAGCGGGTGGGCGGCGCGCCCAGCCCCGGCTCGAAGAGGGTGTTGCCGTTCTGGTCGGTGATCTGCTGGGTCTGTCCGGTATCGCCGAGCAGGATGAGGACCCCGGCGGCCAGCAGCGCCAGCACCTCCCAGAAGGGGGTGACCGGGGCGGATGACACGACGCTGAACGGGATGGAGTACATCCGCCCGCCGGTCCAGGAACCGCCCGTCCACGTATCTCCCGAGTCGAACTGGAAGGTGAAGGTGTTGGCGTTGGGGTCGATGGTGATGATGCACGGGGGATCGCCGTCGGCGTTGGCCGCGGCGGGGTTGTTCGGGTTGGCGATGGAGATGACCCACTGGTTGGGGTTGCTGTCGTCCCACCGGTACGGGCGCACCGCGTGGCCGCCGCCGCCGAAGTAGTCCTTCATGAGCGAGAGGATCGGCCAGTCGCCCCGGTTGAAGGCGTCCCGGCTGGCCTGGAACGCTCCCTTGGGGTCGTGCGTCGCCCCGATCACGAGGTTGGCCAGGAACCAGTCGATGGAGAGGGCGCCGATCTGGTACCCGTGCCGGACGTTGATCGTGTTGATGGTGTTGGTGTGGTTCGTCGTCGACAGATCCTGTCCATTCTGAGTATCCGGCCAGTAGGTGATGATCGGCTCGGCGTAGAGCGAGGCGCCGATCTGGGCGTAGATCGACTCCAGGCACATGCCGAAGCAGTTGCCGTTCTTGGCAAGGTGCTTGTAGGCCAGCTCGAAGAAGAGGTGGTCGAACGGGTGGGTCCAGACCGACTCGTTGGGGTCGACATCGCTGAAGGTGCTGGCGAACTGGGCCCAGGTCAGCGGGTCGGTGATGAAGTTGGAGAAGGACCAGAACATCTCCTGGCGGAACTTGGTCGGGTCGAAGGGCAGGCCGGCGGGCTTGACGCCGAAGTCGAAGGTGACGCCGTTGCCGTCGGTCTCGTTGAAGTGCGGCCCGCTGTCCATCAGCCCGAAGACGTTGTCCAGGTCGTAGGTCACGTGGACGTGCCCCAGGTTCTCGTCGCCGCCGACGGTCTCGGTGTCCCAGCCGTCGAGGTCGATGTCGATGACCAGGCCGCTGTGGGCCGCCCCGCCGGGCGTCAGGTCGTAGGTCAGGTTGGGGTGGACGTCGCCCGTGCCGTAGTCCCCGCTGGAGGGCAGCCGCTGCGAGATGTTCAGCCCATTGTTCGTGGTCACCTTGAGGAAGACGTAGAGGTCGACGCCGACGCAGACGCCGAGGAAGCAGTCCTCGTCGGGGGCCTGGAACTGGTTGAGGTAGAGCTGGAGGTCGCCAAAGGCCCAGGTGCCCGTGTTGGGGCCGCTCGGGAAGTTGACGATGACGCCGCCCTGGAAGTCGCTGTAGTTCCCGCCGCCCGGGCTCGTGCCCGGCGCGCCGATGGGGAAGCCAAAGCCGTTCGGCGCGTTGGCGCCGCCGTACTGCTGCTCGTACGCCTGCACGACGGCGCCGGTGACCTCCCAGGCGCCGGTGGCGGGACTGGCGTAGATGGCGCCGTTCTGAAAGTGCTGCGAGGAGCCGATGGCCACCCCGCTCCCCTCCTGCGCGACCGGCCGCTGGTCTCCGAGCGGGTAGCCCAGCGTCCCCGCGGCGCCGCCCGTCGCCAGCCAGCGGGCCCTGATGGGATCGACGATCGCCGCCGCGGCGGCGGTCCCAAGCCGCCAGTAGATGTCGCCACCCTGGAAGGACTGGGAGAGGCCGCCGCCGGGCGCGCTGGCCTGGTCGGACACGGGCAATCCCAGCGACGGCGTGACGACGAAGTAGTGCTCGTAGATGAACCCGGCGACGAGCCGGGTCGTGCCGCCGTTGACGACGACCATGCCGCGCTCGAAGTAGCCGGTCTGCACGCCCGACGCGACCACGTAGTCCTGGGTCGGGTAGCCGACGTAGGTCAGCAGGTTCTCGCCGGCCGGAGCGGGCGGGCCATCCTGGCCGTAGAGGCCGGCCCAGTAGGCGTAGATCGGCTGGGACAGGAGCATCGCGCCCCAGTCGGACGAGTAGACGATGACGCCGTTGGTGAACGTCTGGTAGAGGCCGCCGCCGTCCGGGGTCGCCGCCTCGGCGGCCGTCGCATTGCCCACGGTCGCCGCGCCACCCAGCTTGAGCCACTTCTTGTAGATCGGGCCGTCGACCATCAACGGCGGCAGGCTCGGCCCGGCGGCGGCCGGTACCGCGGGGCGCGTCACGACCGCGGCGGGCGCGACCGCGAGCAGCGCCGCGCCGGCCATGCCGGCCTTCAGGATCTGGCGGCGCGTGACGTTGGGCAGGACCAGCGGACGCGGGATGGGGATGAGCGGGTCGGTCCCCCGATCCGCGGCGAGATCCACCAGCATGGCCGGCGAGTCGGACGGTCTGGCGGGCAGCACCCGCGCGTGACGGCGACGAAAGCGCACCATTGCGTTCCCTTCCCCTCGGTAGCCGCCGGGAGACCGGCGACGGCCGGATCGTCGTCGACCCGGCCGGTCGCGACGAGCGACGGCGGCAGCCCGCGGGGCAGCGTCCGGCCGGAAGCCGCGCGTCCCGGGGGTCGGTCGTGTCGCGCCGTAGCTCATCGCGGGCCCGGGCATGCCGTTGTCCCGAGCGCCTCCTCCTGGTGGGGTTGCTCACCCACCGATGTCCCGGCGGTGCCGCGCAGGCTCCGCCGGGGACGACACAGCCACCCGCGGCCAATCGGTCGCCGGCTCGCGCTTCGGACGGGTGAGGATTCGCTGCTGCCTCCAGACCCCAGTATAGAGTGTTTCCGGGGACTGTCAACACATGCGTAACTTATCGCCACGACTCCGAGCGATCTGTTACATAACGTCGCCGTATCTGCTTGCGAAAACAACGGCCCGTGCTGCTTCGGATCTCAGATCGACGCGGCCGCAGGAGTGCCGTCCCGTGGCGACTGACCGGGTATGCCGGTGCGCGCGGGGTGTTTGCCGATGGGCGCCCGGTTCGCACCGCTCAACTCATCATCGGCCGACCCGTCGACAGCCCGGCCTTCCCGCGCGAACATGGGAGTCCGCCGGCAGCGGGCCGGCGCGAC
>DASSZN010000010.1:0-7187 GCA_035702805.1 Thermomicrobiaceae bacterium | reverse complement strand
GTGATGGGGCTGATGATCATCATGGGGACGGTGAAGTGGATCGGCGGCACCCTCCACCCTGATCCCAACAACACGCTGTTCCTGCACCATGGGTACCTGTCGACGCTACCGGCCCGGTTCAAGGACGCCATCGGCCCGGGCAAGAAGGGTCTCGAGACCGCGTTCCTGTACGGCGCCGGCCTGTTCGTGGTGCTGAAGGCCTTCGCCTCCGGCGGCACGGCCGTGACCGGGGTCGAGGCCATCTCCAACGGCGTGACCGCGTTCCGCCGGCCCGAATGGCTCAACGCCCGCAAGACCCTCGTCATCATGGGCGGGGTCCTGGCCGTCCTGTTCCTCGGCCTCTCCTCGCTGTCCACCAAGACCCACCCGGTCGTCTACCGGTCCGGGAGCCCCACCGTGATCTCCCAGGTCGGCAAGGGCGTGTTCGGCGCGGGCCTCGGGGGCCACGGGCTCTTCTACCTGCTCCAGGCCGGAACGATGCTGATCCTGGTCCTGGCCGCCAACACCAGCTTCGCCGACTTCCCGCGCCTCTCGTCCATCCTCGCGCGGGACCGCTTCCTGCCCCACCAGTTCGCCTTCCGGGGCGACCGGCTGGCCTTCAACACCGGCATCCTGGTGCTGGCCGCGCTCGCCGCGGTGCTCGAGGTAGGCTTCCAGGGCAGCGTCAACAACCTGATCCCGCTCTACGCCGTCGGCGTCTTCACGGCCTTCACCCTGTCTCAGTCGGGTATGGTCATCCACTGGCGGCGGCTGCGGGACCGCGGATGGCGGCACCGCGCCACGATCAACGGCGCCGGTGCGGTCATGACCGGGGTCGCCACCGTCATCATCGCCGCCTCCAAGTTCCTCGAGGGCGCCTGGATCGTCCTGCTGGTGATCCCACTCATCATCTGGCAGCTGCGCAAGATCCACCGCCATTACGAGCAGGTTGCCGACCAGCTCCGCCTCCCGGCGGAGACGCTTCCCCGCCGCACCGGGGTCGCGCCGCACCAGACGATCGTGGTCGTGCCGATCGCCAGCCTGAATCGCGCCTCACTCAACGCCATCGAGTACGCCGAGGGGATCTCCGCCAACGTGATCGTGGTCCACGTGGTTGGCTCCGAGAGCGAGGGTGAGGACCTCCGGCGGGAGTGGAACGAGGCCGGCTTCCAGCTACCACTCGTGCTGATCGAAAGCCCGTACCGCCAGCTGGTCCGCCCGGTGGTGGACTTCGTCGAGCAGCAGCACGAGGAGACCGGGCAGATCGTCACCGTCGTGCTGCCGGAGTTCGTGCCGGCCCATCTCTACGAGGTGCCGCTGCACAACCAGACGGCCTGGCGGCTGCGCACCGCGCTCTGGACGCACCCGGGCGTCGTCACGGTGAGCGTGCCGCATCACCTGACCGTCTAGCGGCCGGCGCGGCCTACGTGCAGGCGTGGGCCAGCACCGCGTCGAGCGGCCGAGGCACGCGAGCCAGATCCAGCGCATCGACCAGCGCCGTGGCGTACTGGAGCTTGCGGCCGCTGCGCGTGCCCATGAAGCGTCGCAGCTGCGCCACGAGCGGCCGCCCGCGCTGCGCCGGCTGCCGCTGGAAGGTCCGGAGCGTCCCCAGCTCGCCCTGCTCCGCGATGATCGCCTCCACGGCGGCGGGGCCAAGCGCGCGGATCAACTCATCCTCCAGGTCTACCTCGCAGACGAAGAAGCCGCGCGCCTCCATCTCGGCGCGCGTCAGGTCGGCCCCCAGCCCGGCCCGCGCCAGCGCGCGCCGGACGTCGCGCTCCTCGTGGGCGTCGCACAGCCCGGCGACCCGCGTGCTCGCGCTGCCGACCCCCAGCCGGTCCAGGAAGCGCGGCAGCGCCTGCGCACCTCCCATCGGCACGACCGCCACACCACGGTCGACGAGGTCCCAGTCGCGCCGACGGGCCAGCGTCTCGAGCGCCGCCTGGTCGCTGCGCCCCTCGACCAACACGATCGATCGCGGCGGCCGGCCGAGCCCGCTTGCCGCGCCCCCGATCACCTCCGCGACGACTGCGTGCGGGTCGAACCGGGCCGGGTCCATGCTAGACGACGTCCTCGGCGTGCAGCGTCGCGATCTCAGCATCGGAGAAACCCAGCCGCTCGCGCAGCACGCGGTCGGTATGCTCGCCCAGAAGCGGCGGAGCGCTCCGCACCTCGGCCGGTGTCTCCGAGAAGATGAACGGGGGACCGACCAGCCGCACCGTCCCGGCCGTCGCGTGCGGCACCTCGACGACCATGCCGCGGTGCGCGACCTGGGGGTGGCTGAGCGCCCGGTCGACCGTGTTGATTGGCCCGCTCGGGATGCCAGCCGCGGCGAGCTGCTCCAGCCACTCGTCGGCATCGCGCGTGATGAACGCGGCCTCGATGAGCGGGATGAGCGCATCGCGGTTGGCGACCCGCTGCGGGTTCGTCGTGAAGCGGGGGTCGGCCGGCAGGTCCTCGAGGCCCAGGATGCGGCAGAGCGCCTGGAACTGGCGGTCGTTGCCCACCCCCGCGGTGATCCAGCGGTCGCGCGCCCGGAACGTCTGGTAGGGCACCAGATTCGCGTGCGCGTTGCCGTAGCGCTTCGGCAGCTCTCCGGAGGCCAGGTAGCTGCTGCCGACGTTCGCCAGCCAGGCTACCGCCGAGGCCAGCAGCGCCATGTCGATCCGCTGGCCGCGCCCGCTGGAACCCCGAGCGTGCAGCGCAGCCAGGATAGCGGTCGAGGCGTAGAGGCCGGTCGTGATATCGACGACGGCGATGCCGACCTTCATCGGCTCGCCCTCCGGCTCTCCGGTAACGCTCATAATCCCGCTCTCGGCCTGGGCGATCACGTCGTAGCCCGCCCGGTCGGCGTACGGCCCGTCCTGGCCGTAGCCGGTGATCGAGCACCAGATCAGACCAGGGTTGGCGGCGCTGAGCGCCGCGTAGCCCAGCCCCATCCGGTCGAGCGCGCCGACCTTGAAGTTCTCGACCACCACGTCGCTCTGCCGGGCGAGCTCCCGGATGATCCCCTGGCCCCGCTCGTCCTTGAGGTTCACGGTGATGCCGAGCTTGTTGCGGTTAGCCGACAGGTAGTAGGCGCTCTCGCCCCCCGTCCAGGGCGGGCCCCAGCGCCGGGTATCGTCGCCGCTGCCCGGCTGCTCGACCTTGATCACCTCGGCCCCCAGGTCGGCGAGGGTCATGGTGCAGTACGGGCCGGCCAGCACTCGCGAGAGGTCCAGCACCCGAATGCCGTCGAGCGGATGCGCCATACCGGGGTATCCTCCTCCTGCCGGCGCGGTCGACCGCGCTCCCCGCTGATTGAGGCGAGCGCCGCGGTCCTGCTCGCGGGTCCCCGCCGCTGGCGCCGCCGCTTCGTCTCGCGCCGACGGCCGCGATACTGCCATGCTGCCCTGGGCTCACCGGTGCAAACCGCACCAGCCTACCATAGCCCGCCGGACGTCCCGCTACCGCCCGGCGCGTAGCCGCCGTACAGGGCGTGACCCGCCCGCAGCCAGAAGCAGTCCACCGCCTCCAGGCCGGCGTCCTCCAGCCAGCGCAGCTGCGCGACCAGCGGCGAGGGCTTGTCGAACTCCAGGTCGGGGGCGGCATAGTGGTTCCACTCGGCGCGAAAGCGCGCGTAGAGCACCTCGCCGCCGGGCAATGCCGTGGCCTGCTCTCGGACCACCGCGTCCCAGGCCGCCGCATAGGCCGCCCACGCCCACCGGTTGACCGGCTCGACCAGGTCCAGGATGAGGAGCGCGCCGCCCGGATCGAGTCGCGCCGCCAGGCGCCGGAACAGCCGGCGCTTCTGGTCGCCATCCAGGTGGTGGATCGCCAGCGACGAGGCGAAGCAGCGCACCCCGCCCGGGATGTCGCCGAGCCAGCCGTCGTCGAACAGGTCGAAGGGGCGCAGTTCGACGCGCGAGCCGAAACGCGCCAGCCGGCGGCCGGCCTCTACCAGCATCATCTCCGACCCGTCCAGGGCAATCACCCGGCAGGCGGGGAAGCGCTCCAGGAGCGCGGCGCTCAGCGCGCCAGTCCCGCAGGCCAGGTCTACCGCCACGAACGCCCCGTCAGGTGACGCCGGCACCAGCGACGCCAGCAGCGACAGGTGTTCCGTCCGCGACGGCGTCACCGCGTCGCCGATGTCGGCGAAGGTTTGCGAGTTCTCCTCGCTCCAGCGACCAGGGTTGTCCATGCTACTGGATCCTCTCGGCGGGATCTCCATGATTCATGGTGCGGGTCACGCCCGGTCGACGGCCGGGCCCGGCCCGCCAACTGACACGCCAGTGACATGATGCCATCACGCGCTGCAACGCCCTGTGCACTGGCACGGACGTACCGTGGACGGGAGACGCCCGGAGGTGTGGTCGCGCGCGCCGCGAGCGCGGGTATCTGCTCGGTTCTCGCGCGGCGTCGCCAGGAGGACAGGCTATGCGCGTGGACAATCCAACGCCCGTCCCCGGTCCCAGCCGCGCGGTCCCACCGGCTCCACTCGCCGGGCCTCCCGGGCCAGTCGCGTCCCCGACGCCGGACGACCCGCTCCCCCAGGACGCCGCAAACCCCTTGGTTACCGTTGAGGGCAGCACACCCGACGGGTCGAGAGCCTCCTCGAGCCGGTCATACGGCTTCCTCGCGCTACTCCTGTTCGCGATCTACATGGTCGTCGCCGTCGCGCTCTACGTCTTCCGCGGCGTCCTCTTTCGTCCCGACCGCTGGGCACTCCTCCTCTTCGCCGGGGCCGTCGTGCTCGGGCGGTGGAAGGCGTTCCTGCGCGACTGGGTCCCGATGGTCCTGCTGCTCTTCGGCTACGAGTTCATGCGCGGGCTCGCCTTCAAGTCGGTCCAGGAAGGCCACCGGACCGTCCACCTGGGCGAACTGGTCGCGGCCGACCGGGCGATATTCGGAGGGCACCTCCCGGTCCTCTGGCTCCAGCAGCACCTCTTCGTGCAGGGCACCCTCCACTGGTACGACTTCCTGTCGGTCGTCGTCTACGCCATGTTCTTCGTCGTCCCGCTCCTCTTCGCGTTCTACCTCTGGGTCGGTCACAAGGAGCGCTTCTGGCAGTTCACCCTGGCGCTGCTGGCGATGACCTACGTCGGGTTCCTGATCTACCTGCTCTACCCCGCCGCGCCGCCCTGGATAGCCGATCAGTGGGGCGTCGTCCACGGCGTGGTGCTGCCGTTCAACCAGGTCTGGGGCGCGCTGATCCCGCACCCGCTGAACAACCTCGACCAGGTCACCATCTGGAACGCCGTGGCCGGCAACCCCGTCGCCGCCATGCCCTCGCTCCACGCCGCCTATCCCTGGCTGACGCTCCTCTTCGCGCTCAAGTTCTTCGGCAAGCGGGGCCTGGTGTTCCTCCCGTACAACCTGGCCGTCTGGTTCAGTGTGGTCTACCTCGGCCAGCACTGGGTCATCGACATCCTGGCCGGCATCCTCCTCGCCAGCCTGGTCTTCGTGCTGATGGTGCGCGTCTGGCCGGCGGTGGAGCGGGCCGCCGACCTGGTCAACCGTCGCCTGGCGAGGATCGGACAGGCGCTTCAGGCCAGAGTCGCGGCGGCCGTCGGCTTCCCCGCACGAGCCGCCGCGTCGCTCGGCGCCGGCACGACCACCCGAAACGCTTCGCACTCCGGCGCGGAGCCCCGCGACCTCGCGCGCGGCGCGGCCGTCCGGGGGTGGCGCCTGCGGATTGCCGGCGGCAGCGCTGCGAGCGACCCGGTTGCCCTCCCCGTGGCCGAAGCGGTCGCCGCGCCGGCCCGCCCGCGGGACCGGCGACGGGAGCGTCTGTATGACGCGCCGACGTGGCGTCCGCGTTCGCGGCGGCTCCCGCGGCTGGCCCTCGCGCTCCTCCTGGGGCTCGCCGTGCTGGGGGCACTGCTGACCTTCGTGGGTCCGCGATCGAGCGCGCCCGACCCGCCCCGAACCTCGGCCGGTTGGCTGCTCACCCCGGCCGGCACTCAGACGAACCTCGGTGACTTCCCGATGGCCGCCGCGCTCAGCCCCGACGGCCGTTACCTGGTCGTCTCCAACGACGGCGACGGGGTGCAGTCGCTGCAGGTCGTGGACGTGTCTACCTCCACGGTGGTCCAGACGGTCCCCTACCCGGCTCCCCAGGCGCTCTACCTCGGGCTCGCCTTCGCGCCGGACGGCCGGACGCTCTACGCCGCGGCCGGCGGCAACAACCTGATCCGTGTCTATAGCTTCCACGGCGGCGTGCTCGGCGAGTTGGCGCCTATCGCGCTGTCCTCCCGCCGGACCGTCTACCCGGGCGGCCTGGCGCTCTCGCGCGACGGCGGCACGCTCTACGTCGCCAACAACCTGTCCAGCAGCATCTCGGCCATCGACACCGCGAGCCGGCGCGTGATGGCAACCACCCTGGTCGGGCGGAACCCCTACGGCGTCGCGCTGGGTCGCGACGGTCGGACCCTCTACGTCACGAACTCGGGTGAGAGCAGCGTCACCGTGCTCGACGCGGCGACGCTGCGGCGGAGGGCGACGATCACCGTCGGGCTGCACCCCAACGCGCTGGCCGTCAACCCGGTCAGCGGCGACATCTACGTCAGCGATAGCGACAGTGACCAGGTCTCGGTGATCGATGCCGCCACCGACCGCGTCGTACGCACGCTGTCGCTGGCCCCGTACCCCGGGGCGCTCGCCGGCACCTCACCCGACGCCCTGGCCGTCAGCGCCGACGGCGCGACCCTCTACGTCGCCAACGCCGGCAACAACGACGTCGCCGTGCTCGATCTACGCCGGACCGGCTCCTCGGTGACGGTGGGCCTGATCCCGACCGCCTGGTACCCTACCGGCGTGCTCCTCGATGCCGAGGGCACCCACCTGCTCGTCATCAACGGCAAGGGGCTCGGCTCCGGCCCGAACCCCGGATACCGGCCGGGCGTGCCGGGCATGGCGAGCCAGTACGTCGGCACCATGATGGTCGGCACGCTCTCCACTATCCCGCTACCCAATGCCGCGGCGCTCGAGCGGTATACCGCGCAGGTCGCGGCCAACGACCGCTTCCCGAGCGGCCGGGGCAGCGTCGGCACGCTCCCGCCGATCGCGCACGTGATCTACGTGATCAAGGAGAACCGCACCTATGACCAGGTCTTCGGCGACCTGCCCCAGGGCAACGGCGACCCCAGCCTGGCCACGTTCGGCGCGGCGGTCACGCCCAACCTGCACCGGCTCGCCCAGCAGTTCGTCCTGTTCGACAACGCCTACGT
>DASSZN010000310.1:0-7104 GCA_035702805.1 Thermomicrobiaceae bacterium | reverse complement strand
CCCGCGAGCGTGGGCACGTGGAGGGAGCCGGCGGGTGCAGTACTGGGTCTTCGGGGCGAGCCCCGAGCGCTACCGAATCATGGACGCGATCCGGGGCCGCGAGGTCGACGCCTGGACGGTGGGGGATGAACGGCCCGCCGTCGGCGACGGCGTGATCATCTGGAAGCTCTCCGAGGGCGACGTGCGGCGCGGCATCGTGGCCTTCGGACAGGTCCTCTCCCCGCCGTTCCCGCGTGCGGACGTGGGCAACCGCTACTGGATCGACCCCGCGGACATCGCGACCGTCCGCAACCGGGTCGACCTGCGCTACATCCTGATGCCCGGCCTGCCGCTCTGGCTCGACGAGCATCCCGACCCGCTGGAGAGCCTCGCTGCCGTCTGTACCGCGAGCCAGACCGCCGTCCGGGTCTCCCCGGAGCAGTGGAACACCGCGGTGACGGCGGCAGGCGGCTGGCCGGCCGATGCTCCGGAGGTGGAGGAGGCGGTCGAGGCGATCGCGGAGCTGGCCGGCCGTCGCTGGGGCCAGGGGTTCGTGCCGTCGGCCGATAACCGCCAGGCCGTCGAGCGGTACGCGGTGGAGCGGGCGATCCACCACTTCCGCACCCTGGGATGGACCGTCGAGGAGGTCGCCAGCCGTGAGTCGTACGACCTGTGCTGCCGGCGCGCCGGGCAGCCAGAGCTCCACGCCCAGGTCAAGGGCACGACCGGCGACGGCGCCGACGTCCTGCTGACCCCGAACGAGCTGGCCCACGCCCGGGAGCAGTATCCTCACGTCGCCCTGGTAGTCGTATCGGGGATCCGGCTGACGGACGGTGCGACCGGCTCCCACGCGGGGCTCCGGTCGATCCAGCCCTGGCAGATCGACGGCGACGCGCTCACGCCGCTCGGGTTCCGCTACACCCTGTCGGCCCCGCGCTGAGGCGCGGCCGGCCGGACTACCGCGGGGCGGGCAACGGCTGGTGCCGGTCGCCCGCGCTCCGGCATCCGCCGTCGTCGCGCCGGCGCTCCCGGGCGAAGCTCCGGCCCTGCCGCCCGCGCGACCGTCCGCCGCCTGGTTCGTTTCGGTAGGCACAGCACGACGGTGACTCGAGAGCTCGCCTCCGGCGGCGTAGCGCCGCGACCCGGCACTCGCCTCGATGCAGAACAGGTGACGACCGTGACCGATGTCCAGGCGATCGCCCTCGACCTCGACGGGGTCCTGACCGAGCACCCGGCGCCGCTGGCCCGGGCTGCCCGGCAACACTTCGCCCTCGATCTGCCCGACCACGCCTTCGTCGACTCGCACGGGCTGCGCGTGCCGGCCGAGGTCCGCGACTGGGTCTACGGCCCCGGCGGCCCGGCCGCGAGCCTGCTCCCGGCGCCCGGCGCGCGGGCGTTCCTGGCCGCGCTCCTCACGCGCTTCGGGCCCGATCGGGTGCGGATCGTCACCGCGCGTCCGGCGTCCGGCGAAGCGGTCACCCGGGCCTGGCTGCGCGAGCAGGGGTTCCCGCCGTGCTCCCTGACCTTCACCGACGCCAAGGTCGACGCCGCCCGGGCATTCCGGGCGACCCACGCCGTCGAGGACAGCCCGCGCCACGCCCGCGCCTACGCGGCCGCCGGGATCACCTGCCTGCTGCTCGGTGAGGCCGCGGCACGGGAGGACCTGCCGCCGCCGGTCCGCCCGGTGGCCGACCTCGAGGACGCGCGGCGCGTGCTGCTCGGCGACTCGTCGGAGACCACCGAGGTGGAGATTCCCGGCGCCGATGAGCTCGGGCACCTGGCGCAGGTCGCGGAGGCGGCCGGCCACCTCCTCGCCGTCCTCCAGCCCCGCCTCCCCGAGCGCCTCGACGTGACGTTCCAAAGCCCCGTCGCCACGGAGGTCGCCGAGCACGTGGTCGCGGCGGCACTCGTCGGCGCGCTGTCCCACTGGACGGATCGCCCGGTCACGCCGCCCAACGCCGCGGTGCTGGCGCGGACCCTCGGGCTGGCGGTGGCGCGGTCCGCCACCCCGGGAGCCCCCGGGAGCCCGCCCGAGTTCACCTTCGCCGTGAGCGGGCCGACGCCCCACCGCGTGACGGTGTGCTGGTACCCGGGCAATGCCGGCATCCTCGAGGTGGACCACTACCCGCTGGAGCGGCCGCTCGGGGGTCACCTGCTGATCACCCACCACGAGGACCGCCCCGGGATCGTCGGCCGGGTCGGCACCATCCTCGGGGACCACGCGGTGAACATCGCGGGCATGCAGGTGGGCCGGCACCGCCGGGGCGGCGACGCCATCATGGTGCTGCAGGCCGACGACCCGATCCCGGCGGCCGTCCGCGACGAGATCGCGGCGGTCCCCTTCGTCGAGGCGGCCTGCGTCGTCTCCCTGCCGCCGATCCGCGCCGTCCGCGCGCGCCCGATCGTCGCGGCGGAGCCGGACACGGGAAAGGGTGCGCGGGCGTCCTGACGCGGCGGGCTCCATCGAGCCGCGGCGCGCACCTCGCCGGCCTCGCCGGACGCGGGCTCCCGGTTCCCCCGATCGAGACCGCCCCGGGGCTCTACCGCGGAGTGGCGCTCACCGACCCCGACGGCAACGCGATCACGCTCGGCCGGTCCCTCAACCCGTCCGGCCGAGCCCGGATCTGAGGAGCCCTCACCTCGGCTTGCGGCCCCTGGCATCCTCCCCCTGAAGTTCCGTCGAGCGACGAGGGGGTGAGACTCACGCCGTTTTCCCCTACAATGGGCAACCGCGCCGCGTCGGCGCCGTCGGATCGGGATCGACCTTGCGCCGGGCAGGCGCGCACGCGTGAGAGCGACAGGAAGGGGATCGCCGTGGCAGGTGGCAAGGGTACGGGCATCGTGGTCGGCAGCGCCAACGCGCGCGTCGGCATGCAGGCGGCCGTCGACGTGCTGCGCCGGGGCGGCAGCGCCGTCGACGCCTCGATCGCCGCCGTCCGCCTGGTGGAGGACAACCTGGAGGACTCCGGCGTCGGCACCGGCGGCATCCCCAACGTCCTCGGCCAGGTCGAGCTCGACGCCAGCATCATGGACGGCACGACCCTCGCGGCGGGCACGGTCGGCGCCGTCAAGCACTACCCCCACCCGATCGACATCGCGCGCAAGGTGATGGAGCTGACCCCCCACGTCATGCTGGTCGGCGAGGGCGCCGAGCTCTTCGCCCGCACCCACGGCTTCGAGCCGGCGGAGCTGCTGACCGACCACGCCCGGGACGTGTGGCGCGAGCAGGTCAAGGGCGAGTCCGGCCTGGCCGGCAACGTCTATATGGACCAGTACAGCCTCTACATGGACGCCGTGCGCGACTGGTCGAAGCTCCTGCACGAGCAGATCTTCGGCACCACCAACGTCATCGTGCGCGACGCCGAGGGCAACATCGCCTGCGCCGTCTCGACCAGCGGCTGGGGCCTCAAGTGGCCGGGGCGCCTGGGCGACTCCCCGATCATCGGCGCCGGCAACTACGCCGACAGCCGCTTCGGCGCCGCCGCCTGCACCGGGCGCGGCGAGATGGCCATCCGCTGCGCCACCGCCCACAGCGTCGTCATGTTCCTGCGCGAGGGGCACTCCCTCGAGGAGGCGCTGCGCCGGGCGATGGTCGACCTGCGCCACCTGCCCGACCCCTACGCCGAGCGCCAGAACGTGATGAACATCGTCGGCATGGACCGCGAGGGCAACGTCCTGGCCGCCTCCACCTCCGACGAGTCCAAGTTCGTCTACCAGACGACCGAGATGGACGCGTACGAGGAGCGCCCGCGCCTGGTCGTGCCGCTCCAGGCCGACTGAGCGTCCGTCTTCATCCCCGCCGAGCCGCGAGCCGGCAGCGCGCGTCACGTCGCTGCCGGCTCGCCGTCGCTCCATGGCCACGGCTCTCCCTCGCAAGACCGGCCTCCGCTTCGGCCGCGGACTGTCGTGCTCCTGTCCCATCCACAGGCCCGCCTGCGGCGACCTTGTCACGCCTCCGAAGCTAGTCTGGACACCGGGAGAATGGCGTCCCGCCGCGGCGGGCACGTCCAGACGGTTCCAGGAACGAGGAGGCGTGTCATGAGCGTGCGAACGGCCGGCCCCAGCCGCTGGCTCTACCTGCTGGCGGCCGCGCTGGTGGTCGCCGGGGCAGCGATCTTCACGGTGCTCGTCGTGCTGCCCTTCAACGACATGCAGCGGGTGACGATGCCGGGCACCCAGCAGGTGACGCTGACGCGGTCGGGCACCTACACCATCGTCTACGAGTACCGCGGGTCGCTGCACGGCATGCGCTACAGCGCCGGCCAGGACTACCCGGACCTCACGATCACGGTGACGAACTCCTCGACGGGACAGCCGGTACCGGTGTCCGCCGTGTCCCACACCCTGGGCCAGTACACGCTGGGGTCGCGTAGCGGCTACTCGGCGGCGCAGTTCACCGTCGCGCAGCCGGGCACCTACGCCGTCACCGCCACCTACCCGGCGGGCCTGGCGGGACCGGCGTTCGCACTCGGGCTCGTCCGCGCGACCGCCGGGGGAGTGGTCGGCAACCTTGTCCTGGGGATCCTCGCGCTCGTCGCCGGCATCGCGGCCGGCGTGCTCGTCACGGTGGTCGTCTTCATCCGGCGCCTGACGGTGCAGCCGCCGCGGCGCACGATGGAGCCGACGCCGGCGGACTGACCGCGGCCGCGACGAAGACGCCCGATGGGGCGAACACGGAACGGAGGGTATGCCATGTCACGTCGCGTCGAGGTCGGAATCGGGCTGGTCACGGGCCTGGTCGCGCTGCTCGGACTCGGCTTCGTGGTCTTCGGCCCGGTCACGTTCAGCTACCCGCCGCCCGACGGAGCCGTCACCGCCGCCTCGACGAGCCTCTGGAACTACGGGCTCGACACGGCGTCGCTGCTCTTCCTGGCCGCAATGCTGATCGCCACGCTCGCCGCGGCGGGCGGCGCCTACCTGCGCAGCCGCGGTGAGGGCGCGCCGGCGCTCACGCTGATGTGGGGCGGCTTCCTACTGCTCCTCGCCGGGTGCGTCACCACCTTGCCCGGCTCGTCCAACCCCGTCACGCCGGCGGCACTGGCAACCGGCATCCCGGACAGCCTCGGCGTCGGCATCTACCTGGCGCCCGCGGTCTGCCTGGCCTGCCTCAACGCCGTGCTCGGCACCGCCGCGCGGCCGCTGCCGGTCCGGCCGCCCGCGCCGACGCCGCGCTGACGCGCGACCAGCGAGTCGGCACCTCGCCGGTCCGGTCCGGGCGAACGTCGCGGGCCGTCAGCCAGCGAGGTGCCGGAAGGCGGTGCCGGACCAGCCGTAGGCGACCTCCTCCAGCGGCGTCCCGTCGAAGTCGACCCATCGCCGGTCGACCACCACGCCGCCGAGCGCCGCGTAGAAGCGGCGCGCTCGCAGGTTCTCCGCCAGCACCCAGAGGAGGATGGCGTCGTGGCCGCGCGCGGCCAGGTCCCCGGCCACCGCGGCGGCCAGCCGCCGGCCGAGCCCGCTCCCCTGCGCTTCGCGGAGCAGGTAGATCGCGTAGAGCTCGCCCGTGAAGTCGGCCGGCCCCGCCTCGCGCGTGCCGCCCGAGGCGAAGCCGACGACCGTCCCGTCGGGATCCACCGCGACGTGCACGGCCGCGCTCGAGCCGCCGTCGCAGAGCGTCGCACGCCAGAGCCCGAGCCGACGCTCGAGCGAGCGGCGCGCGATGGCCGCGTCCGGGACAAGACCCCGGTAGGTGGTCTGCCAGCTCGCGACGTGGACGTTCGCGATCCCGGCCGCGTCATCGCAGCCGGCGCGCCGGATCTCCACCCAGTTCCCCTCCCCGAGTCGCGGCGTTAGGCGCCGAGGCTGACTCCGACGAGCCGGCCGATGCCAAAGGTGATGCTCGCGGCGACGATGCCGAAGGCCGCCTGGCGCAGCCCGGAGGTCAGCGCGTTGCGCCCGGTGATAACCGTGATGCCGGCGCCGATCAGGAAGAGGGCCAGCGCCCCCAGCCCGATGCTCGCGCCCGCGGCCGGCAGGCCGCTGGTAAAGAAGTAGGGTAGCACGGGGATGATCGCCCCGAACGAGAAGAGGAAGAAGGAGGTGATCGACGCCACCCAGGCCGAGCCGCCCAGTTCCTCGGGGTTGATGCCGAGCTCCTCGCGCGCCAGCGTCGCCAGCGCCGTCTTCGGCTCGGACACCACCTCGAGCGCCATCTCCCGGGCGTGGTCCTCCGGCACCCCCTTGGCCCGGTAGATCAGCGTCAACTCCTCGACCTCCTCCTCGGGGAACTCCGCCAACTCGCGTGCCTCGATCTCGATCTGGTGCGCGTACAGCTCGCGGGCGCTCTGGACCGAGAGCCACTCGCCGAGCGCCATGGCCATCGAGCCGGCCAGCAGCCCGGACAACCCGGTGATCAGGATGCTGTGCGCGGAGAGCTCGGCGCCGGCCACACCCATGACCAGGCTGATGTTCGAGACGAGCCCGTCGTTGGCGCCCAGTACCGCCGCCCGCAGGGCGTTGCCGCTGGCCGCCGGGTGCCTCCCCTCCAGCTGGGCCAGCGCACCCCCGACCAGGCCGTGCGGAGCCTGCCGGCCGATCGACTGGAACAGCCGGGCGTGCGACTCCTCGTCGGCCGGCATCCCCGCCGCGACCGCCTCCGGCTGGGCCGCGTAGCGCGCGCTGTCGGCGCGCTCGTGGGCGGCGACGGTCGGCAGCACCAGCCCCGGCCCCAGCCGCCGCGCCAGGGCGATCAGGGCGCGGGTGCGCCAGCTCGGCCCGACAACGCCAACCGTCGCGCCGGCCGCCTCGAGCCTGCCGCGCCAGACCGCCGCGTGGCGCTCCTCGGACTCCGCCAGCTGCCGGTAGACCGTCGCCAGTTCCGGCGTGGACTCCAGCGCCGCCAGCGCCCGGTAGAGCGCGGCACCGTCCACCTCCGCCCGCAGGTTCGCCCGGTAGCGCCCGACGTCTGTCTCGCCCGTGCCCGCCATGCCCGACTCCCCGCCGACCGACCGCGTGACCCGGCACTCGCCGGAGCTACGCTACCCGCCGGACCGTGACAGCCGGGTGGAAGCGCGCGGCCGGGCGTGTCAGACCCGTGCCAATCGTAGAAAGATCGACGCGGGGAGCCGGCTCAGTCCTCGCCGGGCGTGCCCCAGCCGCCCCCGCCCGGCGTGCGCACCGAGAGGC
>DASSZN010000247.1:0-5024 GCA_035702805.1 Thermomicrobiaceae bacterium | reverse complement strand
TGCGTGCAGCTTCTGCTCCGCCGTTGGGTCGATCCCCTTGATGTCCGCAACCCTGTCCATGACCGGTCCCTCCCTGCTGGACGACTGGCACCGCCGCACACCGGCGCGCGGCGAGCCTGCAGTACTCCCAACGTAGCGAGGGGGTCGCGACAGCGGCATCAGCGACACGCGGCGAAAAGTCTCAGCAGCGTGACAGTGCGGGACGCCCCGTCCCGAACGAGCCGCCGGCCACGCTTGACGACGCCGGCCGGCTCTGCCATAGAGGCCCCGGCAACAGGCAGCATGGCGGAGGAGGAGCGCGATGGCCGGGCAGGCGGGACGACTGGTGGGCAGGGTAGCGATTATCACTGGGGCGGCCTCCGGCATCGGCGCGGCCAGCGCGCGGCTCTTCGCGGCCGAGGGGGCGCGGCTGGTGCTGGCCGACGTGGATGCGGAGGCGGTGGCGCGGGTGGCTCGAGCGATCGAGCAGGACGGCGGGGAGACAGTCGCCGTCCGGACCGACGTGGCCGACGACGGCGAGGTGGCGGCGATGGTGGCGACGGCGCTGGAGCGCTACGGCCGGCTCGACGTCCTGTTCGCCAACGCGGGTGTCAGTGGGACGGGCACGGTCGACGAGATCGCGCTTGCGGACCTCGACCGGGTGCTGGGGGTCAACCTGCGGGGATCGTTCCTCTGCGCGCGACACGCTGTGCCAGCGATGGCACGCTCGGGCGGCGGGTCGATCGTCTTCACGGCCTCGGAGCTGGCGCTGGTAGGCTCGCCGGGCAGCCCGGCCTACTGCGCGACCAAGGCCGGCCTGATCGGGCTGGCCCGGGCGATGGCGCTCGACCACGCGCCGCAGGGCATCCGCGTCAACTGCGTCTGCCCCGGCGCGACCGACACGCCAATGCTGCGCCGCTCGATGGAGCGCGAGCCGGACCCTGCGGCCGACGAGGCGGACATCGTGCGGCGGCTACCGCTGGGGCGGTTGGGCAGGCCCGAGGAGATCGCCCGGGCGGCCCTCTTCCTGGCCGGCGACGAGAGCTCGTTCGTCACCGGCACGGCGCTGGTGGTGGACGGCGGCTGGACGGCGCGCTGAGCGAGACCCATTCCCGCTCAAGTGGAGCGCGGAGATTGCCGCGCCGCCGTGCGGGGCAGGCGACGTCGACGACATACGCCGTGCCCGGCGATGTGAGGTTTTCCACCGTCCCGTGCGCGGAGCCGGAGCACCACCCGTTCAGGTCGGCCCCCCTGGTGGTCCTGGCGGGCTATGACGCGCGCGTCCAGTTCGCCAGGTTCCAGAGCTCCGACGTCCAGGGCGAGAGCTCGAGGTTGCGCAGGGTCCGGGCGGCACCGGAGACGCCGTTGCGGGCGACCTCGGCAATGTCCACCACGTCGTTGACGACCAGGTCGTTCATGCTGACGAAGAGCCTGGCCTGCGTGGTAGGGTCGAGCTCGGTCTTCGCCTGCTCGTACGCCGCGTCGTAGGCGCTGCTCTGCCAGCGCTCGAGGTTGAGGCCCGACCACTGGTTCGACCGCTGGGCGATGTTGCTCGCCGCGCCGTACCAGGAGCGCATGTAGTCGATCGGGTAGGGCGTGGTCGGCCCGTTGGTGAACATCTCGAGGTCCGCGTAGAAGTGCGCCGCCGTGTCGGCATTCGCGGGGTCCGACGAGAAGAAGACGCCGGCGTCGATGGTCTTCAGGGTGACGTGGACGCCCAGCTGCGCGAAGCTCGACTGGACCAGCTCCTGCTCCTGCTGATGGAGCTGGTCGACGGTGGCCTGGAACGTCACCGTCATCGGCACCCCGTGCCTGGACCGAATGCCGTTCGCCCCCACGGCCCAGCCGGTCTGGTCGAGCAGCGCGCCCGCGGCGGCCGGATCGTACGTCCAGGAGGTGTTCTTCGAGACGAAGGCCGACGGCGCCACCAGCACGTTCGCCGTGGCCGACCCGCCCGGGCCATAGAGCCGGGTCGCCATGAGGCCGCGGTCGACCGCCAGCGCGTAGGCCTGGCGCACAGCGAGGATTGACTGGAAGGGATGCGGCGTACCCAGGTGCGACCGCTCACCGTCGACGGTCTGGTTCGGGTCGGTCAGGTTGATCAGGATGCGCTCGACGCCGGAACCGGGGTAGACGACCAGTTTGCCCGGCGAGCCGGGCGTCACCATCGCGGTGAGGACCGGCGCCGGGACGCGGAGGTTCCAGGCGTAGTCGACCTCGCCGAGTTGGATGACGGCCCGGGCCGCGCTGGTGGCGTCGCCCCCACCCTTGAGGTCGACGGTGGCGAAGGAGGGCCTGTCCGGCTCGCGGAAGCGGTCGTTGACCGAGTAGTGCGCGCTATCGCCGGGGACGAAGCTGTCGACCGTGAAGGCGCCGGTGCCGATCGGTGCGAGGTTGAAGCGCGCGTTGCGGGAGTTCGCCCCGACGAAGCCCTGCAGGACGTGCGCGGGCAGGATCATCCCGTTGGTTCCGCAGAAGGCGGAGAACCAGCCCGGGCTCGGCGACCGGAAGCGCACCCGAACGGTCTGGGGATCGACGATGTCGACGCCGGCCACGTCGAGGTAGGCGCCGATCGTCGTGGCGGCCGTCGCCGGGTTGCTGACGTACTCGTAGGTGAAGGCGACGTCCCGCGCGGTGAAGGGTTGACCGTCCGACCAGGTGACGCCCGGCCGCAGCGTCCAGGTGACGCTCTTGCCGTCCGCGGCCAGCCCACCGTTGGCGGCGGTCGGGACTTCGGCGGCGAGGATGGGGACGAGGTTGCCGTCCACGTCGAAGTCGGCCAGCGGCTCGAGCACGACCCGGGCGGCGTCGAAGTCGGTGGTTCCCGGAGCGAGGTGCGGGTTGAGGATCGTCGGCGCCTCCCACCAGAGGAGGCGCAGCGGCCCGGCGTGGCCGCGGGCGGAGGTCGCCGCGGACGTCGCGACGCCGCTCCCGGCCGATCCGGCCGGCGCCCCGCCGGTCACGGCCGTCGTGCCCGTAGTCGCGGGGCCGCAGGCCGCGAGCAGGGCGGCGATCGCGGGCGCGCCCAGCCCAGCCAGCGCCGCGCGCCGGAGCAGGGCACGGCGGGACAGTCGGTGCGTGCGCGCCGCCGCGACCAAGCGCGCGAACTCGTTCTTCCGGGTGTCCATGCCGGGTTCATCCATCCTATGGGAGTGGGACGACGCGAGGCCGGCGACCCGGGCCCACGCGGCGGGGCCCGGCGGTGTCGCCAGGCCCCTTGGATCGTGGATCGGTTCGGTCGGTCGCCTATCTAGCCGGAGAAGCCGCCACGGCGGAAGAAGTTCGAGCCCGGGCCGGCCGGCGTCGCCTGGGCCGCGGTGCGGGTCACCGTGAAGCCCGCGCCGTTCGCGGCCAGCGACGACGGCTGCGCCAGAACCTGGCCGGTGGTGGCGTACATCGTGATCTCCTGGCCGCCCGCCTGCGCGATCGTCTGGGTCTTGCCGTTCTCGACCGTGCTCGCGCCGGTGATGGTGACCTTGCCGAAGTTGTCGAGCGGCATCAGGATGTTGCTGCCGACGGCCGGCGCTTCCTCCACCCACTCCGCCGAGGAGTTCGTCGAGGCGTAGCTCAGGCTGGTCTGGTACGACTTCCCCGTCGTGTCGTTGTGGATGGTGATCTGCCACAGCCCGCTCGCCTGCTGGGCGATCGAGACGCTCACCGTGTCGCCGGCGTTGACGGCCAGCGGCACGATCTGCTGCGCCTGCGGCAGCGTCTCGAGCCAGGCCGCGTAGGTCACCTGGCCGCCCTGGACCGAGGCGTCGGTCCCCGCCTGGATCAGGTCGGTCGAGACGACTCCACCGATGCCAACCCAGGTCGCGTCGGCGCCCGTGGACCCGGTCGCGCTCACCTGCGGCACCGTCCAGCTACCGGACACCGAGGTGAAGGTCCCGCCGGTGGCGGCGTAGCCGGCCCAGTTCTCCGACTGGCCGACGTTGCCCGAGGCGCCCGCCGGGGCGATCGGCACCACCGGGTTGGGCACGCCGCTCGGGTCGGAGGTCGTCGACGGCGTCTGCTGCGAGCCCGGCTGCTGGTCCGCGCTCACCTTCCAGGAGCCGCCCTGCAGGACCAGCGTGTAGACGTTGGTGTTCGACTGCTGCTGGGTGCTGCCGTTGTTGAGCGTGGTGCTCCAGGTCTCGACGTCGACGGCCCGCGCGGTGGTCGGGCTGGTCAGCACGATCGACTGCCAGGTCAGCTTGTCCAGCTTGATCGAGGAGACGCCCTGGCTGACCATGGCCGTCTGGGTCTGCACCAGCTGGCTGTAGTAGCTCGACGTCGCGCTGTCCTGCATCAGCGCCGGGTTATTGGCGGCGAGGGCCTGCGCCTGCTCCTGGTTGCCGCGCTCGATGACGGCCTTGATCGCCGCCTGCTGCGCGGCGCTCGGGGCCGTCCCCGCCGGGGTCGCCGCCGGACTGGCCGGCGAGCTGGCCGTGGCCGGCGTGGATGGCGTCGTCGTCGCGGTTGACGGGGTCGTGGTCGCGCCCGACGCGCTCGCGGTCGGCGTCGTCCCGGTCGTCGTGCTCGTGGCCGGCGAGGTCGCGCTGGAGCCGCCGCTCGACGCCGTCGTCGCGGCCGCGGCGGGCGGAGTCGACGCCGTGCTGGCGGCGGGTCGCGTGACCGAGCAGGCCGCCAGCGGCACGCCGAGCAGCACCAGTACCACCACCAGCCGGACGGCCCGCGCCGGCCGGTAGCTCAACCACGTCGCGACCCTGGACCACATGGTCTTCAGTCTGTCGTCCATCTCGACTATCCTCTGTAACTCCGTGCTTCCACCGCCCGGGCGTCGTTGCCCGGGTTCGCGGGCGGCTGGTCGACCCCTGGCGAGCCGCGCCTTGGCTCGCCCGAGCGGGTCCGGACGACCGCCCCTCCACCACTCCGCGGGGTCTGCATCCCCGCACCTACCAAGGTACCGCCCGGGCGTTAACGCGCCATGACCATGTGATGAACCGATGCTGAAAAGCGCGCCGACCTGCCGGAAGCCTGGCACGTCGAGCGCGCGCCACGCCAGGACGGCCGCAATCCCAGCCCCCGCCGGGGCCACCTCCCCG
>DASSZN010000184.1:0-2881 GCA_035702805.1 Thermomicrobiaceae bacterium | reverse complement strand
GATCGGCTTACCGGTCCGAAGGTGAGTCTCGATAAGGAACCGGCCCATCTCCATAGGAGCACCCCCCTCTAAGTGGTCTCCTATGTCTTGACACATACCGAGCTGTGCCGGTCTCCTATGTCCTGAACGCGCACACTGCCGGGGGCGCCGACCAGTCCTCCGCGCCAACCTGCGCGGGGACCTCGCCGGTGTCGTTGCCGCGATCGTAGAGGGTTACTGCGACATCGACCGCGCTCTCGGCCGGTTGGAAGACGACGTCGAGTTGCAGCGCATCGAAGAGCGCCCGTAGTTCGCCCTGTGGCGCCGCGTCGAGCGAGGTGGCGAGGATCGGCAGGCGGTCGAGCAGCGGGGCGACGTCGGCCAACGTGGGCGCCTCTGTCGCCGACTCCCGCGCCAGTGCCACGAGCCGCTCGCGCCGCTCGGCGATCGCGTCCTCCAGCTCGGCGACACGCTGGCCGACCCGACGGCGCAATGCGACCGTGACGTCGTCGGCATCGAGGTTGACGAGCTGGCGGGTGAGGCGCCGTTCGAGATCGGTGACTTCTGCTTCGATCTCCGCGGCGCGGTCCTTCGCCGGTGCGGCGCGCTCGGGCTCGACCGCGGTTTCGAGGCAGGTGCGCCAGTACCCGGTGCGCTCTGAGCCGAAGATGGCGGTGGCGAGGAACGGGAGGAGCGCGTCGTTGAGCCGTTGCTCGTTCAGGTACACGTGCGGCGGATGGTCGGCCGGGATGTCCTTCGACCGCTGGTGCGACGGCTGGCACGAGTAGTAGGTGGAGTGGCGGCGGTGGTTGCCCCACATGCGCAGCCCGCAGATCCCGCAGCGGAGCAGGCCGCGGAAGAGGTAGTCGCGCTTTGCGGTGGGTCGGGCGACGGTCGCCAGGACTCCTTGCCGTGAGCGCTCGTTGGCTTTGGCCCGCGCCTGCACGGCCTCGTACTCCTCCCGGCTGACGATGGCGGGGTGGGCGGGCTCCTGGGACCAGATCCACGTCTCCGGCGGGTTCATGCGGTTGTGGCCCTTCTTGCGGGCTCTGCGGTTCCAGACCTGGTAGCCGGTGTACTTGGGGTTCCTGAGCACCTCCCACACTGAGGACATGCTCCAGGCACCGCGTGCGGTCGTCGGATCGACCGGCACAGGTGGCGGGTAGCGGTCGGGGTCGGCGTTCAAGCGGTCGCGGATCTGGAGGAGCCCCACGCCTCCGCCGAGGTACCAGTCGTAGATGGCGCGCACGACGGGCGCGCGCACGGGGTCCAGCTCCAAGGTCCGCTTGTTGATCCCGCGGCTCGCCTTGTGCGGGTTCGGGTGGTCGTGGGTGACGAAGCGATAGCCGTAGAGGGCGACGCCTCCGGTGTGCCAGCCCTGGCGGGTCGAGGTCTCCTGGCCCTGGCGTGACTTCACCATCAGCTCGTGGTGGTAGCCCCGCGCGATGCCGATGTTCACGTGGCGCAGCACGATCGTGCCGAAGGACTCTTCCAACGGCTCGTCGGCCGCGCAGAGGCGCACGCCCGCCTGGCGGAGCTCGTCTTCGACCCGGAACGCGACCGAGGAGTTGCGAGAGAGGCGGCTGATCGACTCCACGATCACCCGGTCAAAGCGGGTCGGGCGCTTCGCCGCGTCGGCGAGGAGGTCCTGCAGTCCGCCGTCGCGGGGGATCGGGATGTCGAAGCCCGCCAGGCCCCCGAGCCGCGCGCCGCGTAGGCGCGGGTGCCCGACTCGATGTCGTAGTAGTGGGCGACGATGCGCCCGCCGGCCTCTGCCACCTGGCGCTCTGCGTTTTGGAGCTGGCGGGGAAAGGAGAGCGTGGGGTCCTGCTCGTCCTCGGTCGAGACCCGTCCGTACCAGGCGTAACGGGGGGCGGCGGTCGGCTTGGTCATGGCAGGACCTCCTCGCCCTGTCCTACCTCTGTCTCGGCGAGGGAAGCGAGCAGCGCCGAGAGCGCCCTGCCCTGGGCGGCCGCCAGTGCCCGGCCGGCCTCGCCTCTCACGAGGCGGACCTCCATGCGAAAAGTGAGCCGGCTGCCCGTCGGTCCGAGGACCGGCGGTGCCGGCCCGTCAGGGTGGCGGCGACGCTCGGGGCGAGCCCGGCGCGATGCCTCCGCGCGGCCGCCGGTCATGGCATTCCCGATTCGGCCTGGGGTGGCCTTGGTGTCGACTCGCGGATGGTGCAGGTGCAAGACTCGGGCGCCGTGCCCACGCGGGGGACGAGCGAGGTATGCCTGCGGTGGCGCTCGCGGATGGCGGGGGAGTCGGGCGGGGTAGTCCTCCACGTCGGAGACGTACTCGCAGTCGCGCTCAGCGGCGCCTCGCAAGGGCGAATGCGCTCAAGAACATGCTCGTCGGCGCGGCGTCCGTCGTCTCTGCCGTCACCTTCATCGTGTTTACCTCCGTCGACTGGGCGGCCGTGCTCCCGCTGGCCGCCGGCATGTTCGTCGGTAGCACGCTCGGGCCTCGGATCGCACGACGATTGCCATCAGGCGTCCTCCGGTGGCTCGTCGCCATGATCGGAATCGGCCTCGCAGTCTGGCTGTGGGTCAGGCCAACCTGAAGTCGAAGTGGATGATGGCCTCGGTGCCCTGGCCGGAGGAAATCGCGGCGAAGGACACCCTGCTGGGAGGGTCAGCCGACGATCCAGCTTGACCATCCGTCGGAGGACTGGCCCGGCTCTGGCCGTTAGACCAGAACAGTACTGGGACGTCGAAACTCCAGTTCACCGCGCCTATCTCCGACGGTCGGAGACCGGTTGTCCCAGTTGGTCGCGGCGTGCCGGACCTGCGACGCTCGCACTCACAACCCGTGCAGGGTCGTACGCGGCCCAGCGGCGCGCGAACGAAGAAATGCGAGGACCATCCGCTCGCCGTCGGGCGTCAAGGCGACCGTGTGGGGG
>DASSZN010000370.1:0-4106 GCA_035702805.1 Thermomicrobiaceae bacterium | reverse complement strand
CGCAGACGGTGGCCGGCAACTTCGCCGAGCACTACGGCCTGGGCTGGGCGCTGCACACCGTCGGCGGCGAGCGCGTCATCGGACACGGCGGCACCACCAACGGCTTCCAGGCACAGCTGCAGCTGGTGCCATCGCGCGACTTCGCCGTCGCCGTCCTCACGAACAGCAACCGGGGAGCAGCCGCGGCGCGCGAGATTATCGACTGGGTGCTGGCGGAGCGGCTTGGCCTGCGCGAGGAGGCGCAGCCGACCTTTGCGTTGGGCGCCGACGCCCTCGCCGGTTTCGCGGGTCGCTATGTACGCCCCCGAGTCGTTGTGGAGGTCACGCCGGAAGACGCCGGGCTGGTGGTGCGGGTCACGACGGACGGGCCCGAAGGCTCGGGCCGGGTGACCAATCCGCCGATCCACCTGCGACCGATCGCGGAGCGCGAGTTCGTCATCGAGGACGGCGAGTCGGCAGGCGTTCGCGTTGACTTCCTCGAGCGACCAGATGACGGTCGCCACATAATCCGCCTGGGTGGACGCCTTGCCGAGTGTGTGGACTGAGCGGGGGCCCCGTCGTCGATGCCTCTGCCCGACATAGGTGAAGGACGAACCGCATGTCGCGTGACGATGCCGCGCCCCCACATTCACGTCCAACCGACGACTACTGGCTGATCCAGCGGATCGCCTACGCGATCGCCGGGCTTGGCGGGAAGGATCGATTCCTCCAGCATCGGGCCGCGGGCATGGTGCGGAACAGCGGGATTCTGCCGTACCTGCGTGACGGGGGGCGATACGTCGACGTCGGCAGCGGCTTCGGCCACATCACCGAGAAGGTGGCGCTGGCGGAGCGAGCCCTCGCGACGCGGTGGGTGGCGATCGACCCGGCGATACGACCGAGCCGCCCGGTACGACGTCGGCTGAACCGGGCCGCGGCACGACGAGTGTCATTCGTGATGGGACTCGGCGAGATGTTGCCGCTGCGAGACGGTTGCGTGGACGGCGTGGTGCTCTTCTTTGTGTTGCACCACGTGCCGCGCGCACTGCAGGCGACGGTGCTCACCGAGGCGCGGCGCGTGGTTGGACGGGACGGGCGGGTCTTTCTGATCGAGGACACGCCGGCTGACGCGGAGCAGTGGTCGCGGGTGGTTCGTTGGGACCGCCGCTCGAACTGGGAGTCTGGTCGGGCGGAGCATCACTACCGCAGCGTGGCGGAATGGGAGGCGCTGGCCGCCGAGTTGGGATTCCGCCTGATCGACTGCGTGCCGTTCCAGGACATATCCCCGAAGCGCGCCGAGGGCGTAATCCCCCACACCAACTTCGTGCTCCAGTACGACGGCGGGTCGACGCCGGCAATGCCGCTGGGCGTCGTGACCGACTGACGTCGCGCCTTGACTACAGCAGGCTCCGGTAGAGCTCCAGCGTACGCGCGGCGATCGCGTCCCAGGAGAAGTGCTCCTCGACCCGGCGGCGCCCATTAGCGCCGAAGCGGCGTGCCAGCGCGGGGTCGGCCACGACCTGGTTGACCGCGGTGGCGAGATCCCGGGAGAACGCGGCGGAGTCGATTGGCTCGAAGGTGCCCGGCACCAGGTGAGGATCGATCAGGATGCCGGTGTCGCCCGGCACGACGACCTCGGGAATCCCGCCGACGGCTGACGCGACGACCGGGGTCTCGCAGGCCATGGCCTCGAGGTTGATGATCCCGAACGGCTCGTAGACCGACGGGCAGCAGAACACGGTCGCGTGGGAGTAGAACTCGATCACTTCCTCGCGGGGCATCATCTCGCGGATCCAGACGACCCCCGGGCGGTCGGCGCTGACGGTCGCGACGCGCTCGGTCATCTCCCGCCCGATCTCCGGCGTGTCGGGCGCACCGGCACAGAGCACCACCTGGATCGCCGGGTCGATGTCGGGGATGGCGTTCACCAGGTGGATGATCCCCTTCTGCCGGGTGATCCGGCCGACGAAGAGGACGGAGGGGCGGTCCGGGTCGATGCCGTGGCGGACGAGCGCGTCCGACGCGGCGGTGCGGCGGTACTGGGCGAGATCGATGCCGTTATGGATGACGTGGACGCGCTCCGGATCGACGTCGAAGAATCGCAGCACGTCGTCGCGGGTGCCCTGGGAGACGGCAACGACGGCGTCCGCGTTCTCGATGCCGGTGCGTTCCATCCAGCTGCTCAGGTGGTACCCGGCGCCGAGTTGCTCGACCTTCCAGGGACGCAGCGGCTCCAGCGAATGGATGGTGACGACCAGCGGCACGCCCCAGAGTTGCTTGGCGAGGAAGCCGGCGGCGTCCGTGTACCAGGTGTGGCAATGGACGACCGAGGCGTCGAAGCTGTCCTTGGCCATCGCCAGGTCGCGCGACAGGGCGTCGAGCGCACCGGTAAAGCGGGTGTCGGTGTTGCGCCGGACCTCGTCCCAACCGACGTAGCCGCGGACGGTGAGGTTTGGCTCGTCGACGCGCTGCGCCCCGAAGCAGCGCACCTCGACCGGGACGAAGCGACTCAGCGCCCGGCTGAGGTACTCGACGTGGACCCCGGCCCCGCCGTAGACGTTCGGCGGATACTCGTTGGTGAAGATCGCGACCTTGCTCAGTTCGGTCACCCGCTGCAACCTCCCTCGCGCGGACCCGTCGGCCCGCGCCGATACCGGCGCCGCGGCCGGTCGGCGGAGTTCCCGCACGGCATGCGCCGGGAATGACCCGGACGCCCGCCATCGCGGTCTAGGGTACGCGAGAGCGAACGCGCGTGTCAGCGCCCGGGAGCACGCGGCGAGCGACCAGGGAAGGCGGACGGGTGATCGCAGGAGACCACGGGCAGCGGCCTCGGGGCGCACTGATCGACGTGGACGGCGTGCTCCTCCTTGGCGACGTGGCCATTCCCGGTGCGGTGCGGGCCCTCGGGGATCTGCGCGCCCGGGGCGTGCCGTTTCGCCTGCTGACGAACACGACGGTCCGCTCGCGTGGCTCGCTCGGCGCTCAGCTGCGCCGACGGGGGTTCGATGCGGCGGACGCCGAGGTCATCACGGCGGGAGCCGCGACCGCGGCGTTCGTGCGACGGCGCTTCCCGGGGGTGCCCTGCTACCTGCTGGCGTCCGCGGACGTGCGCGTCGACTTTGACGGCGTACCCCTGGTGGAGGATGCGTCTGCCCGGGTGGTGGTGGTCGGGGATGCCGGCGAGCGCTTCGACTACCACTCGATGAACCACGCGTTCCGTCTGCTGGCTGCCGGCGCCGCGCTGGTAGCGATGCAGCGCAACCGCTACTGGCTGACGCGGGAGGGGCCGACGCTGGATGCCGGGGCCTGGGTGCGCGCGCTCGAGTACGCGGCAGAGCGACGGGCGACGGTGGTGGGGAAGCCGGCGGCACCCTTCTTCCGCGCCGGGTTTCGCTCGCTCGGCTGCCGGCCGGGCGAGGTCGTGATGGTCGGCGACGACGTGCGGCAGGACGTCCTGCCGGCAATGCGGCTGGGCGCCCGCGGGGTGCTGGTGCGGACCGGCAAGTATCGCGAGGAAGACCTGCGGCACGGCCGTCCGGACGTCGTGCTCGACTCTGTTGTCGGGCTGCCGGACCTCTTTCCGGAAGTGGGACCCAGACAGTCGGTTTGAGCGGCTGTGGCGCCTGTCTGCGCCGCGCGAACACGCCTCGCGTTGCCTTGACACCCAGGCGCCGGATGCGTATACTGGCGAGGTTGCGGTCGGAACGGCCGCGACGGGCGCGGCCTCTGATCGCCCACCGCGAGGTGGGCGGTTCCGTGAGGAATGAGGCTGGGCGAGGCACCTTGACAACTGACGTGTAGTTCGCGCTGCACGCGCCGGATGGTGGTCTGACGCGCGGGGGACCGGGAGACCGGGATCGCGCGCGGGGGGCGCCGGGTGGCGTGGGAGGCGCAAAAAGCCGGACGGACTCAGCGGAGCAAGCAACCGCCGGGGGGTGCCCGAAGGGGCGGCCCTGACGGAGCGCGAGGGCCGGGGTCTCGCGAGCGCGAGGCAGCCGGTCATGATGGAGAGTTTGATCCTGGCTCAGGAACAACGCTGGCGGCGTGCCTAATGCATGCAAGTCGGACGGGAACCCCTTCGGGGGTCGACCGTGGCGGACGGGTGAGGAGCCCGTGGGCAACCTGCC
>DASSZN010000353.1:0-2244 GCA_035702805.1 Thermomicrobiaceae bacterium | reverse complement strand
CGCCTGAGCCACCGCGTCCGCATCGCTCGGGTCCTCTCCACCGGCGCCGGGCCGGCCGGCCTCGTACGTTCGGGTACCCTCACTCTGCAAAACACCACCGGCCCCCGCCGTGTGACGGCAGGGACGTCCCCCCGCCGCTCGCCGGCGCCTTGCCGCCCGGCGCCGGCTGGGGCACCATGGCGCGCGTGGGTGACGGGGCCAGGGCCGGCTGGCGAGAGGTGACGCGCCGGGTGGACACGCCGTGGGAGGGGTGGGACGCGCCGCGGCTCGCGCGCGGCCCCGTCGTGCTGGAGCCGCTGCGGGTCGACGACGCCGGGCGCATGTGGGAGGTGCTCGCCGACCCGCGCCTGTACGCGTTCATCCAGGAGGAGCCCCCCACGCGGGACGCGCTCCGCGCCCGCTACGCGCGGCAGGCGCGGGGACGCTCGCCGGACGGCCGCCAGCGCTGGCTCAACTGGGTGGTCTGCGACCGGGACACGGGCGCGGCGGCGGGCTACGTCCAGGCGACGGTCGCGGCGACCCCGGGCGGGCCGGGCGCGGAGCTGGCCTGGGTGATCGGGGTGCGCTTCCAGGGGCGCGGGTTCGCGACCGCCGCCGCGGCGGCCATGGCGGGCTGGCTCGGGAGCCGGGGCGTCCGGCGCCTCACCGCGCACATCCACCCGGACAACCTCGCCTCCGGGCGCGTCGCCGCGCGCCTGGGCCTGGCGCCGACCGGGCGGGTGGAGGCGGGCGAGGTCCTCTGGGTGGCCGCCGCCCCTCCCCACGTCACGCGTGAAAGGCTGGAGATGACCGTCTCGTTCAACCACACGATCGTCCCGGCACGCGACCGGCGCGCGTCGGCGGCGTTCCTCGCCGGGCTGCTGGGCCTGCCGGAGCCCACCGAGTGGGGGCCATTCAGCACCGTGGCCCTCCCCGACGGCGTGTTCCTGCAGTTCGCCGAGCCGGACGTCGCCGAGATCCAGATGCACCACTACGCGTTCCTGGTCGACGACGCGACCTTCGACGCCTGCTACGCGCGCCTGCGAGACGCGGGCGTCGCGCACTGGGCCGACCCGGGGCAGACGATGCCGGGGCAGGTCAACACCAACCACGGCGGCCGCGGGGTGTACTTCTTCGACCCCTCGGGCCACGGCCTGGAGGTCCTGACCCGCCCCTACGGCGCGGGCGGCTAGTTCGCGGGCCGCGAGCGTGACCCGCGCATCGCGCCCGAGCGCGGCGGGCGGCCGCCCGAGCGCGGCCGGTGGCGGCGCGGCCCGGCCGCTAGCGGGACGCGCCGACGAGCAGGCCCCGGTGCGGCGCGATGGTGAAGGCGGTGTCGAGCACGTCGGCCAGCCGCTGCAGCGTGTCCAGCCTGGGGATGACGTCGCCGTTCTCCCAGCGGGCCACGGCCGACTGGGTCGTGCCGAGCCGCGCGGCGAGCTGCTGCTGGGTGAGGCCGGCGTCGAGGCGGGCGCGGACGAGCGCCAGCTGGAACGCGAACGCGGCACGATGCGTCTCGCGCGCCTCACGGAACGCGGGGTCTTGCGCCTCCCGCTCGGCGACATAGTCGCGGTGCTTCATGGCCCGCCCCTCTCGAGGTAGTCGGCCAGCCGCGCCTCGGCCAGGTCGATCTCGCCTGTCGGGGTCCGCTGGGACTTCTTGGTGAACGCGTGGAGGAGGACGATCCTCCGGCCCACCACGGCCGCGTAGAGGACGCGGTGGTGCACCCGGCCGGTGACCCGCAGCTCCCAGATCCTGCCGCGAAGCGGCTTGACGTGGGGCGGGTCGAGCCGGGTTCCCAGCGTCTCGAGGAGGTCGAGCTTGCGGACGACCCGCTCCGCCTGCTCGCCGGAGAGATCGTCGAGGAACTCCCGCACGGGGCACCGCCCGCTGGCCGTCTCGTAGTAGACCAGCTCCCAGCCATCCACGGCCGCAGTATAGCATACATGCTATACGCGTGCCCGCAGCCACCCTCCCCGGAACCTCCGGGAGCGGCCGTGGCTGACTCTTATGTCACGTTATCGCCTGCCCTACCCCACCGGGGTGGCCGGGGCAGCGCTGCCGCCGCCTACCCGCCGCGTATGGCGTCCAGAGAGCCCCCCGCTCGACCGTCAGCGTAGATCCGTCGGCGTGCCGACCGCACAACAAGCAGCGGCACGGTGACCCAGAACCGTGACAGTCCGCCGCCGGGGGCCAGGTGCCGGGAAACCGCCGCACCTCGCGGCCTCCCGCGACGCGCTCGGATGCGTGCCGGCCCGCGGCACC